>JBOGVG010000001.1:0-3320 GCA_050692435.1 Actinomycetota bacterium
ACGTCCCACAGCACGACGTCGTTCAGCAACGCCCAGTACTCAACCTCGGGGTCGTCGAAGTACGCGGGCAGCAGCATGTGGTTGTAGACGTCGTAGGCGGAGCAGCCGGCCCTCCGGGTGGCGTCGAAGAACGGCGAGCGCCGGTACCACGGACCGAAGTAGACCGTCGCGCTCTGCTCGAGCATCTCTTGCCGCTCGTTCGTCATGCGTCGTCACTCCCTTCGGCCGGGCCGCCCGAGGTCGGCCCGGTGCCGGCTGAATCATCGTTCAAACTCGGGCGGAGCCGCAACCGCTTCCGTGTTCCTACGAGACCGGGATCTTCTTCTCGGGGTCCACGAAGGGCATCGGCACGACCGTGGCCGTACGCTCGCCCCATTCCGTCTCCACCGTCACCCGGGTCCCCATCGTCGACCGCTCGACGGGGAGCCACGCGTAGCCGATGTTCTTCGAAAGGCGCGGCGAGTAGATGGCCGAGGTGACCTTTCCGATCTTCTCCCCCGCCGCCCGGACCGGCCACTTCACGTCGTTCAGGGCGGGGAACGGCTCGCCGTCCAGCTCGACGCCGTTGATCCGGCGGGTCACGCCCCGTTCGCGGATCCACCGCAGGGCGGCGAGCGAGATGCTGGCCTCGTCGGGCAGGTCCCAGTCAACCAGGCGCTCCAACCCCATCTCCAGTGGGTTGTCCTCGTACGTCATGTCGGCGCCCCAGTTGAAGATCCCCCCTTCGATCCGGCGGATGTCCGAGGGGCCGGTGGGACGGACGTTGTAGGGTTCGCCGGCCTTCATGAGGCGCTCCCAGAGTTCGACGCCCCGGGACGTGTCAGTCAGGTAGACCTCGTATCCGATCTCGGACGTCCACCCGGTCCGGGTGATGACCACCGGGATGCCCCCGATGTCGGCCCGTCTCCACCAGTAGTACTTGAGGTCGAGGATGTCCTCGCCCACCAGGTCTTTCATGAGGTCCCTGGACTTCGGCCCCTGGACTTGGAGGGGCGCCACGTCGGCTTCCCGGATGGTGACGTCCAGGTCCGGGTACGCGTTCCTCAGGCCTCGGGAGAACAGCAGTGCGTCGGAGGACGCGAGGGCGAACCAGAAGGTGTTCTCGTCCATCCGGGTGAGGACGGGGTCGTTGATGATGCCGCCGTCGCGGTCACAGATCAGGACGTACTTCGCCTGCCCCACCGAGCACTTCGACAGGTCCCGCGGTGTAAGGAGCTGCGCGAACCTGAAGCCGTCTGGACCGGAGATCTCCAGGCACCGTTCCACGGACACGTCCCACAGCGTGACGTCGTTCAACAGCGCGTCGAATTCCGCCTCGAACGTGTCGTAGCGGATGGGGAAGTACATGTGGTTGTAGACGGTGAAGCCCTTCGGGTCGTACTTCTGGGTGGCCTCGAAATAGGGGGTCCGGCGGTTGCGAGCGCCCCGCTGTACTTGGCTCATGTCGAACGCCATCGAGAAGACCTCCTCTGCTTTGGTCAGGAGGCCGCGGCGGCCGGCGCGTGCACCGCGGGGGGCACGCTCACGTGCCCGTCGGCATACCCCCGCCCGACCATGGCCATGAACGCGTAGACCTCGTCCTCGCCCCGGGCGAACGGCCCCTGCCGCTGTCCCCGAGACGCCAGGCCCCGCTGGACCGACTGGCAGGCCCGCCAGTCCTCGCGATTCGTGAGGTCCCAGAACTCCGAGGCGTACGATGGGTCGAACCCCTCGCGCTCCCGGGCCTCCCGGGGGAACAGCCACGTGCACGCGACGAAGGTCCGCCCGGGCGACAGCGGCTGGAGGCGGTGCGTCATCACGTAGTCGGGGTGCAGGCTGATCAGCAGGTTCGGGAACAGGCCGAAGTAGTAGACCTCCCGACGCTGCTTCGGGTTGAGGCCGCGGATGGGGACACCCCGGCTCTTGCCGGCAAGCGACATCGTCTCGGCGTGCTCCTCGAGCTCCATGGACCCGCCAACCCAACACCCCGTGTGGGGGAAGTTCTCCCCGCTGTCCACGGGGGTGACCTTGCAGAGCGCGGGATGGATGCTCGGGCAGTGATAGCACTCGTGGAAGTTCTCGGTGATGCCCTTCCAGTTCGCTTCCACCACGTACTCGTGTGTCTCCGCCGCGTACAGCCGCTCCGGCTCCCACGGGGCCACCAGCTCGTCGAGGTTGCCGATGTGATCCGTGAAGTCCGGCGCGTCGCCGGAGGCGTTGGCGAACACCCACCCGTGCCACTCGGCCACCCGGACGGGGATCAGCGGGTAGTCGGCCCGGTCGAACCCGGGCACGCCGCCGAACCGGGGCGCTCCGGCCAGCGCGCCCTCCAGGCTGTACACCCAGGCGTGATAGGGGCACTTGATGGCCCGGAGGTTCCGCGTGGCTCCGGTCTCCAGGAGCTCATGCCCCCGGTGCCGGCACACGTTGTAGAAGGCGCGCAGGGCGCCTCCATCCCGCACGAGCAGGATCCCCTCCTGGCCGACCTGAACGGCCCACTGGTCGCCGGACATCACCACATCGTCGGCCCCGCCCAGGCACACCCAGGAGTCCTCGAAGAAGTGTTCCTGCTCCCACTCGAAGACCTCCCGGGAGAGGTAGGCCTCGGCGGGCAGCGTCTTGCTTTCCCCGAGCCCGGGGCCGAGGATCTGCTGGAGCTTCGCGGCGTCGATGGGTGCGGCGACGGCGGCCAATAAAACCTCCTCGAGATTTGCGAGCCTTCGTGGCTTTGAACGGCCGTTCAGGATTGTAGCGGAACACCACATGGCCGTTCAAACACGGCTGGTGCCCTGCGTTATGCGAAAGGTCGGCCCGGCTCACCGGAAGGACGGATCGGTGAAGACCGGTTCGCCCTCCACCAGGGTGAGCAGGACCTTGGCCTCGAAGAGCTCGTCGAGGCTGAGCCCGAAGAGGTTCTGCTCGACCACCACGAGGTCCGCGTACTTGCCGGCCTCGATCGAGCCGGTCACGTCGTCGAGGTGGTTCACGTAGGCCGAGCCCATCGTGAACGCCGCGAGCGCCGTCGAGAGGTCGACACGCTCGTCCGGGAGGAACACCTCGCCGTTCCCGTTCCCGTAGGGGTAGGACGGTGGCATCACCCGATTCACCGCGACGTGGATCTCCTCCAGTGGATCGGGACTCGAGACCGACCAGTCACTTCCCATCGCGAGGCCCGCGCCCGACCGGACGAGGGAGCCGAACGGGTATTGCCAACGCCAGCGAGGCTCGCCGAGGAACGGGATCGTCAGATCGTCCATCTGGCCCTCGTGTGCGGCCCAGAGCGGTTGGGCGTTCGCGATGGCCCGCAGCCGACGGAACCGCGGGATGTCGTCGGGGTGGAC
>JBOGVG010000002.1:0-29619 GCA_050692435.1 Actinomycetota bacterium
CGGTGAGGCCATCGACATACTGGCCGAGCTCCAGGTGCAGAGGGCCGACGGTGAACCACGTCACGGATGACTCGTACGCCTCCCCACCCTGGACGAAGTGCCACAGGGCTCCCAGGGAGAGCGCGAAGCTCGTGCCCACCCCGGCCACGCCGTAGATCCAGCTCTTTCCCGGCCAGCGCTTCCCAACGAACAACGTGATGGCCGCGGCAAGGAGTGGCAGCAACGCCACCATCCAGGCGTAGCTCGCGAACCCCGGCCCCATCGCGGCGGTCGCGGTCTCGGCGGCAACTACCACTTGAGGAGGTTCACCTCGTCCACGGAGATGGTCTCGCGGTTGCGGTAGATCAGGATCACGATGGCCAGGCCGATCCCGACCTCGGCCGCGGCCACGGCGATCACGAACAGTGCGAACACCTGTCCCGTGACGTCCTGCCAGAGCTGCGAGAACGCCACCAGGTTCACGTTCACCGCGTTCAGCATCAGCTCGATCGACATCAGCACCAGCACCGCGTTCCGCCGGGCCAGGACGCCGTACACGCCGGTCGAGAACAGGGCCGCCGAGAAGAACAGGACGAGGGGGAGCCGGATCACCGCCTGTCGTCCCTCCGCGACAGCACGACGGCCCCGATCAGCGCCGCGAGCAGCAGGAACGACACGGCCTCGAACGGCAGCACCCATTGCCGGAACAGGGACTCGCCCAGGTCGAGGGTCGAACCGACCCCCGGGCGGAGCTTGGGGTCGCTCCAGTGGAACGCGTCCTGGATCAGAAACACCAGCCCGGCCAACACCAGCAGGCCGATCAGGAGGGCGATCCCTCGCTGTTGGTTGTCCAAGGCCTCCCGTCCGATGGGCGCCTTCGTGAGCATCAGGCCGAACAGGAACAGGATCACGATGGCGCCCACGTAGATCAGGATTTGAACCCAGCCCACGAACTCCGCGGCCAGCAGGAGGTAGACCGCGCCGACCGTCGAGAGCGTCACGACCAGATACAGGGCGGCGTGGACCACGTTCCTCGCGGTGACCAGTCGGAACGCCGACACCGTCCCCACCAGGGCGAGGACGACGAAAGCGTACTCCTGCGAACTCATCCCCTACGCGTCCCCATCCGCGTTCTCGCGGTGCTCGGCCGGGGCGGCAGGAGCAGCGAGAGCAGCGGGAGCGGCAGGAGCGGCAGGACCGGCCGGAGCGGCTGGAGCGGTCCCCGGAACCGGCGCCTCGGCGGGAGGCTCCGCGCCCTCCTCGATCGACGGCGGCGGGAGGACGGTGTACGTCCACTCTTCCAGGCGCTCCTTCTCGTGGATCAGCTCGACGATGTCATGCTCCGCGTACTCGAACTCGGGACTCCAGAACAGTGCGTCGAACGGGCAAACCTCCACACAGATCCCGCAGTACATGCACAGCGCGTAGTCGATCGCGAACCGGTCGAGCACCTTCATCGACCTCGCGCGCCCACCCGAGGCCGGCTCGTGGGTCTCCTTGTGGGCGTCGATGTAGATACACCAGTCGGGGCATTCGCGCGAGCACATGTAGCAGACCGTGCAGTTCGCTTCCTTCAGCGCGATGACCCCCCGGGTCCGGGGCGGCAGGTCCGGCTTCTCGTCGGGGTACTGCTGGGTGACGGCGGGGTGGAGGAGGTGCTTCAGCGTGACGCCGAGCCCTTTGACCAGGCCCTGCCCCACCGCCATGCCCGCTTCGGGCGGCGTTCGTGCGCCTCGCTCGTCGACGGCCACAGCCCTCCCCCTTACCTCACCGCGACCTTGACCAGGCCGACCACGATGATCTGGACGAGCGTGAGCGGGATCAGGAACAGCCACGAGAACCGCTGGAGCTGATCCTCCCGCAGCCGCGGATAGGTGGCGCGCAGCCAGATCACGAAGAACGACAGCGCGCCGATCTTCGCCGCCATCCACAAGGGCTCGGGGATGAGCCCGAGAAGCGGCGGCGCCCGGTATCCCCCGAGATACAGCACCGACGCGATGGCCGACAGGGCCACGATGCCCCCGTACTCGGCCAGCAGGAAGAAGGCGAACTTCAGGCCCGTGTACTCGGTGTACGCCCCGAAGATGATCTCCGAGTCGGCAACCGGCATGTCGAACGGCGGCCGGGTCAGCTCGGCCAGCGAGGCCACCAGGAAGATCACGAACCCCACCGGCTGGATGATGACGAACCAGTACCGGTCCTGGGCCTCCGTGATGCCGATCATCGACAGCGTGCCGGCCTGCATGACCACGGACGCCGCCGCCAGCACCAGCGGGAGCTCGTATGCGATGAGCTGGGCGGCCGCGCGCAGCGCGCCGATCAGCGAGAACTTGTTGGCCGACGCCCACCCCGCCATGAGCACGCCGATGACACTGACCGACGACATGGCGAGCACGAAGAAGATCCCCACGTCCAGGTTCAGGGCGAAGATCTCCGGCGAGAACGGGATGACCACGAACAGGACGATGTACGGGACCATGGCCACGGCCGGGGCCAGCGAGAACACCCACGGGTCGGCGGCCTTGGGGATGATGTCCTCCTTCTGGATGAACTTCACCCCGTCGGCCACGAGCTGGGCCCACCCGTGGAACCGCCCCGCGTACATCGGCCCCAGCCGGCTCTGCATGTGGGCCAGGACCTTGTGCTCGGCGTAGCCGATGACCATCGGGGCGACCAGGAAGAAGCCCAGGACCACCCCGGCCTTCACCACCAGAACCAGCCAGTAGTTCGAGAACCACTGGTTGAAGATGCTCTCGCCGGCCTGGGCGATCACCCTTCCTCTTCCTCCTCCTCGCCCTCCACGGCGCCCGGCCAGGGCTTCGCCTCCCTGCTCATCAGGGGGAAGTCCTTGCGAAGGGGGTGGCCTTCGAAGGGCTCGGGGAGCAGAAGCTTGACCGGCTGGGGGTGGCCCTGAAACCCGATGCCGAACATCTCACTGGTCTCCCGCTCGTGCCAGTTCGCCGTGGGGAAGATGTCCGAGATCGTGGGGCAGACCGGGTCCTCTCGTTCCAGCGGAACCTTGATCCGCACGTTGTGGTTGTGGGTCGTGGAATACAGGTGGGACACCACCTCGAAGCCGCGATCGCCCACGTCCACCCCGCCCGTGAAGTCGCAGAAGTCGCAGGCGATCTCGGGCTCGTCGCGGAGGAACGTGGCCATCTCGCGGTACCGCTCCCGAACCACGGTCACCACGGCGTGGCCGAACTGGTCCTCGAAGGCGAGGACGTCGTCGCCGAACTGCGCGCGGAGCCGCGACTCGACCTCAGGAGGTGGAAGCGGGCGTCGTGAGCTTGCCACTCCACTTCTCCTTGATGTCCTCGTTGGCGATCTTCTCCTGGAGCTTCACGATCCCGTTCAGCAAGGCCTCGGGCCGGGGCGGGCACCCAGGCACGTACACGTCCACCGGGACGATCTGGTCCACGCCCTTCGTCACGGAGTACGAATCCCAGTACGGCCCGCCGCAGTTGGAGCAGGAGCCGAAGGAGATCACGTACTTCGGGTCGGGCATCTGGTCGTACACGCGCTTCAGGGCCGGCGCCATCTTGTCGGTGAGCGTCCCCGCCACGACCAGCAGGTCGGCTTGCCGGGGGCCGTGCGCGAAGGGGATCACCCCGAACCGGATGAAGTCGTGCTTGGAGGTGGAGGCCGCGATGAACTCGATGGCGCAGCAGGCCAGGCCGAAGTTCATGACCCAGAGCGAGTACCGCCGCCCCCAGTTCAAGATGAACTTGACCGGCTGGAGCTCGGGGAGCGGCGTCCGCTCGATCAGGCCCACCGCAGCACCCCCTTGCGCCAGGCGTACAGGAGTCCGAGGGCGAGGATGCCGATGAAGATGGCCATCTCCACCACGGCCTGGTACCCCAGGCCCTCGAACACCCTGGCCCACGGGAACAGGAACACGCTTTCGACGTCGAAGATGACGAACAGGAAGCCGTAGATGTAGTAGCGGACCTGGCTCTGGGACCAGCCCTGGCCAACCGGGTCGATGCCGCACTCGTACGTGGTGAGCTTGTCGGGGAGCGGGCGGCGGGGTGCCACGAGCCTGGCGAGTCCGATCGCGACGGCCACGAGCCCTCCGCCGGCGATCAGGACCGCGAGGACGACCCCATAGGACTGGTAGTAGGTATCCACGCTTGTGAACGCTTTCTCAAGCGCCGCGATTCTAACAAGGCGCTCGTCACGCTTGCCGAGCTCCGCACCGGGCGGCCAGGAACTCGGCCAGCGTGATGAGCGCCGCCCGGGCCGAACCCTTCGGGAGGCGGCTCGCGAGTTCCTTCGCCCGATCGACCTCCGTCGCCACCGCGGTTCGGGCCGGGCCCAGGCTCTCCGGGGACCGCACGATCTCCAGGGCCAGCCTGAGCCGATCGCCCTCCGGGGGGCCGGGTGACAGGAGCCCGGCAAGCTCCTGCGACCGATGGCCTTCCGACAGGGCCTGGAGCACGGGAAGGGTGTAGACCCCCTCCCTCATGTCCACGCCGGGCTCCTTGCCCAGCTCCCGCTCGGTGGCGGTGACGTCCATGATGTCGTCGGAGAGCTGGAAGGCCATCCCCAGCGCCTCGCCGAACTCCTCCAGGACGTCCAGGTGCTCGGCCGGGGCGTCGGACAGCATCCCGCCCAGGCGGCACGACGTGGCGATCAGCGCGCCGGTCTTCCGCCGGATGATCTCGAGGTACGCCCCCTCGGTCTGGTCGAGCCTCCCGGCGGCCTCGACCTCCCGGATCTGGCCGTCGCACAGGACGGCGATGGTCCGGGCCAGGAGGGCGCAGACGTCGGTCCCGAGCTCGGTGGAGATCTCGGAGGCCCGGGCGAACAGGTAGTCCCCGGTCAAGATGGCCACCGTGTTGTCCCACCGGGCGTTCACCGAGGGGATCCCTCGGCGCGAGTCGGCCTCGTCGATGACGTCGTCGTGGTACAGGGTTGCGAGGTGCACGAGCTCGATGGCCACCGACCCCGGAACCAGCCGGGGATCCGTCGGATCGCCGAAGTACCCGGACACGAGCACCAGCATGGGACGGAACCGCTTGCCCCCCGCCGAGAGCAGATAGGTGGAGGTCTGGGCCAACAGGTCGGAATCGGCCCGGACCGCCTTCTCCAGGGCGGCCTCCACCTCGTCCAGCCGGCCCCGGACCTCTCCCTCGAGCCTGGGATCCGGGGCCTCCAGGCCGGGGATGAGGCGCCTGCTCATGGGGCCGACCCTATCCGAAACCGCCGATCCGTCACCATCGAAGCACCGACGCCTTCTCCAGGAGGCCGAGGACGATGCCGGGGAACACGCCGAACAGGAGGGTGAGCAGGGCCGGAACCGCCAGGACCGCACGCGGCCCCAGGGATGGGTCCGGCACGGCCTCGTCCTGGGGCTCCTGCATGTACATCAGGACCATCACGCGGACGTAGAAGAACGCAGCCACCACACTGGCCAACACGCCGATCAGGGCCAGGGGCCAGTGGCCCGCCTCCACGGCCACCCGGAACACGTTCACCTTGGCGATGAAGCCCGCCGTGGGCGGGATGCCGGCCAAGGACAGCAGGAACAGCGTCATGAGGCCGGCCAGGAGCCGGCTCCTTCGGTACAGCCCCGCGTAGGACCCGAGCGAGGTCCGGCCCTCTCCCCGGAACGACACGAGCATCACCACGCCGAACGCGCCGAGGATCATCGCCGTGTACGCCACCAGGTAGAACAGGGCCGCCGAGATGCCGTCCTGGTTGGCCGCGGTGAGCCCGATCAGGATGAACCCGGCGTGGGCGATGCTCGAATACGCGAGCATCCGCTTGATGTCGGTCTGGGCCACCGCGATCAGGCTTCCCACGATCACCGTGACGGCGGCGACGCCCCACACCAGCGGGGTCCAGTCCCACGTGAGCGGCTGGAACGACGTGTCGAACACCCGGATGAACGCGGCGAACGCCGCCACCTTGGTGCCGGCCGACATGTACGCGGTCACCGGCGTGGGCGCGCCCTGATAGACGTCGGGCGTCCACATGTGGAACGGGACGGCCGCGACCTTGAAGCCGAACCCGACCCCCAGGAACGCCACCGCCGCCAGGGCCAGCCCCAGGCTCTCGGTCCGGCCGGCCAGGGCCTGGGCGATGGCGGACAGGCGCGTGGAGCCCGTCGCCCCGTACGCCATGGCCACCCCGTACAGGAAGAAGGCCGAGGAGAACGCCCCCAGCAGGAAGTACTTCATCGACCCCTCGACGGAAGCGCGCCGCGCCGAGAACCCGGTCAGGACGTACAGCGACAGCGACAGGATCTCCAGCGCCAGGAACACCAGGATGAGATCGGCGGCGGCAGCGATCAGGGTCATGCCGGCCGTGGCGAACAGCACCAGCGTGTAGAACTCCGGCCTCCCCTCCCCGGTCCGTCCGAAATAGTGGTACCCGTAGATCAGGCTGAGGGCGGCGACCCCCAACAGGATCAGCCGGACCGCGACGGCGAACCGGTCCGTGGCGACCATCCCGCCGAGGACCACGAGGCCCCCGTTCCAATCCCAGAGCGCGACCGACATGACCGCGGCGCCGCCCACCCCCAAGAGCGACACCGCAAGCAAGACCGATGGCTCGACCCGGCGGTAGACCGCGCCGCCCAAGAGCACGACGATGGCCGCCGCCGCCAGGACCAGCTCGGGGGCGAGCGGTCCGAACCGGAGGGGCGGGTGGGGCAGTACCTGGGCCAGCACTACGAGCCCTCCTCCACGGCGTCCTGGCCCGACGCCCGCGCGGCCTGAACCGCCTGCGCGACGCCCACGCCATCCACGATGCGGGTCGCCGTGGGGTTGATCCGGTCAAGCAACAGGTTGGGATAGATCCCGAACGCGAGGATGGCCGCAAGCACCGGGGCGAGCAGCGCGTACTCACGCACCGACAGGTCGGGGTGCTCCGCGTGCCTGGCCGGGAGCGGCCCGTGGGCCATGCGCTGGTACGCCCACAGCAGGTAGATGGCGGCCAGTACCACGCCGGCGGCGGCGATGGCGCCGAACGCCCGGTTCGCGGCGAAGGTGCCCAGGATCACCAGGAACTCGCCCACGAAGTTGTTCAGGCCGGGCAGGCCGAGCGAGGAGAGCGAGACGAACAGGAACGCGCCCATCAGCCAGGGCATCGGGGCGCCCAGCCCCCCCATCTGCGAGAGGTCCCGGGTGTGGGTGCGCTCGTAGACCATCCCCACCAGGAGGAACAGTGCTCCCGTCGACAGGCCGTGGTTCACCATCTGGAGCACTCCCCCGGTCATCCCTTGGAGCGTGAAGGCGAACGTGCCCAGCACCACGAAGCCCAGGTGGGACACCGACGAGTACGCCACCAGGCGCTTCACGTCGGTCTGCATCATCGCCACGATGGCCCCGTACACGATGCCGATCAGGGCCACCACGGAGACGCCGTCGGCGAAGTACGAGGAAGCCTCGGGGAACAACGACAAGTTGAACCGGATCAGGCCGTAGGCCCCTACCTTCAGCAGGATGGCCGCCAGGATGACCGAGCCGGCCGTGGGGGCCTCGGTATGGGCGTCCGGCAGCCATGTGTGCAGCGGGAACAGCGGCACCTTCACGGCGAACGCGATGAAGAACCCCAGGAACAGCCACCGACCCGCACCCGCCGTCAGCCCGAGGTCGACCAGTTGGCGAAGGTCGAACGTCGGCCCGTCGGGTAGGGATCCCGACCTCGCATACAGGAACAGGATGGCCACGAGCAGGAAGGCCGAGCCGAACATCGTGTACAGGAAGAACTTCACGGCCGCATACACGCGCCGCTCACCGCCCCACGCCCCGATGATCAGGTACATCGGGAACAGGATGGCCTCGAAGAACAGGAAGAACAGCAGCAGGTCAAGGGCGAGGAACGTGCCGATCATCCCGGTCTCCAGGAACAGCATGGCGGCCATGTACAGCCGCACGTGCCGGTCCACGTTCCAGGAGGCCAGGATGGCGATGGGCACCAGGAAGGTCGTGAGCAGCACTAGGAAAAGACTGATGCCGTCCACCCCGAGGACGTACCGGATGTTCGGCGATCGCACCCAGGCGGCCTGCTCGATCAGCTGGAACCGGGAGACCGAGCCGTCGAACCGCCCCGCCATCCCCAGCGACATGAGGAACGTTGCCACCGAGACAGCCAGGGCGATGCCGCGCGCGGCGTCGTCCCCGACCCGCCGCCACGGCAGCAACACGGCGACCCCGAGGAGCGGCAGGAACGTGGTGAGCGTGAGCCACTGCATCAGAGCCGGAACCCCACGTACACGAACACGGCCACCACGCCGATCAGGAACGCCAGCCCGTAGTTCCGGACCAGGCCGGTCTGGACCCGTCGGCCGGCCGACGCACCCCACTGGAACAGCTTCCCCACCGCGTTCACCGCCCCGTCGATCCACCGCGAGTCCACGACGTAGGCGAGGAAGGCCGAGCCGGCCCTTGCCGGGGCCACCAGGCCGGTCGAGTACACGTCGTCGACGTACCACCCGTGGGCCAAGAACCGGTGGAGGCCGGCTAGACGGACCCGGAGCGCCAGCCAGTCGACCCTGCCCGAGCCGTACACGAACCAGCCGACCAGGATCGCGGCCACCGCGACCGAGACGGATAGGGCCGAGAGGACCGCGGCCGGAAGGCCCTGCGTGTGCTCCTCCACTTCTCCAAGTACGGGGCCCAGGAAGACCTGGAGCCGCCCCGTGGTCGCCGAGAGCCCCAGCAGGCCGCCGAAGATCGCCCCGATGGCCAGGATCGCCAGGGGGATCGTCATGACCGGCGGCGATTCGTGCGCCCGGCGCTCCGTGCGGTCCTGGCCGAAGAACGCCAGGAAGATCAGGCGGGCGATGTACAGCGCGGAGAGGAACGCCGCCACCAGCGCCACCGCCCAGGCGAGCGCGTAGCCCGACCGGTTCGCCATCTCCAGGATCTGGTCCTTGCTGAAGAAGCCGGAGAACGGCGGCACGCCGGTGATGGCGAGCGCGCCGAACGAGAACATGGCGGCCGTGACGGGCATGGCCGTCCGAAGCGCGCCCATCTTCTTGAGGTCGATCTCGCCCTCCAGCCCGTGCATAACGGATCCGGCCGAGAGGAACATCAGCGCCTTGTAGAAGGCGTGCGTGACCAGCAGGAAGATTGCCGCGGCATACGCCCTCAGGCCGAGCGCGAAGAACATGTACCCGAGCTGGCTGATCGTGGAGTACGCCAGCACCCGCTTGATATCGTCCTGCCCCAGCGCACAGGTGGCCGCGTAGAGCGCGGTGAGCAGCCCCACCACCAACACCACCGTCAGGGCGACCCCGGAGATCTCGAAGAGCACGTGCGTCCTGGCCACCAGGTACACGCCGGCCGTGACCATGGTGGCGGCGTGGATCAGGGCCGACACCGGCGTGGGGCCCTCCATGGCGTCGGGGAGCCAGGTATGGAGCGGGATCTGGGCCGACTTGCCCACGGCCCCGGCGAACAGCAACAACGCGATGATCGTGTAGACGCCGGCCGGCTGGGTCAGCTCCATGATCCTCGCCGTTCCCGGCTGGCGTGGATCGAGCAGTGCGGTCGAGAAGTCGAGCGACCCCAGTCGCAGGAACACCAGGGCGATCCCGACCAGCATGAACGTGTCGCCGATCCGGGTGACCACGAACGCCTTCTTCGCCGCGCTCGCCGCGGCGGGCCGTTCGAACCAGAATCCGATCAGCAGGTACGAGCACAACCCCACGCCCTCCCACCCCACGTACAGGAACAGGAGGCTCTCAGCCATCACCAGCGCGAGCATGAAGAAGCAGAACAGGTTCATGTAGGAGAAGAACCGGCCGTACCGCGGGTCCCCGTCCATGTAGCCGATGGAGTACACGTGGATCACGGCGCCCACGCCCGTGACGACCAGCATCATCGTGACGGACAGCGGGTCCACCCGAAGGTCGGCGGCCACCTGCAGGTTCCCCACCGTGAACCAGTCGAACAGGTGCTGCACGTGCAGGCGCTCCTCGGCGGGAAGCGCCAGGAGATCGCCCAGGACGGCCAGGGCCACGGCGAACGCGGCGAGCATGAGGGCCGAGCCCAGCACCCCCGCCCACCGGCCCAGCTTCTTCCCGAAGAACAGGTTGACGGCGGCGCCGACGAGCGGCAGGGCGGGGACGACCCACGCGTATCTCAGCATTGCGTCACCATCGGAGGATGCTCGCGTCGTCCACGTTGGCGCTGTGCAGCCGGCGGTACACGTTCACGATGATCGCGAGGCCAACGACGACCTCGGCCGCCGCCACCACCATCGAGAGGAACGCCAGGACCTGGCCGTTCAGGTTCCCGTGCATCCGCGAGAACGCCACGAACGTCAGGTTCACCGCATTCAGCTGCAACTCCACCGACATGAAGATGACGAGCGCGTTCTTGCGGACCAGCACGCCGACCGTGCCGATGGCGAACAGGATGGCCGACAGCGCGACGAAGTAGGAGATCGGCGTCCTCATGTTGGAACTTCCCCGCCTGGACCGGCGACCTGGAAGGCTTCGGCCTCGGCCCGGGTCCGGGCGCGCTCACGCTTCTGCGCCAGCACCATGGCCGCCACGGCCGCCACGATCAGCAAGATCGAGGTGACCTCAAAGGGGAGGAAGTAGTCGCGGAACAGCACCCGCGACAGCGCCTCGGCATTCCCTCCCTCGTTCACCACCTGGTCGAAGTCGGCGGGCCCCTTGGCCAGCCCCAGGCTGGCCCGGACGGCCACGAAGATCTCGGCGGCCAGGCCCAACCCGAGGAGGATCGCCGTGGGGCGTTGCCCCCTCAGCCGCTCGACCAGGCTCTCGTCCCGGTCCACCCCGAGCAGCATGATCACGAACAGGAACAGGACCATGATGGCGCCGGCGTACACGATGATCTGCACGGCGAACAGGAACGGCGCCCCGAGCACCAGGTAGAACACGGCCAGCGTGAAGAAGTTCACGATCAGAAACAGCGCCGAGTGGACCGCGTTCCGCTGGAACAGCACGGCCACGGCCGATCCGACCGAGATCGGTCCGAACACCCAGAACACGATGTGGTCGGGCGCCACCTAGATGCCCTCCCGGTCCACCGGATCGGTCCCGAGGGGCGGGGGCGGCTCCAGGAGCTGCTCCTTCGTCCAGATGGCCTCCTCGCGCGAGTCGAATGACAGTTCGTAGTAGCTCGTGAGCGTGAGGGCGCGTGTGGGGCACGCCTCGACGCACAGGCCGCACATGATGCAGCGCAGGTAGTTGATCTGGTAGTCCTTGGCGTACCGCTCTCCCGGCGAGACCGGGGCGTCTGGGTCGTTGTCGGCGCCCTCCACCCAGATGGCGTCGGCCGGGCAGGCGTAGGCGCACAGCTCGCACCCGATGCACTTCTCCAGGCCGTTCTCGTGCCGGTTCAGCCGGTGCCGCCCGATGTGCGACCGGGGCGGTGGTGGGTCGATGTGCTTGGGGTACTCCTCGGTGACGTCGGGCCGGAAGATCTGCTTGAACACCGTGCCCAGGCCCTTCCCGATGGCGCCGACCGCCCCGATGAAGTCGGGGTACTCGCCCCGCCGTTCGCTCACGAGCGTGCCTCCTCGGCCGATCGCTTCGGGCCGACCACGGGGGCGAGGAGGAACGCCACCACCAGGATCCCGGCCGCCACCCCGACGATCGCGTACGTCGCTCCCCGTCCGTACACGTCGGGCAGCACCACGATCACGCCGGTGAGCAGGATCCAGGCCAGCCCGAACGGGATCAGGAACTTCCACCCGAAAGCCATCAGCCGGTCGTAGCGGATCCGGGGCAGCGTGAGCCGGACCCACATGTACAGGTACACCACGACCAGCAGCTTCGCGACGAACCACAGCACCGGCCACAGCCAGGGCAGGACGTCCGGAGCCGGGCCCCGCCACCCACCCAGGAACAGGGTCACGGCGATGGCGGCGACGGTGACCATGTTCACGTACTCGCCGAGGTAGAACATGGCGAACGTGATGCCCGAGTACTCGGTGAAGTAGCCGGCCACCAGCTCCGTCTCGGCCTCCGGCAGGTCGAACGGCGGACGGTTGGTCTCGGCGAGGCCACACACCAGGTAGGTCACGAACGCCGGGAACTGGGGGATGAGGTTCCACACCCGGTCCTGGCTGGCCACGATCTCGGACATCCGAAGCGACCCCGAGAACATCAGGACCGCCACCAGGGCCAGGCCCATCGCGACCTCGTAGGAGATCATCTGGGCCGTTGACCGGATCGCGCCGAGCAGCGGGTAGTTCGAGCCGCTCGACCATCCCGCGAGCACGATGCCGTAGACCATCAGCGAGCCCATCGCCAGGACCCACAAGATGCCAACGTTCAGGTCGGCGATCTGAAAGGGGACCTCCCGTCCGAACACCGTGACGCTCGTCCCGAAAGGGATCACGGCGAAGGCCAGGAACGCCGGAAGCATGGCGATGACCGGCGCGAGCAGATAGACGGGCCGGTCGGCCAGGGTGGGCGTGACGCCCTCCTTGAAGAAGAGCTTGATGCCGTCGGCCAGCGTGATGAGGACGCCGTGGGGCCCGGCCCGCATCGGCCCCATCCGGGTCTGCATGTCCGCGGCGACCTTCCGCTCCATCCAGATCAGGAGCATCACGGTGATCAGGACGGCGAAGAACACCACGACGACCCTGGCCACGAGCAGGACCCAGTCCAGCCAGTCCACTCAGGCCTCACCCCCCCGCGCCGGCCGTGAACCGTCCCGACAGGAGCGCGTTCGCGGCGAGGCCCGGCTGGTTGAACGGCACGAACACGGCGCCCTTGGACACGTGCTCCGTGACCCGCACCGGGAGGATCGCCTCCCCCGCCTCCGTGCGCACACGGGCCCGGGCGCCGTCGGCCAGGCGACGCTTCCCGGCGTCCTCGGGGTGGATCTCCAGGAAGGGCTCCTCCTCCAGCGCCGCCTTCAGCTCGGTCGCGCCCTCGGACAGGCGCCCCTCGTCGACGAGCAAGGGGTAGGTGAAGAGGGTGAGGTCGTCGGGCCACTGGGGCGAGTCGGTCCCCACCCACGCGGTGGGGTGGGCGGTGGCCTCCCTCGGCGCGAGCAGCCCCCCCATCTCCTCACGCAGCTCGTCGAGGGTCTCGAACCCCAGGTCGCCGCCGAGGGCCAGCGCCATCGTGGCGAAGATCTCCCAGTCCGGCCGGGAGATCCCGGCCGGTCCGCGGACGAGCCGGATCCGCTGTCCCCGCCCCTCCCAGTCCGTGAAGTGCCCGTCCCTCTCCATGAGCGCCGCCGCCGGCAGGAAGGCGTCGGCGAACGGCTCCAGGTTCCCGAGCTCGAGCGACTGGACCACCTTGTACGGCACGTTGTCGAGCGCGCGCCGCGCGAGCTTCGCGTGGGGGAAGTCCCGGAGGGGATCCACGCCGATCAAGAACAGGACGTCGATCTGGCGGTGCGCGCAGGCCTCCAGGATGTCCCGGGCGTTCCGGCCTGGCTCCGCGTTCGGAACCGGGCCCCATACGGCTTCCACCTCGGCGCGTTCCGACTCCACCCACACACGGCGGCCCCCGGGGAGAAGCGCGGGGTGCACGCCCCCCCGAAGCGCCCCCCGGTCGTTCGCCCGGCGGGGGACCATGGCGAAGCGCGCCCCGAACCTCCCGGCCACCCGCAGGGCCAGGTCGGCGGCCAGGGGATGCTCGGCCAGCCCCGACCCGGCCAGCACCACGCCGGCCTTCCGCGCTTCGCGAAGGGCCGACCGGATCCGCCGGAGGGGCGAGTCCTTCCGGATGCCCTCGAGGATCCGCTCCAGCACGGCACCCTCTTCGCCGGGACGGCACAGCACGTGCTCCCCCACGTCCCACAGGCGGGTCCGGCGAGGGTGGATCACGAAGATCTTCGCCCCCCCGCGCACGGCCTTTCGCAGCCGAAGGTGCAGGATCGGAACTTCCTGCTCGGCGTCGAGGTCCACCAGCAGGATGGCCTTGGCCCGCTCGAGGTCTTCGTACGTGACGCGCATCGCCCCGGCCGCCTCTATCTCCTCGGCCACCCCACCATGGAAGTGCCGCCGGTGATCGAGGTCGTTCGTGGCGAATACTGTGCGGGCCAGCTTCGAGAGCGCGTAGTAGTCCTCGTCGGAGAGGCGCCCGCCGGTCAAGAACGCGACGCGCCGCCCCTTCGACCACGACGCGATCCTCCCGAACACCTCGGCGAACGACGCCGGCTCCAGCCCGCGATGGCGGATCAGCGGCGTCACGGGGCGGTCCTCCGCGTCGGCGAACCGGAACGCGAACCGGCCCTTGTCGCAGATCCAAGCGTCGTTCACCTCGAGGTTATCGCGGGCCAGGATGCGCACGACCTTCCCCCGGCGCAGGTCCACCCGAACGTTGCAGCCCGCCGAGCAATGCCCGCACACGGTGTCGGCGCTCGACAGGTCGAACGGCCGGGCCACGAACCGATACGGCGTTGCGGTGAGCGCGCCGACCGGGCAGATCTGGATGGTGTTTCCGGAGAACGGCGAGCGAAAGTCCTCGCCGGCCGCGATGGCCACCTGCTCCCCCGCCCCTCGGGCGAACAGCTCGATGAACCGGTCGCCGGAGATCTGGTCGCAGAACCGGGTGCACCGGGCACACAGCACGCACCGTTCCCGGTCCAGACCCACCAGCGGCGAGAGCGGGATGGGCTTTTCGAAGACCCGCTTCGGCTCCAGGTACCGGCTCTCGCCGGGGCCGAACGCGAGCGCCTGGTCCTGGAGCGGGCACTCTCCGCCCCGGTCGCAGATCGGACAGTCCAGGGGGTGGTTGAGCAGCAGGAACTCGAGGTTCGCGACCTGGGCCCGGCGGGCCTCCTCCGAGGTGTTCTGGGTGTGCACGGCCATGCCGGCCGCGACCTCGGTGGTGCACGACGTGAACAGCTTGCGCTGCCCCTCGACCTCCACGTAGCACTGCCGGCACGCGCCGATGGGCTCGAGCAGGGGGTGGTCGCAGAACCGGGGGATCTCGATGCCGAGCTGCTCCGCGGCCCGGATGATGAGCGTCCCCGCAGGGACGGTCACCTCCTTGGAGTCGATGGTGAGCGTCAGCGGATTCTCCGCGGGGAGGCGAGCGCTCGGCGTCATCGAAGCACCTCCGACAGGGGGATCGGCCGGGGCTTCTCCGGTTCGGCGAGGGCCTCCAGCGCCGCCGGCGCTCCCGGGGCCTCCCGCCGCTCCCCCTCATCGCCCGACGGACCTTCCGGCTCCGCCCCCTCTGCCGGCCGCTCGGCGAACGGGCACCGGCCAAGACGGACGTGGTCCTCGTACTCGTCGAGGAAGTACTTCAGGGTGGACGAGATGGGCGAGACCGCGCCGTCGGCGAGGGCGCAGAACGCCTTGAACAGCATGTTGTCACCGAGCTCCGAGAGGAGCGGGAGGTCCTCGGGCTTCCCGAACCCGTTCTCGATCCGGGCCAGGACCCGGGTCACCCACCACGTCCCCTCCCGGCAAGGCGTGCACTTGCCGCAGGACTCGTGAGCGTAGAACTGGAGGAGCCGCCGACACGCCTCGACCATGCAGTCTCGTTCGTCGGTCACGATCAGCGCGCCCGTGCCGAGCAGCGACCCGGCCTCCGCGATCGACTCGAAGTCCAGCCCCACGTCCAGGTGGTCGGCGGTGAGGAACGGCGTCGACGATCCGCCCGGGGTCCACGCCTTCAGCCGCTTGCCGTCCGAGATCCCGCCGGCCATCTCCTCGATCACCACGCGGGCCGGCGTCCCCATGGGCGCCTCGTAGTTCCCCGGCCGGTTCACCCTGCCGGAGACCGAGAAGATCTTCGTCCCCGGCGACTTCTCCGTACCGATCCCGGCGAACCACTCCGCGCCGTTCACCATGATGTGCGGCACGTTGGCCAGCGTCTCCACGTTGTTGATCGCCGTGGGGCTCGCGTACAGGCCCTCCACCGCGGGGAACGGCGGGCGGAGGCGAGGCTGGCCACGATACCCCTCCAGCGAGGACAGCAGCGCGGTCTCCTCGCCGCAGATGTACGCGCCGGCTCCCCGGTGGAGAACCACGTCGAGGTCGTAGCCGCTCCTCAGGATGTTCGTACCGAGGAAGCCCTTGTCGTAGGCCTCCGCGACGGCGCGCTCCAGCACCCGGCCGGGGTGCAGGAACTCCCCCCGGTTGTAGATGAACGCCGTTCGGCATTGCACCGCGTATGCCGCGATGATCGCTCCCTCCAGGAACTCGTGGGGGTCGCGCTCGATGAGCTCGCGGTTGTTGTACGTGCCGGGCTCGGACTCGTCGAAGTTGACCACGAGGTAGGTCGGCTTCCCCGTGTCCTGGGGCACGAACGACCACTTCACCCCGGTGGGGAACCCCGCCCCGCCCCGGCCCCGAAGGCCCGACGCCTTGACCTCCTCGATGACCTCCTGCGGCGTCATCTTCAGGGCCTTCCTCAGGCCCTTGTACCCGCCTGTCTGGACGTACCGGTCGACCCAGACCGTGTCCGGCTCGTCCCAGTAGGCGGTGAGGATGCGGGGGTCCTCGCTCATGCGTCTCCCTCGGGCTCAAGACCCGCCAGGATGCGGGAGGCCTTCCGGAAGTCGCCGGGGAAGGCGCCCCGAGAGGGCGGGGGCGGGTCGTCCCGGCGGAGCGCTTCGATCATCTCGACCAACCGCTCCTTTGAGATCCGATCGTAGTTCGCGAAGTTCACCTGAACGACGGGCGCCGCGTCGCACGCCCCGAGACACTCCTCCTCGTGGAGGGTGAACTGGCCGTCCTCGGTGGCGTCCTCGCAGCCCGGGCCGAGCACGTCGTGGGCCTCCCGATACAGCTCCTTGGCCCCCCGAAGCGCGCACGGAAGGTTCGTGCATACGGAGATGACGTACCTCCCGGTTGGGCGGAGCCGGAGCATCGTGTAGAAGCTCGCCACCGCCTCCACCTCGGCCGTCCGGATGCCGAGGAGGTCAGCCACCTCCTTCAGGCCCTCCCGCGTCACGCGGCTCTCGACCGATTGCGCCAGGTACAGCAGCGGCAGGATGGCCGACCGTTCCCTCCCTTCGGGGTACCGGGCCTTGATCCGCTCGGCCTCCGCGAGGAGCTCGGCGCCGAGCACCGGCATCAGCGGTCCACCCCGCCCATGACCGGATCCAGGCTGGCGATCACGGCGATCACGTCCGCCACCAGGGCGCCTTCCACCATCCCCGGGACGGCCTGGAGGTTCACGAAGGAGGGGTCCCGGATCCGCACCCGGTACGGCCGGTGCTCGCCGTCGGAGACGACGTAAAACCCCAGCTCGCCACGGGGCGACTCCACAACCTGAAACACCTCGCCCGGCGGCACCTGGACACCCTCGGTGACCATCTTGAAGTGGTGGATGAGGGCCTCCATGGACTCTTCCATGATGTGCTTGATGTAGCGCTCCGAGTTCCCGATCCCATCGGGACCAACCTCGAGCTGCGCCGGCCACCGGACCTTCGGGTCCTCCACCATCACCGGGCCCGGCTCCTGGAGGCGCTCCAGGCACTGCTCGATGATTCGAAGCGACTGCTTCATCTCCTCCAGACGAACCTCGAACCGCGCGTAGCAGTCCGCCTCGGTCCGCGTGATCACGTCGAACTCGTACGTCTCGTACCCGCAGTACGGCTCGTCCCTGCGGACGTCCCTGGCCACCCCCGCCGCCCGGAGGGCCGGGCCGGTCACGCCGAGGGCCAGCGCGTCCCCCGCCGTCAGGAGCCCCACGTCCCGGTTCCGCTGGATCCAGATGGGGTTCTGGACCAGCAGGTCCTCGTACTCCTTGATCCGGCCGGGCATCGTCGCCAGAAACCCGCGGACGTCGTCCTCGGCCCCCGGGGGGAGGTCCATCACGACGCCGCCGATCCGGATGTACGAGTGGTTCATCCGCAGGCCGGTGACCGCCTCGAAGATGTCGAGCAGCATCTCCCGCTCCCGGAAGCCGTACAGCATCACGGAGACCGCACCGAGCTCCAGGCCCGACGTGGCCAGCCAGACCAGGTGCGAGGCGATCCTGTTCATCTCGCAGACCATGACCCGGATCACCTGGGCCCGGGGTGGGGCCTCCGTGCCGAGGAGGCGCTCCACGGCCAGGCAGTACGCGAGCTCGTTGAAGAAGGGCGAGAGGTAGTCGGCCCGGGTCACGAACGTCACGCCCTGCTGCCACGTCCGGTACTCGCAGTTCTTCTCGATGCCGGTGTGCAGGTACCCGACGATCGGCCTGCACGAGACGACGGTCTCGCCGTCGAGCTCGAGCAGGAGCCGGAGCACCCCGTGGGTCGAGGGGTGCTGGGGCCCCATGTTCACGATCATGGTCTCCTGCCGGAGTTCTTCGGCGGGCGAAGCGTCGGTGGGGTCGAACGATGACGAGGTGTCCGTGGCGCTCACGTCGTCCTCTTGTCAACCGGCGGGATGAACGCGCCCCGGTACCGCGTGTTCACACCGCCTAGGTCTTCGGTCTTTCGAAGCGGGTAGCCCTCCCAGTCGTCCGGCAGGAGGATCCGGGTGAGGGCGGGGTGGCCGTCGAACACGATCCCGTAGAAGTCGTAGGTCTCGCGTTCGTGCCAGTCGGCCGTGGGGTGAACGGGCGTGACCGAGGGGATCCGTGGGTCGCCCTCCTCCAGGCCGACCTTGAGCCGAAGCCGGTATCCGTGGGTCATCGAGTACAGCTCGTACGCCACCCAGAACCGGGGCGACCGCCCCGGCCAGTCGGTGGCCGTCACGCTGGACAGGAAGTCGAGCCCCGCCGGCTCGTCGCGCAGGCCGGTCAGCGCGTCGAGCAGGTCCGAGCGGT
The DNA here is from genome assembly GCA_050692435.1 of Actinomycetota bacterium. Taxonomy (GTDB): domain Bacteria; phylum Actinomycetota; class UBA4738; order UBA4738; family HRBIN12; genus AC-69. Next base: position 18,644 of record JBOGVG010000002.1, read on the forward strand.
CCACGATCACGGTGACCTCATCCCGGGCCACGACCACGTCCGGATACTCGGCCCGCACCCGGTCGGCCAGCTCGGCGGCTCTCACTTGAACTGCCCTTCCGTCCGGACCTTCTCGTGCAGGCGGAGGATGCCGTACATCAGCATCTCCGGCTTCGGCGGGCAGCCCGGCACGTAGATGTCCACGGGCACGATCGTGTCGACCCCCTGCACCACCGCGTAGTTGGTGAACATGCCGCCGGCCGAGGCGCACACGCCCATCGAGATGACCCACTTGGGCTCGGGCATCTGGTCGTAGACGGTTCGGAGGACCGGGACCATCTTCTGCGACACGCGCCCGGCCACGATCATCAGGTCGGCCTGGCGGGGCGAGGCCCGGAACAGCTCCATACCCCATCGCGCCAGGTCGTAGTCGCCGGCGCCCGTCGCCATCATCTCGATCGCGCAGCAGGCCAGGCCAAACGTCACCGGCCACATCGACTGCTTGCGGGCCCACCGCACCCCCCGGTCCAAGGTGGAGAGCAGGATGCCTCGCCGAACCTCCTCCTCGAGGGCGTCGTCCTCCCCCCGGCCGAGGTGCAGGCCCCCCAAGCGCTCAACCGGCACGGACGGCCTCCCGCGCCTCGGGGGCCTCCGCCGGTTGCTCGCGGACCGGTCGCCTCGGCGGCTCCCTCCAGTCCAGGCCACCGCTCTTCCAGACGTAGACGTAGGCCACGAACACCAAGCCGATGAACACCGCCATCTCCACAAGCCCGAACAGGCCGAGCTGGCGGAAGCCCACGGCCCACGGGAACAGGAAGATGGTCTCGATGTCGAAGATGATGAACAGCATCGCGACCACGTAGAACTTCACGGGGAACCGCTCACCGGCCGGCAGCCGCTCCGGCTCGATCCCGCACTCGTAGGGCGCGAGCTTCGCCGGCGTCGGGCGGTGCGGCCGCAGCATGGCCGAAGCCGCCAGCGATCCCGCGGCGAACACGACGGCGAGGGCCGCGAGGACCACGATCGGCAGGTACTCGGAGAGCGTCCCGGTCACCTCCTCACGACGCCCGGGCCAGCCGAACCATCGCGTCCATCAGCCGGTCCTGGGCATCGCCCTTCCTCCCGTCGGTGAGGTTGCCCATGAAGCGCAGCGCGAACCGCATCAGCCACTCCTGGGGAAGCCCGTAGTCGGTGAACGTCCGCATCACGGTGGGGTTCCCGATCAACCGCACCCAGTTCCGCGCGACGTGGAAGTACCGGCCGTAGCGTTCCCGCAGCACCGTCGGATACAGATGCGCCAGCCCCGGGCGGCCACTGACCAGGGCGTGGTGGATCAGCTCGGCGGCGATCTCGCCCGATTCGACGGCGTACGCGATGCCCTCCCCGTTGAACGGGTTCACCGCGCCGGCCGCGTCCCCCACCACCAGCAGCCCAGGGACGGCCTGGGGCAGCCGGTTGAACCCCATCGGGATGGGGCCGGAGAGCACCCGGCCCTCAGCCGTGTCCTCGCTCACGTTCCGGTCGTCGGGCAGCATCCGGGCGAACGCGTCGAACACCCGAAGGGCCGAGACGTTCTTGAAGTTCTTGAACGTGTTCAGCACGCCCGCCCCGAGATTCACGCGCCCATCGGACAGGGGGAACAGCCAGCCGTAGCCCGGCATCAGGGCGTCGCCGTCCCAAAGGTCGAACCAGACGTCGAGCCACGGCTCCGGACGGCTGTCGATGCGGTAGTAGCGACGGGCCGCGATCCCCAGGGGCCGGGACGGGTCCCGCTTCACGCCGGCCAGTCCGGCGAACCGGGAGGACGCCCCGTCGGCCGCGACCACGAACCGGGCCCGGACCGGGGTGGGCTCGCCGTCACCGTCCTCGAAGCTTCGGATCTTCGCCCCCGCCACCCATCCGGCATCATCGAAGGCCGGCGAGACTGCTTCCGTCCGCTCCAGCAGGGCGGCGCCCGCCTTCTCGGCCCGGCGAGCCAGGAGCTCGTCGAAGTCCATCCGAGTGCGGACCAGGCCGTAGTCGGGGTAGTCCGCCAGGATCGGCCAGGGGAGCTCCAGCGTCACCTTGCGAGAATGGATCCGAAGGCCGTCCACGCGCTCGAACCCGGGGTCGTCCGGGTCGATGCCCATCCCTAGGATGGCCTTCACCCCGCGGGGCGTGAGCCCGTCCCCGCACACCTTCTCCCTGGGGAAGGCGGACCGCTCGACGAACAGGACGTCGATCCCGTGCCGGGCCAGGTGATAGGCGGCGGCCGAACCACCGGGGCCGGCCCCCACCACGAGCACGTCGACCTCGCGAGTCGCCTTCGCCGGGCTCGCCACCACGGTCCAGTCCCCCACCGCTTGTGAACTTCTTCACAAACCCTAACGGATTTCTTGTGAAGGCGTTCACGAGAGCCTAGACCCGGTCCCCGGACGGGGCAACGGGCCGGGATCACGCCCTGGCGTGGTCCCAGCTGATCAGGCGGGCCGGGACGACGCGGAGGAACGCCAGGCCCTCGACCTGTTCGGTGAACCGGCCGAACCCGTCTCCACCGAGGAGCGCGCGGTACTTCTCGTGCCAGGCCGAGATGGCCCTTCGAAGCGACGGGTGGTCCGCGGGGAGCAGCTCGGCCCGGCCCTCCACCACCACCCCCGCCAGCTCCACCCAGCTCCTGCCGACGTCGATGGCGATCGAGACCCGGGGGTCGGCGGCGGCGTTGCTCCACGTCCGACCGGGCCTTCGGGTCGAGACGTAGAGGGCGTCCTCCGCCCACACGAACCACAGCGGAACCACGTGGGGGGCGCCGTCGGGACCCACGGTCCCCACGCTCGCCGCGGGCAGGACGGAGAACATCTTGCGCGCGATCGCGAGGTCCATCAGCCCTCCGGCAGGGCCAGGACAAGCGCCAGGGATCGGAGCGCGACGGCCCCTTCCGGGACGAGGACGGGATCGTCCAGCGCCGCGCAGGCCTCACCGATCAGCCGGTTCACCAGGGCGGCCGTGGCCCCGGGGACCTTCCCCTCGCCGTGGTCCAGCACGTCGTCACGGTGTTGGAAGGCCCGACCCAGCGGCTCGGCGAAACTCGACAGGGCCGAGAGTATGTCCGGCGAGCCGCCGGCGAGGAGAGCGCCGATGTGGAGCGGCCCTTCCACCGTGTACGCCCCGGTCTTCAGCGATGCCACCCGGCGGGACGCGGCCTCGTCCTCCGATCCGGCCCCGCCGACGTCGAGGAACTGCCCCGCCGCCACCTCGGTCTGCATCCGGATGTACCGGCCGTGGGCCGGCAGGAGCCGGTCCGGCGGGAACCCCGATCCCACCAGCAGGTCGTCGGCGAGCACGGCCGCGAGGTCGCCGGCAAGGACGGCGATCGATCGGCCATAGCGGGCCGCGTCCGCTCTCCCTCTGCGCGCACTCGCGAAGCGCGCCTCCGCGAAGCGCGCGTGCGCCGACGGCACACCCCGGCGGGTGTCGCTCTCGTCCATCACGTCGTCGTGAATGAGCGCGAACGTGTGGAACAGCTCCAGGGCGGCTGCCGCGCGCAGGATGGGCTCGCCGTCCGGGCCTCCCGCCGCCCGGTGGCCCCAGTAGCAGAAGGCCGGCCGGATGCGCTTTCCTCCGGCCGCCACGAGGCGGCGGATCTCGTCCACGAGATCCGCCGCCTCGACGGCCAGCGCCGCCATCTCGTCCCGGCGGGACACGAGGAAGGACTCGAGGACCAGCTCGACCCGGCCCCGGATCACCTCCAGGGCCGGCGGTTCGATCAGCGCGGGTTCGGGCAGCATCGGGATGAAGTATGGCAAGCGCGACCCGTCTGGGCCTCGCCAGCAGGCGCCTTGCATGCGATCGCGCCGGCCCGGCACGCGAGTCTGGCCAGCTGGGCATGCGAGTCTCGTCGGCCCCGCCATGCCGCGCACGGCTATAGTGGCCCCCGGCCTTCCGGGCCGAACGCACGCCTCGATGAACCGGTTCCGAAACTTCGCGCTCGCCACCGCGGCCACCACCATCGTGCTGTTCAGCGTGGGTGGGCTGGTTCGTGGGACCGGCTCGGGGCTGGGGTGCTCCACGTGGCCGGAATGCGAACCCGGCCGGCTGTTCCCGACCGGCACCCTCCACTCGTTGATCGAGTTCTCCCATCGTCTCCTGGCCTTCGCCGTCATCGTCCTGGTCGGCGCGACCGCGGTGGGGGCGTGGCGCCGTTACCGGAGCGACCGGACCGTGCTGTGGTCCGCGCTTGCCGCCGTGCCTTTGGTGCTTGGCCAGGCCGTCGTGGGCGCCATCGTCGTGAAGACGGAGCTCGACCCGTGGTGGGTCACGACGCACTTCGGGGTGGCCCTCGCGCTCGTGGCCGACGTCGTGTTCCTGGCCGCGGTCGCGACGATGCCGAAGGCTCGCACGGACGGGTCCCGGTCCGGCTTCGGGCGGCTCGCGCTCGTCACCACCGTGGTCACCGGCGCGCTGCTGCTGGTGGGGACGTACGTGCGCGCCTCGGGCTCGCAGCTCGTGTTCACCGACTGGCCGCTGATGGACGGTCGCCTGGTCCCCGCGCTCGGGGGCGTGGCGACGGCCATGTTCCTGCATCGGATGCTGGCGGCCGCCGCCTTCCTGCTGGCGATGTGGCTGGCCATCCGGGCCCGGACCTTGCCCGGCCGTCCGCCGGACCTGGTGGCCCTGTCCACCGCGGCGGCGGTCCTGTTCGCTGCCCAGGTCATGGTGGGCGCGGCCAACGTGTGGACCAGGCTCCGGCCGTGGGCCGTCGTGCTTCACGTCGCCCTGTCCGTCCTGATCTGGGCAACGCTCGTCGCCCTGGCCGCCGTGTCCCGCCGCCGCCGCGCTGGGATCCATGAACCGGCCACCGAGCGCCGGGATGCCGAGCACGAGTCGGCCGGAGGCCGTTCGCTCCGAGAGACCACCGTGGCGTACTTCCGCCTGACGAAGCCGCGGATCATCGTGTTGCTGCTCATCACCACGATCCCGGCGATGATGCTCGCGCAGCGCGGGATGCCCTCGCCCTGGCTGGTGCTGGCGACCCTCCTCGGAGGCTCGGTCGCGGCGGGCTCGGCCAACGCGATCAACTGCTACCTGGACCGGGACATCGACGAGGTGATGCGCCGGACCCGGCGCCGGCCGCTCCCTGCCCACCAGGTCTCGCCGGAGGGCGCGCTCCGGTTCGGCTACGCGCTCGGCGCGACCTCGTTTTTCTTCCTCTCGATCACGGTGAACGTGCTGGCGGCGTCGCTCGCCCTGTCGGCCATCGCGTTCTACGTGTTCGTCTACACGCTGTGGCTGAAGCGCACCACCACGCAGAACATCGTCATCGGGGGAGCCGCCGGGGCCGTTCCGGCGCTCGTGGGGTGGGCCGCGGTCACCGGAACGGTTGGGCTCCCCGCGTGGGTGCTCTTCGCCATCGTGTTCGTGTGGACCCCACCCCACTTCTGGGCCCTGGCCATGCAGTACCGCGGCGACTACGCGGCGGCTGGGGTCCCCATGCTGCCGGTGGTCCGGGGCGAGGAGGAGACCCGCCGGCAGATCCTGCTGTACTCGCTGGTCCTGTTCGGCACGACGCTGGTGCTGTATCCGGTGGCGCGCATGGGGCCCGTGTACCTGGCCACGGCCGTGGCGCTGGGCGGGGTATTCGTGTACCGGGCCCTTCGTCTGTGGCGCGAGCGCACGCCCGCACTGGCGATGAGGGTGTTCAGGTTCTCCATCGTGTACCTGGCACTGCTGTTCGCCGCGGTGGCGGCAGACGCCGTGATGCCCCCGCGCTAGCGGTTGGACTCCTCGCCAAGGAGCTCCTCGATCATCGCGCGGAGCTCGGCTTCCTCCACCGCGCCGAACGCCCAGTAACGCATGCGCTTCGTCCGGTCCGTCACGTAAGTGTCGGGGAGCCCCACGAATCCGAAGTCGTAGGCGAGCGCGCCGGCCCGGTCCTGGATGCTCGGGTAGGTCACGTCGAACTCCTTCAGGTAGGCCCGGGCGGCGACGGGGTCGTCCCGGTAGTTCACCCCCAGGAAGTAGACGTCCCGGCCCCGGAACTCCCTCCACAGCCGCTCCAGGCCGGGCTGCTCCGCGCGGCACGGGGCGCACCACGTGGCCCAGAAGTTCACCACCACGACCTTGCCTTGGTAGTCGGCGGGGTCCACCGACCCTCCCTGGAGGGTCGCGCCCCGGAGCGCCGGGAGCGGCTCGGAGATCTCCCTCACCGCGGGCTCCTGGCCGGCGTCGCTGGTGCAGGCCGTCAGCACCGCGAGGACGACGAGGAGACGCTTCATCGTGGTCCCATCCTGCCACGGCACCGCGGGAGCAAAACGGACCCTACGGTGCGCTCGGGGTGGCCGTCGCCGCCGGCTCCGGCGGCCCCCCGCCGCCTGCGCCGCGCTCGTCTGAGACGACCACCGTCCCCTTCATGCTCGGATGGACGTCGCAGTGGAAGTAATACGTCCCGGGTTCGAGCGGCGGGATCGGGTAGTCGATCACATCGGGGCCGGTGACCAGGTCGCCTCGGAATAGCACGTTCGCCAGGGTGTCGTCGGTGAAGATCGCCACGTTGTGCTGGACGGGGTCCCTGTTCTCGAAGTGGATCGTGGCCGGTGTGCCCGCCGGGAGGTCGATCCTGTCGGTGTCGAACTGGATCCCCTGGGCCGCCACATCCACCGTGGGCCCGCCACCGCCACCACCCCCGGGTGGGCCCTCCCGGACCTCGATCGTGCCCTGCATCTGAGGGTGAACGACACAGTTGAAGTAGTAGGTGCCGGGGTCGAGCGAGTCCACTTCGTACGTGGCCGTGTCCGGTCCCGTGACCAAGTCGCCCTCGAACAGCGGCGAGCCGGTGAAGTCCGGGTTGTCGAAGATCTGGACGTTGTGCTGGGTCCCGGCGTCCCGGTTGTCGAAGTCGATCACGAAGGGCGCGCCGGCCGGGACCGTGAACGACGTCTGGTCGAAGGCGATGTCGGAGGCGGAGAGGGCAACCACCACTCCCGGCCCCTCGCCGTCCGGCGCCTCCTCCTCCCCGGGGCCGAAGGCGAGCAGCGCGATGCCGCCCGCCAGCATGGCCACGCCGGCGATGACGCCCACCATCGACGCCAGGGTCGAGGCCGCGACATGGGTCCGGCTCGCGGCGACCCCCGCCACGACCATGATGGCGAAGGCGACGATGAGCGCCGTGGCGGTGGCGGCGTCGGCAGGTAGGGAGAGCAGGATGCGGGAGAACGCGAACAGGATGGCGGCGATCGCGACCAGGATGCCCACCGGAAGCAGGATCGGCAGGACCAGCCGGTCGCGGGTGCTCGTCCTCATCGCTTCGACAGCTCCGTCCTCACGTCACGCTCCACCTGACGGAGCTGGAGGGCATCCCACCCATCCCGTTCCTCCTGCGCGTGCCAACGGAAGAAGATCGCTGCGATGAACACCCAAAGGATCGCGCCCCCGGCCAGCTTCATGATCAGCCCCGCGACCAGCTGGTCCGACAGCGCCGACACGCCCCAGATACGGGGGAACGCGGCGTACGCCGGGTACAGGACGGTCGAACCGAACGTCAGGAACGACGCCGGGATGGTCGGCGCGAGCGACTGGAGGAACAGGTACAGCATCTGGCCGGGTGGGGCGAGCGGCGGCGCCTCCGGCAGCGGCGAGAGCACCGGCCACCACATCGCGAGCGCAGAGGACACCAGCAGGACGTGCAGGCCGAAGTGGGCCCACTCGGAGCCCACCGAGGCATCCACCACCGCCGGCCAGTGGGTGAACAGCAGCACCGCGTTGAAGGCGATCAGCGCCACCAGCGGGCGGGTCAGGAACCGGAACACGACCTCCACGGGGCGAGGCCGGAGGAACCGGCGAAGCAGCCAGACCGGCGTTCCCGCCAGCAGCAGGGGTGGCCCGACCAGCGAGAACAACAGGTGCTGCACCATATGCACGGAATACAGGTACCCCTCGGCCAGATCGTGGATGGGCCATTCCGAGCCCATCCAGAGCGTGAGCATCCCGAGCGAGAAGAAGCCGGCCCGCCGGCGCCATCCCAGATCCTCGGCCGGATGCGCCCGGGCTCGCCGGCGAACCGCGACCAGGTAGGCGGCCCCGATGCCGCCGAGGAGGAACCAGACGTCCGGGTGCGCGTGCCATTCGGGAAGGACCACGGCTACCCCGCGAAGGCTCGAAAGGTCAGCAGCACGACGAGGTACAGCGTCACCGCCCCGGCGATCCCGATCACGAAGAACCGGGCATACGTCCTGCTGTCGAACTTCAGGTGCATGTACCACAGGACGACGAGGGCGAACTTGATCCCCGAGAACAGGAACAGCATCGGGATCAAGATCCCGCGGGGGAGATCCAGATAGTAGATCGCCACCTCCAACCCGGTGATGACGGCCAGCACCACCGCGATGCGGATGTACTCCTTGGGGCTGGGATGCCGGGCCGTCCGGCCCCGCACCGCCGGCCGGACCGACGCCGCCTGCTCGCGCACCTCGGCCTCCTCCACGGCGCCTCCTACGTGCCCGCCGGGATGAGGTACACGACGGTGAAGATCACGATCCACACGATGTCGACGAAGTGCCAGTACAGCCCGACCAACTCCACGGCCATGCTGTTCCGTTGCGTGACCATGCCCACGAACGTCATGGCCACGAGCGTGAGCAGCATGAGGATGCCGATGGCCACGTGGGTGCCGTGGAACCCCGTCAGTACGTAGAACGTCGTGCCGAACAGGTTCTTTGAGAGCGTCAGCCCTTCGCGGTAGAACGTGGTGAACTCGTAGACCTGGCCCCCCACGAAGGTCATGCCGAGCAGCGCGGTGGCCAGCAGCCACACCCGGGCCCGCCCCAGCTCCCCGCGCTGTACCGACGCCAGGGCCAGGACCATGGTGAGCGAGCTGGCCAAGAGCACGAACGAGCTGACCGAGGTGTAGGGGATGTCGAAGACCTCGCCGGGATACGGGCCGGTGACGCTGGCGCCCCGGTACAGCACGTAGCTCGAGATCAGCGCCCCGAACAGCAGGCAGTCGGACGCGAGGAACAGCCACATCGCGAGCTTCGTGTTGGGCAGACCGGTGCTGGTGGCCTCGTGCTCGCTCTCCACCGCGTGTCCGGCCAAGGCTATCGGCCCCTCATTCCGCCGAGGGCTCCATGGCCCATCCGTACAGGCCGGCAAGCAGGACCACGACGCCCACCAGGGCCATCCACCACTGGAAGATCACGCCGTACCCGATGAGGGGAAGCCCGACCGACGCCACGAACGGGTAATAGGAAGGCCCGGGGAGATGGATCCCGTGGCCGCCTTCGCCCTCGTGGCCCTCCCCCGTCCCCGAGCCGCCCGCAGGGACGGGTACGACCACGCCGCTCTCGGTCTCGGCGTACTTGCGGTGCCACAGCTCGTCGAGCGACCGCACCACCGGGATATCGTCGAAGTTGTGGGCCGGCGGCGGCGACGAGGTCATCCACTCGAGCGTCCGCGCGTCCCACGGGTCCGCCGCCGCATCCCTGGGCCGCCGGAAGCTCCTCACCGCGATGACCATGAACAGGAGGACGCTCACCGCGATGACGAACGCGCCCGCCGTGGCCACCAGGTTCCAGAAGTCGAGGCCCAGCGAAGCCGGGTAGCTCTGGATCCGCCGGGGCATCCCTTGGAGGCCAAGGATGTGCATGGGTCCGAAGGTGAGGTTGAACCCGACGGCCATGCTCCAGAACTGGATCTTCCCCAGGCGCTCGTCGAGCATCCGGCCGAACATCTTCGGCCACCAGTAGTAGATCCCCGAGAACAGGCCGAAGATCGCCCCGCCCACCAGCACGTAGTGGAAGTGCGCCACGATGTAGTACGTGTCGGTCTGCTGGTAGTCGGCCGGGACCACCGCATGCGTGACCCCCGACAGCCCGCCGATCACGAACTGCGCGATGAACGCGATGGCGAACAGCATGGGGGTGGTGAACCGGATGTCGCCCTTCCAGAGCGTGCCGAGCCAGTTGAAGATCTTCACGCCGGTCGGCACGGCGATGATCATCGTGGAGACGGCGAAGGCCGTGTTCGCCACCGGCCCCAGGCCGACCGCGAACATGTGGTGCGCCCACACGCCGAACCCGATGAACCCGATGGCGATGCCGGAGAACACCACGAACTGATAGCCGAACAGGGGCTTGCGGGAGAAGACCGGCAGCACCTCCGAGACGATCCCCATGGCCGGAAGGACCAGGATGTAGACCTCGGGGTGGCCGAACAGCCAGAACATGTGCTGCCACAGCACGGGATCGCCCCCCGCGGCCGGGTCGAAGAAGTGGGTCTCGAACCGCCGGTCGAACAGCATCTGGAACAGCCCGACAGTGATGATCGGCAGGGCGAACACCAGCAACAGCTGGACGACCAGGCCCATCCAGATGAACACCGGCATGCGGAACATCGTCATGCCCGGCGCCCGCATGTTGATGATCGTGACGGACAGGTTCACCGCCGAGGCCGTGGACGCGATGCCCGTCATGATCAGCCCGAGGGCGTAGAACAGCATGTTGTTGCCGGGTTCGACCGTGGAGAGGGGCGCGTAGCCGAACCAGCCTGCGTTCGGCGCGCCGCCCAGGAAGAAGCTGGAGTAGATGAACAGGCCACCGACCAGGAAAGCCCAGTAGGTGAAGGCGTTCAATCGGGGGAACGCCACGTCGCGGGCCCCGATCTGGAGCGGGATCAGGTAGTTGAAGAACGCCGCGGACAACGGCATGACGACGAGGAAGATCATCGTGATGCCGTGCATCGTGAAGAACTGGTTGTAGGCCTCGGCCGACAGGATGGTGCCGTCGGGCCGGGCCAGCTGGAGTCGGATGAGCAGCGCCTCGATCCCTCCGATCAAGAAGAACAGGAACGCGGTGAAGCCGTACAGGATCCCGATCCGCTTGTGGTCCACGGTCGTGATCCAGCTCCAGAACCCCGTGGTGGCGGTGGGCCGGCGCAACCGGCCGCCCCTGCCGCGTTCCGCCGGGACGCTCACGCTCGCCATGTCCGCGCGACCTCCATCACCGAAGCGTCATCAGGTACGCGACCAG
>JBOGVG010000003.1:0-8314 GCA_050692435.1 Actinomycetota bacterium
CAAGGAACCGGCGCGCCAGCCCGGCCTCGTGCGAGCCGATGACGTCGAACCCGGCGACGATGGCGTCACGTCGCCTGAGCCCGGACAGGTTGCCGTAGGTCCGTCCCACGCGGGCCAGGTACTCGACGGCGGCCACGAACCCCGCGTACCCCTCGTGGTTCTGCGTTCCTGTCTCCCAGCGGTACGGGACCTCGTCGCTCGCGGGGCGAACCTTGTACGCGCGGAGCTCCTCGAGCACCTCGCGCCGGCCGAACAGGACGCCGAGGTGCGGTCCGAACGTCTTGTACGGCGAGCACACGAGCAGGTCGGCCTGGATCGCGCGGGCGTCGATCAGCCGATGCTGGGCGAGGTGCACCCCGTCGAACACGACGACCGCGCCCACGTCGTGAGCCCGCCGGGCCAGCTCGGCGGCGGGAGTGATCGTGCCGACCGCGTTCGAGGCCAGCGTGAACGCGACGATCCTGGTTCGGGAGCCGAGGGCCCTATCGAACGAGTCCAGGTCCAGCGTTACATCCTCGTGTCGGATATCCACCCACCTCACCGTGGCGCCCGAGTCCTGGGCGGCCATGACCCACGGGCGGATGTTGGCGTCGTGGTCCAGCGTGGTGACCACGACCTCATCGCCGGGGCGGAGGGTCCGGGCCATGGAGCGGGACACGGCGAACAACAACGTCGTGGCGTTCGGGCCGAACACGACCTCACTCGGGTGGCACCCGAGCAGGTCCGCCCCGGCCCGGTGGGCCTCCTCGATCAGGCCGTCGGTCTCGGCGCTCGTCGGGAAGGCCCCGTGGGCGTTGGCGTTGCTGGTCCGAAGGTAGGAGGCCATGGCTTCGATCACTGAGTCGGGCACCTGTGAGCCGCCTGGGGCGTCGGCGAACACGCAGGGGCGGCCGTCGAGCGTGCGCGCGAGGCCGGGGAAGCGGTCGCGGAGCGGCGTGAGGTCGGGAGCCTCCATTGCCGCATACCCTCGCGCACACGATGAGCCGCCGGCAACCGGGACGGTCGGGCCCTAGGGCACGTCCCAGCCGGGCGGAAGCTCGACGATCGGCCAGGACGGGTCCGGACGCCACCCAGTCCAATCGCGGTCGAACGGCGGCTCGCGGTCGAGGAGACGGCGAACCGCCCGTTCGCCTTCCGCGCGGAAGGCCATGGCCTCGTCGGGACCGAAGATCCCGTGCCGGACCGCCGCCTCCAGCTCGTCCTCGTCCTTCCAGCGCCAGGATCCGTCCGGCTCGAGGATCGCGTCGAGCACGTGATCGATGGTGTCGAACCCGATGGCCCTGCGCCGCAACGGATCCTGGAGGTTCACGTACCAGTGACGGACGGACCAGTCGGGATGGAACATCAGCAGCACGGCGTGGGCCACGCCGGGCCAGGCCCACGACAGGATCGGCCCTCGCATCCAGACGCGCGCCGCAAGCTCCCAGTCGCCGCCATCCGGGATACGCAGCAGCTCGCCCCCGCGAGCGGCGGCCCACCACCGCACGCCATCGGGCAGGTAGAAGGTCGATCCGGCGTCGACGTCTTCCACGACCACTTCAGGGCGGGCCGACCACACGTGGCCCCGCCAGAGTTCCCGCAGGACGACGACGTCGCCGGCGCTCCACCGCGGCTCGGTCGGCACCGTCAGGCCAAGCGCGCCGCGAAGGCCTGGTCGGCCGACGTGAGGAGCGCCTCGGACCTGGTTCGCAGGGAGTCGACCTCGGCCCGCATCGCTGCAACGCGCTCGGCGTTCTTCATCCCGGCGGCGTTGATCTCCACGTTGTAGATGGCGCACCGTGCGGCGGCGTAGAGCATCTGCGCGGCGGACACCCCGTCCGAGGCGGCGTTCACGTTGCCGAGGTCGGTGGCCTGCCAGGCCAGCTCCATCAGGGCCACGGCCTGCCGAACCACCTCGAGCGGCACCTCCGCAGCGGCCTCGTACCCCCGCTGGATGGCGGCCGCCCGCTCCGCCTTCTGCTGGTCGGTGTCCTTCGGCATCTTGAAGGCCGCCATCACCTGTTCGAAGGCGGTTGCGTCCCGGTCGGCGAGGACCAGGAACGCCGTTCGGGCCTCCCGCGCCTGCGGTGCGATCTCGCGCATCGGGTCCCACACCTCCTCGTAGTTCTTCTTGTCGATGGTCAGGCTGCACACCATCTCGATGAGGGCCGCCCCGGCCGCCCCGGCCAGGGCCGCCACAACGCCGCCTCCCGGGGTGGGGGAGTCGGAGGCCAGCGCCTCCAGGAACCGGTCGATCCGCTGCCCGCCGATCGGGTCCGCAGCTCCCTCGGCCCGGCTCACCAGCCGCTCCAGGATCTGTTCGTCCGCATCGAATCCCTCCAATCGAAGGTCGGCGATGTCGTCGTCGGAGATGGCGGCCTGCGGGACCAGACCGACGATCTCGCTCGAGAGCAGGTCCATGTCGCTCTTCCCCGCCTCCGTCCTCACGGCGTCGAAGGCCGCGCGCAACCCAGTCACCTCGTGGTCGACGAGGTTCATCGAGACCGTGACGCAGCCCCGCTCCGGGACGAAGAACCCGATGGCCCGGACCGCCGGGAGTCCCCCCGAGGACTCCCGCACCGCCTTCGCGATCTCCTTCGCCGCCTTCTCGTCGGTGCCGGACAGGTAGGTGTTGAAGGCGATCAGCGGCTTGCGGGCTCCCACGGCGGTCGCGCCAGCCCTGCCGATCTCGTGCGGCCCGAAGTCGGGGAGTCGCTCGCCCTTTTCGACCGCCTTCCTCAGCCCCTCGAGCTCACCCTTCCGGACCTCGGCCAGGCTGTGCCGCTCGGGCACCAGTGCGGCGCGGTCGTACAGGTACACGGGGAGGTTCAGAACTTCGGCGAGCTCCCGGGCGAAGTCGCGAGCGAACTCCACGCACTCGTCCAGGGTGATACCACGCACCGGCACGAACGGGATGACGTCGGCCGCGCCCATCCGGGGGTGGCTTCCGTGATGCCGGTCCATGTCGATCAGCTCGACCGCCCTGGCGGCGCCGGCCATGGCGCTTCGGCGGACGGCGTCCGGGGTGCCGATGACCGTGCAGTCCAGCCGGTTGTGGTCAGGGTCCGCCTGGCGGTAGACGAGGTGCGCGCCGAGGACCTCCAGGGCATCGCAGATGGCGTCGATCACTTCTCGGCGCCGGCCCTCGCTGAAGTTGGGGACCACGGCGACCAGGGCTCCGCCCCCCTTCCCGTCCTCGGCCATCTCCCCTCTCCTTGCTCGGGGAACGATACCCACTGCCGGCGCCGAACCCCCGCCGGGGCCGTTCAATCGGCGTTCATCGCCCTCTGACCTGCGGAAACGTCCGGCCTTGACGGGTGTCAGACCTCGGGAGTACAGTCACCTTCCCTTCCGAACATACGTTCGATTCCGCCGGGGGTGAGGGATCGAGGCAGGCCGACGTGTCCAAGCGATACCACGAGGAGGTGCGGGTCGAACGGGACGCCGGGATGCCCGCAGCATTCGTGTGGCGGGGCAGGCGCTACGAGGTCGCCGACGTGATTGGCCGGTGGCGGATCGAAGGCCGGTGGTGGGCCGACGGTCGCGACCGCGAGTACTGGCGGGTCGAGGCGAGGGGCGGAGCGGTGTGGGACCTGTACCACGACCGGTCCGCCGACCGGTGGCACATGGAGCGCCTGTGGGATTGAATCCGTCGCATGACCGGCGCAGGCGTCTTCCCGCTGCACCTTGCCGATGTCCGCATCCCAGAGGGCGATCCGCGCTCGGGCAAGCCGTTCCCGGTCGTTGCGCATGCCGTCGCGCACCGGGACGGGGTGTTCCTGTTCGACACGGGGATCGGTACCGGCAACGCGGAGATCGACGAGGTCTTCGCGCCGCTGTGCACCTTGCTCCAGGACGCGCTCGCGGTGCACGGGATCGCGATGGCCGACGTCACGGCGGTCGCCAATTGCCACCTTCACTTCGACCACAGCGGGCAGAACGCGCTCTTCCCGGGCCGGCCGATCTTCGCGCAGGAGCGCGAGTTCCGCATGGTGTACGAGCCGAACTACACGGTGCCCGAGTGGATCGACGTCCCCGGGCTGTCGTACGAGCTTCTCGACGGCGAGGCCGGGGTCGCGCCGGGGCTCCGATTGGTCCCGACGCCCGGTCACACGCCGGGGCACCAGTCGGTCGTGGTGGAGACGGACGGAGGGACGGTCGTGCTGGCCGGACAAGCCGTGCAGTCGATCGCGGAGTGGGAGGGCGCGACCGATCCCGCCTCCTCGGGCCAGGCCGGCGCGATGGACCGAAACGCCTATCTCCGCTCGGTGGAGCGACTGCGAGGGCTCGACCCCGCACGGGTGCATTTCGCGCACGACCCGGCCGTCTGGAAGCGCGGCGGGTAGGTCGTCGCGACCGGCAACCCGGCCTCGTCCGGTTCGACCCGCTGAAGCTCGGCGGAACCTGACGCTCGACTCGAAATGGCCTCCCCCGGGTTCGTGCACCTTGACGTCCGGTCCTTCTTCTCCCTGAAGGACGGGGCGTTCTCGCCCGAGGACCTGGCCCGGCGGGCCGCAGAGCTCGGGATGCCGGCCGTGGCCCTCACCGACAGGGACGGGCTGTACGGGGCGGCCCGGTTCGTTGCCGCCTGCCAGCGCCACGGCGTCCTCCCGATCCTCGGCGCCACATTGACCGTGAGGGATCCCGCCGCCACCCACGTGATCCTCATCGCCCAGGACGAGCGGGGGTACGCCAACCTGTGCCGGCTGATCACCGATGCCCACATGACCGGCGAGCGGGGCGACCCGTCGCTCGGTGCCGAGCAGGTCTGCGCGCACTCGGCCGGCCTGGTCTGCCTGCTCGGGCCGGGCTCGCAGCCAGGGTCGCTCGCGGTCGAGGGGCGGTTCGACGCCGCGCGGCGGGCCATCGACCCGTTCAAGGATGCGTTCGGGGAGCGGCTGTTCGTCGCGGTCCAGCACCGCCTGGAGCCGAACTCCGCCACCGAGGTTCGCCTACTCCTTCGCCTGGCCGAGTGGATCGGGGCGAAGGCGGTGGCTACGAACCCGGTCCGCTATCTGGTTCCCGAGGACGCGTTCCTGGCCGACGCCCTGGAGTGCATGCGCGAGATCGTCCCCATCGCCTCGAACCATGTCTCAAGGGTGAACGCCGAAGGCTCCCTGAAGTCGGCCACCGAGATGCGCGCGCTGTTCGCCGATCGTCCCGATCTCTGCGACCGGACCCTGGATCTCGCCGAGTCGTGCACGTTCGACATCGGCCTTCGCCGGGTCCACTTCCCGGACTTCCCCACGCCGAAGGGCCGCTCCGCCGCGTCGGTCCTGGCCGAGCGGTGCTGGCGCGGCATGGAGCACCGCGGGATGGAGGCGACGCAGGCGGTCCGGGACCGATTGGACCTCGAGCTCGCGCTGATTCAGAAGATGGGTTACGCGGCCTACTTCCTGACCGTTGCCGACATCGTCGCGGACATCAAGGCCATGGGGATCCGCTGCGCGTGCCGGGGCTCGGCCGCCGGGTCGCTGGTCTGCTACCTCACCGGCATCTCCGACGTCGACGCCGTCCGCCACGACCTCCTGTTCGAGCGGTTCCTGAACCCGCTCCGCGACGAGCTCCCCGACATCGACATCGATGTGGAGTCGGCTCGCCGCGAGGACGTCTACGACATGATCCTGTCGCGCTACGGCCAGGACCGATGCGCCTGCGTGACCATGGTCGACACATACCGGGCCCGGGGCGCCGTCCGCGAGGTGGGCAAGGCCCTCGGCTTCCCCGAGGTCGAGATCGACACGGTGGCCAAGGCCTTCCCCCACATCGGCGCGCAGGACATCCGAAGGGCCATCGAGATCCTCCCCGAGCTCGCCGGGTCCAACTTGAACGCCGGGCAGCTCGAGCTGCTGTTCCGGGTGGCCGAGCGCCTGAACGGCTTCCCCCGGCACCTCGCGCTCCACCCTTCGGGCATCGTGCTGTCCGACGACGACCTGGTGAGTCGGGTGCCGCTGGAGCGCTCGTTCCAGGGCTACCGGATGATCCAGGCCGACAAGGACGACGTCGAGCTCCTCGGATACCTGAAGCTCGACATCCTGGGGGTCAGGATGCTCTCGTCGATGCGCCATGCCCTGGACGAGATCGCCCGCACCGAAGCCGTGAAAGTCGACCTCGACGAGATCCCCACGGACGACGAGCCGACCTTCGAGCTGATCCGGGCCTCCGACACGCTCGGCTGCTTCCAGATCGAGTCGCCCGGCCAGCGCGAGCTGCTCCAGAAGCTCCAACCCACAAGGTGGGAGGACCTCATCGTCGACATCTCGCTGTTCCGCCCGGGGCCGGTGAAGTCCGACATGATCCGCCCCTACCTGAACCGCCGGCACGGGATGGGGCGACCGGTCTACGCGCACCCCGCGCTCCGGCCGGGCCTCCACGAGACGTACGGCGTGATCGTCTACCACGAGCAGGTCATGCGGACGCTTGCCGCCATGGCCGGATACGACCTGACCTACGCCGACCACATCCGCCGCCACCTGGACGACGACGCGATGCTCCCATCGCTGCGCGAGGACTTCCTCGAGCGCACGAAGGAACGCGGGATCGCCGGCGACGTTGCCGAGAAGACGTGGGACGACGTCGCGCAGTTCGCCTCGTTCGGGTTCTGCAAGGCCCACGCCGCGGCGTTCGCCGTCCCCACCTACCAGTCGGCGTATCTGAAGGCCCACTTCCCAGCGCACTTCCTGGCCGGCGTGCTGACCCATGATCCCGGCATGTACCCCCGGCGGCTGATCCTGGAGGACGCCAGGGAGCACGGCATCGAGATCCTCCCGCTCGACGTGAACGCGAGCGAACCCGACTACATGGCCGAACGCGTCGGCGCGAACTACGGGATCCGGCTGGCGCTGAAGGACGTGCACGGGATCTCCGATGCGGAGGTCCGGTCCATCCAGGAGACTCGGGCCGAACGGCCGTTCCGGGATGTCGGCGACTTCCTGCGCCGGACCAACGTGTCTCGGCCGGTCGTCGAGGCCCTCGTGCACGCCGGGGCGTTCGACGCCCTCCCCGCCGGCACGCGCCGCGATCGCCTGTACGAGGCCATGGTCAGCGATCCACAGCGGGAGGGCGACCAGCTCGCGCTGGACCTGTGGTCGGCATCGAGCCAGACGAACGGACCACGGTTCTCGCTCACCGAGTACTCGGATGCCGAACGGGTACGGGCCGAGCTGGAGGTGCTCGGCCTGGACGCATCGCGCCACGTGGTCTCGTTCTTCGGGCCGCTGCTCGCCGACCTCGGTGTGACCTGGGCCAGGGACCTCCACAAGGAGCGCGGGGACGCGATGGTCGTGGTGGCCGGGGTGAAGGTTGCCTCCCAGACGCCGGCGGTGCGAAGCGGCCAGCGGATCGTGTTCCTCACCTTGGACGACGCGACCGGGCCGGTCGAGGTGGTGGTGTTCGAGAAGGTGCAAGCGAAGGTGCTGAAGACGGTGTTCCATTCCTTCGTCCTGGCCGTGCGGGGACGGCTTCGCCGGACGGGGGTGAAGGGCGTGAGTATCATCGCCGAGGACGCTTGGGACCTCACCCGCCTCCAGCAGGCTCGGCGAGCCGGCCGGCTGTCGGAGGCGCTGGCGGAGGCCGATCCCTTCCCCGGACTTCCCCCCAGGAAGCTGTGGCACGCGAGCGGAGGCTCGGCCGGATGGTGATCGAACCCGTTCTCCACGTCGACCTCGACGCCTTCTACGCCTCGGTGGAGGTCCAGAAGGATCCTTCGCTCGCCGGCAGGCCGGTGGTGGTGGGGGGAGCCGGCTCGCGGGGGGTCGTGATGTCCGCCTCGTACGAGGCCCGAGCCTTCGGCATCAGGAACGCCATGCCCGCGGTCCGGGCGCGGCGCCTGTGCCCCGACACGGTCTTCCTGCCTCCGGACTTCGATTCCTACCGGGCTCACTCCAATCGGTTCCGCGAGGTCCTCCTCTCGGTGACGCCGCTCGTGGAGCCCATCGCTCTGGACGAGGCCTTCCTCGACGTCTCCGGGGCCGTCCTGCTGTTCGGGCCCCCCGAGGAGATCGCCGAACGGGTCCGCAGGGAGGTCCGGTCCGAGGTCGGCGTGACCTGCTCGGTGGGGGTCGCCCCCAACAAGCTCCTGGCCAAACTGGCGTCGCGGCAGGCCAAGCCCGACGGGCTGGTGGTAGAAAGGGACGAGGCGGTCGCCACGTTCCTCGAGCCCCTCCCGGCGCGGGCGCTGTGGGGGGTGGGGGAGAAGACGGTCGAGATGCTCGGTCGGCTGGGGGTGAGGACCGTCGGCGACCTGGCCCGGACCCCACCGGCGGTGCTCGCTCGGCTCATCGGCGACCAGCACGCCCGGGAACTCCACGACCTGTCGCGAGGGATCGACGACCGC
>JBOGVG010000004.1:0-6299 GCA_050692435.1 Actinomycetota bacterium
GGTCAGCACCATTACGCCCAACGAGATGGCGAGGGTCGCGGCGAGGATCCCGGCCCGGGGGAGGACCAGCCGATGTGGGCGGCTCGACAGGAGCGCGAGCGGCCCCAGCACGAGCACGATCTCGAACGCCGTCGCCGTGACGTCCGGCAGCGTGACCGCCTCGGCCGTGCCGCTCTCCGGCCCCAGGGGGATCCCCACGGTCCGGGACGCGATCCAGATCGCGACGACGCCGCCGTTCACCAGGGCGCCGGCCAGGAGGACGGCTCTCGATGGTCGAGCCACCACGAGGATGGCCCACGCTGCCTGGAGCCAGGCGACCACGGCGAAGAACACGCCGAACAGCCAGTATTCCTCGAAGTGCGACTGGACCACGGCGAAGTGGATGCCCGCGGCGCCTGCGGAGAGGACGGCCAGCCCGTTGCGGATCAGTTCGTCGACGTGCCCTGCCTCTGCGCGGTCGCCGTACAGGGATGAAGCTTTTGGCACGCCCCCTCGCCTCCCTCCTCGAGCAGCCACTCCTTATATCGCTTCTCAGGGAGTCCCGCTACGGGTGCGGAAGGTGACCGACCGGACGACGCCGGGCCTCCGGGGAAGATCTAGGAGGGGCCGGCTCGCGCCGGCCCCTCCCGATGTCGAACGTCCTGGTCCCTACTCGCCGCCCTCCGTCTGGCGGAAGATCCAGAGCCCGCTGTCGCGGTCGCTCCCGAGGATGATCGTGTCGCCGGTGGCCGGGTCCACGAACGTCTCCACGCCCCAGAAGTCGTTGCCGAAGGGGTCGAGGTAGCCGCCCGTTTCCACCAGCTCGCCGTTCACGATCTGAAGGGCCCTGATCCCACCCGAGTAGTACGACAGATAGGCCCGGTCGGCGTCGTCCGGGTCCACCGCCACCTCGTGCACGGTCAGGTCGCCGAAGCCGAACGCGAAGTCCTCGTCGTGGGCCTCGGGGATGGCGAACGTGTCGAGCTCGGCCATCGTGTTCGCGTCGTACAAGTGGACGTAGCCCCACCCGTCGAAGATCGAGCCGACCTCGACCCGCTCCCCGAGCGTGCCGATGGCAGGCTCGTTGTCCGGCGAGTCGGAGTGGTCGTAGGGCAGCTCGAAGCTCGGCGTCGTGTTGAACATGTGGTGCATGGCCGTGTGCGTCGTGCAGACGGTCACGATGGGCTCGTGCGCCGGGAACGCGCCCGAGCCGCAGAAGGGCGGGAGCGTTTCGGTGGTCTCACCCAGATGCCGCGCCACCAGCACGACCGCGTCGTACCCGGCCTCGTGCCCGTTCTCGGCCTTCTCGCCGGGGAAGCAAGCCTCCTCGGTCGCGGCCGGGTCGCCCGCCGGCCCCCGCTGGAGCACCACGATCTTCTCTTCGCCGGGCGCGAGCGTCGGCCAGGCGATGGAGTCGGCCGGCGGGATCGGAGCCGACCCCACCGGGCAGCCGTAGCCGCCGTACACCACCGGCCCGTTCAGCGCATGGTCTGGCAGGAACGTGACCGCGGCGCCGCCGCCCGTCGGGGCGGTGTCGTACTCGTTGCCGGCGTTCGCTCCGGTCGTGATCTTGAACTTCGTTGACCGGTACGGGTCGAAGTCCTCGTCCGTGCCGATGAAGTACTGGTTGTCGATGGTGAACTCGGCCTCGTGGCCGTTGCCCTCCGGGGTGAGCGATGCGCCCGTGGACTCGAAGAGCTCCGGGTCGGGGTTGTTGTAGTCGGTGTCCGCGATGAAGACCGCGTTCGCCGGATCGGTCACGTCGACCTTCACGAACCCGCCGTCCCAATAGGAGGCGAGCAGGATGAACTTGCCGCCGATCTCCTTGACCACCATGTCGTGCAGGAACGAGTTCGTGAGCTGGAGTTCGGGTTGATCGACGTCGTGATCGTTCAGGTCGTACTCGGCGATCAGCCTTGGCCGCATGGGGTTGGTGATGTCCATGATGTCGGTGTCGGGGAACTCGAAGTTGTCCACCATGACGACATAGGCACGGTCCCCCGCGTCCCAGGCGAACGCGCTGTGGATGTCGTTCACGTCGGCGAAGCCCCGGTCGCCCACGTTCCTCGCGAGCTTGACGGGCTTCAGGGGGTCGGTGACGTCTATGAGCGTTACTCCGCCCCGGCCGTTCTTGCCGCACTGCTCGTTGTTCATCACCAGCACGTCGCCGGTGAAGAACCTCGTGCTCATGTCCAGGACCTGCATCCCCTCACCGGGACGGCTGTCCTGGCGGTGGGGGATGAACCCCACGGTCTCGGGGTTCTTCAGGTCGGTGATGTCGATCACCCACGCGCCGGCGTCTGGCCCGCCGCTCTCGGAGTTCAACGGGCAATCCGCACCGCTCCAGTTCGCCACGAACGCATGGGTCCGGGCGGTGTTGACGGTGACGTCGGCCACCAGGTCGGCCGTCTCGGTGACCTCCTCCGTGGCGAGGAGCTCGATGTTCCCGAACGCTCCCGTGCCGAGGAGATGGCCATCCGTGGGGCCGTGCTGGCCGGGATGGGCCAGCGCGCCGGACGGGACCAACGCCCCGAACAGCGCCATCACGCCAAGTAGGATCGTTGCTCTTCGCACTCCCCTGCCCCCTCTCTGTTCCCTGCCTCGATGTGCGCGAGCCGAACGAGCGCGGCAATCTAGCACACCGGCCCACCGGGCGGACACCCAAGTGCGGCAAGCTGCTGCGGCCCGTCGTTTCCGCCCGGAGGGACGGGACCGGCCCCCGTCTCCGGGGGCCGGTCGGCCTTCTCGCCGGCCAGCACCGTTTCGGCGCCGGCCGTCTCTACTTACGGCCCGACCACGGGCTGCCCGCCCGTGTACATCAGCAGGTACAGGCCGAAGTCGCGGTCGCTGGCCAGGACCACCGGCCGGGGGCCCACCCCGCGCCCGGGGGAACTGAACCCGGGGTAGCCGTGCCCGGCGAACTCGTCGCCGATGGGGAACACGCCCCAGAAGTGATTCCCGCCCTGGTCGATGAAGAACCCGACCTCCTGCATCCCACCAGTGCCGAACCTCAGCACGCGGAACCCGGCGTTGTAGTACGAGAGATATGCCAGGTTGACCCGGCGCCTGGGGTCGGTCTTGACCTCGTGGACTGAGAGGACATGGCCCTCCTCGACGAACTGCTCGTCGAGAGCCTCGGGTACCGCGAACGAGTCGATGATCTGCAGGTTTTCGTCCGTGGCGTCGTGGAGCTGGACGTAGCCCCAACCGTCGAACTCCGTCGTGGCGCCGTACTTCTCTCCGAGCGTCCCGACCACGATGTCGGCGCCCTCGGCGCCCGTGTATTCGGGTGTGTCGTTGAACATGAGGTGCATGACTCGGTGCCCGAAGCAGATGGCCGGGATCTGCTCGTCATAGTCGTGTCCCTGACCGCCGCAGAAGAAGCCGTCGGGCAGCAGGCCGTTCCTCGAGCCGCCGTGGCTCTGGCCGATGACCACCACGTCGTAGCCGAGATCCTGGCCTGCGGCGATCTTCGTGGAGAAGAAGCAGCCGCCTCTGGAGAAGACGACCGTCTTCTACTCGCCGGGCTCGGCCGTGATGGCGCTGGCCGGGGGTGGAGACGGCTCGCCTGCCACCGCGTCGGGCCCCGCGTTGGGGCCCGCGGCGAGGCAGCCCCGTCCACCGAAGACCGTCGGCCCGCCGATCATTCCGTCCGGCCGGCTGTCGATGGAGGGCGTGAACCCGAACTCACCCGCGCCGTACACGCCGGCGTTCGGCCCGGTCGTCATCTCGAACAGCGTCCGGAACGGCGAGAAGTCCTCGTCGGTAGACAGGATGAACTGGTTGTTGCTGCTCCAGTAGGACTGGTGGCTGTTCCCCTCCGGGGTGTCGAAGGCGGGCATCAGCGGGTCGGGGGTCCGGTAGTCCGAGTCGGTCACGAACACGGGGTTGGCCGGGTCGTCCACATCCAGCAGGACCTGCCCGGCGTCCCAGTACGAGACGAGAAGGAAGTCGTGCCCGCCGATCCGCTTGAACTGGAAGTCATGGTCGAAGACCGTGTCGCCGTTGGCGTACGAGCCCTGCGCCCCCGGCCAGTCCTCCAGCCCCTGCTCGGAGACCATCACCGGGTTCGCCGGATCAGAGACGTCGAAGATGTCCACGTCCTCGAGGTCCTGGTTGTCCTGGAGGACCGCGAACGCCTTCCCCGGCTGGGTGAACAGCTGGGCGCTGTGGGTGGTGTGGTAGGTCTGGCCGGCGACGGCCGGGTCCGTGTCGCCGAAGTTCAGTTTCAGCGGCACCGGGTCCATCGGGTCCGTGACGTCCCACAGCGAGGCCCCCGACGGGGCGAACATTGTCGAGTTGCAGGTCTCGTTGTTGTGGATCAGCAGGTCGCCGGTGAAGGAAGGTGTCTCGGCGTGGACGATGTGGATCCCCTCGCCGACGAAGCTGTTCGTGTGGGCCGGGATGAAGCCGACCTTCGCCGGATTGGCGGGGTCGCGGACGTCCACGATGTGGACGCCGGTTCCTGCGGCACCGGGCTGCCCGGCGCACTCGGGGGCGAACGCGTTCAGGTAGGCGAAGCCGCCGAAGTACCCCACGTCGGCGATGCCTCCCTCCACGTTCGTCAGCCGGAGCTTGCCCAGCACCTCGACGTTCCTGCTTCCGGGCTCCTGGGCCGTCGCGGACCCCATCGTGCCGATCACGAGCGCGAGCACGGCTACGAACGCCAGACGTCTCGTCATCCTGCCTCCTTCGATCAACCGTCCTCGGGATGTCTCGCTCGACTGGGCGCGGACGCGGATGCGGATGCCCGAGGGATGAGCGGAACGAACAGATAATCGTCTGCGCACTGCGTCGACAACACCTCCTTGGGGGCAGGACGTGTTCGACCTGCACGAAGCGCCCGAAATCTCAACCTATGACGAAACGCGACGAGTGGTCAAGTCGAGCGAGCTCGGGCAGCCACGAATCTGAACAGTGATTCAGCCTCCGTGGAAACCTACCTGTACCAGTTGAAATTGATAATCATTCTCGTCTAGGATTCGGCCCATGAGGCTCTGCTCGAGGCCCATCGCCGGGCTCGCCGTCGCGTTGTTCGCGCTGGGTACGGCCGCCTGCACGGGCGCGTCCTCTAAAGGCCCGGTGAACGTAGTGGCCGCCATCTACCCGCTGGCCTGGGCCGCGGAGCAGGTCGGCGGGGACCGCGTGGACATGGAGGACCTCACCCCGCCAGGCGTGGAGGCCCACGACGCCACGGTCACCGCGGCCCAACGGGCCGACATCCAGACCGCGGCCGTCGTCGTGTACCTGGGTGAGATCGACTTCCAGCCGGACGTGGAGCGCGCCGTGGACGATGCCGGCGGCATGGTGATCGACGTGACGGCCGAGCTCGGTATGGAGCCCCAGATGAGTGAGACGTTCGACCCACACCTGTGGCTGGACCCGGCCGTCATGGAGGTGATCGTTCGGCTGGTGGCGGACGCGCTCGAGGCGACCGACCCCTCGGGCACGGACGGTTACGCGCAGCGGGAGGAGGCCACACTGGGTGCGTTGGAGGACCTGGACGCGTCGTTCCGGGCGGGGCTCTCGGACTGCGCGTTCTCCACGTTCGTGGTGACCCACGAGGCGTTCGGCTACCTGGCCAGCGCGTACGGTCTCCGGCAGCTGGGGATCGAGGGGCTTACGCCTGAGAGCGAACCGTCGGCCGCCCGGATCCAGGCCGCCGCCCAGGCCATCGACCAGGGACGGGCGGCGCCGGTGGTCTTCTACGAGGAGACCGATGCGGGCCGCCGGGTCGGCTCGAGCGTGGCCGAAAGTGTCGGGGTCCCGGCGCTGCCGCTCAACACGCTCGAATCGGACCCGGCGCCGCTCGATTACATGTCGGCCATGGAGGAGACCCTGACGAACCTGCGAGAGGGGCTGCGGTGCAGGACGTGACGGCAGAGCTTGCTGGCGTCCGGTTCGGCTACGGGGCCGAACCCATCTTGACGGACGTGGACCTCACGCTCCAGGGGGGAGAGTTCACCGTCCTCGCAGGTGCGAACGGGAGCGGCAAGTCGACGCTGCTGAAGCTGATGCTCGGCCTGCTCCGTCCGGACGCCGGCACGGTCCGCGTCCTTGGTGGCTCGCCCACTGATCCCGAGGTTCGAAGGCACATCGGCTACGCCCCGCAGGGCCTTCGGATGGCGACCTCGCTCCCCGTCTCGGTGAGCGAGGTCGTAGCCGCCGGCCTGACGCCGTCGAAGGGGCTGTTCCACCGGATGGGCCGGAAGGACTGGACGAAGGTGAACGAGGCCATCGACGCCGTCGGCCTGGGCGACCTCTGGGCCGAGTGCCTGTTCGAGCTCTCCGGGGGGCAGCAGCAGCGCGCCATCCTGGCC
>JBOGVG010000005.1:0-6696 GCA_050692435.1 Actinomycetota bacterium
CCGGCCAGGGTGCTGGTGCCGCCGAACATGTCGGACAGGCCGCTCCCCCGCCCCGCGTGGAGCAGGATGAACAGGATCAGGAACAGCGACGAGGCCACGTTCAGGACCAGGGCGATGACCGTCAGCATGGGGTCAGTCTAGACGGCGTCCACGTCGATGACTGCCCTGTCGGGCAGTGGGAAGTGGCACGCGGCGACCTGGCCCGGATGATGCGGCAGAAGGGCGGGGTCCTCTTCCCGGCACGTGGGGTGCGGCTCGTCGCCCAGCCCCACCGCCCTGGCGGCTTCGCGGCTCTGTGGGCACCGGGGGTGGAACCGACAGCCCGACGGCGGATCGATCGGCGAGGGGACGTCGCCCTGAAGGATGATCCGCTTCTTCGCCGCGGCGAGGTTCGGGTCGGGGATGGGGACCGCCGAGAGCAGGGCCCCGGTGTACGGGTGCTTGGGGTTCTCGTACAGCGTGTCGCCGCTGGCCATCTCCACGATCTTGCCGAGGTACATCACGGCCACACGGTCGCTCATGTGCTTCACCACCGAGAGGTCGTGGGCGATGAAGATGTAGGTCAGGTGGAACTCCTCCTGGAGATCCTCCAGGAGGTTCAGGATCTGGGCCTGGATAGAGACGTCCAAAGCCGACACGGGCTCGTCGCACACGATCAGCTTGGGCCGCAGCGCGAGCGACCGGGCCACCCCGATCCGCTGCCGCTGGCCCCCTGAGAACTCGTGGGGGTACCGGTTGTAATGCTCCGGGTTCAGCCCCACGAGCTCCATGAGCTGCTGAACCTCGGACTTGATCCGGGCCTTGTCCATCGTCTTGTGGATCCGGTACGGCTCGCCGATGATCGTCCCTACGGTTTTCCGGGGATTCAGCGATGCATAGGGGTCCTGGAAGATCATCTGCATCTCTTCGCGTAGGGGCTGCATCTGCCTCCGGCGGTAGCTGGTGATCTCCTGCCCGTCGAAGAAGACCTGCCCCTCGGTGACGTCGAAGAGCTTCGTCACGCACCGCCCCAGCGTGGACTTGCCACATCCCGTCTCGCCCACCAGGCCCAGCGTCTCCCCCGGGTAAACCTCGAGGTCCACGCCGTCGACTGCGTGGACGTAGCCGATGGTGCGCTTGAAGATGATCCCTCGGGTGATCGGGAACCACTTCCGAACCCCGGCCAGCTTAACCAGAGGTGGGTGATCGCTCCGGGCGACGCCTCGATCCGGCTCCTTGCGGGTCTCCACGGTGCTCATGTGCGGATCTGGACCTCCTCGCGGAAGATACGCTCCTTCTGGGAGTGCGGCAGGTGGCAGGCCGAGGCATGCGTGCCGTCAGCCCGTAGTAGGGGAGGCACCTCCACCCGGCAGACGTCCATGACGTGGGGGCACCGAGGGTGGAAGGGGCACCCGGGCGGGACGAAGATCAGGGACGGGGGGAGCCCCTTGATCGGTAGGAGCCGCTCGGTCTTGGGCTGGTCGACCCGGGTGATCGACTGGAGCAACCCCCAGGTGTACGGGTGGTGCGAGCCGTAGTAGATGTCATCCCGGGTCCCGTACTCCGCGATCTTCCCGGCGTACATCACCATGATGTTGTCGGTGTACTCCGCGACCACGCCCAGGTCGTGAGTGATGAGCGCAACAGAGGCCCCGAACTCCTCCTTGAGGCGGTCGATCAGCTCGAGGATCTGGGCCTGGACGGTGACATCGAGTGCGGTGGTGGGCTCGTCAGCTACGAGGAGGTCGGGGTTCAGGGCCAGGGCCATGGCGATCATGGCCCGCTGGCGCATACCTCCCGAGAACTCGTGCGGAAACTGGCGGGCTCGCTGGTCGGGTCGGGGGATGCCAACCACCCGGAGCATCTCCACCGTCTGGTCGAAGGCCGCCTTCTTCGACACCTTCTGGTGGGTCCGGATGGCCTCCACGATCTGGTCCCCGACCCGATAGAAGGGGTGGAAGGATGTCATGGGGTCCTGGAAGATCATGCTGATCCTGCTCCCCCGAATCTCTCGAATCTCGTCGGGAGGCATCGTGAGGAGGTCCAGCCCCCGGAAGCTGATCTGGCCCTCGATGCGGGCCTGCCGGCGCGAAATCAATCCCAGGACGGTTAGGAAGGTCACGCTCTTCCCCGACCCGGACTCCCCCACCACGCCCAGAGTCTCGCCCGCGTCGATGCGAAACGAGACTCCGTCAACCGCCTTGACCAGGCCATCCTCGGTGGGGAAGTGCACTTTGAGGTCCTTGACCTCGAGCAGCGGTTCAGCCACTAGCTTCCTTCCCAGACCGTGCCGGGCGGACGTTTCCATCAAGTGTAGCGAACGCGAGGATCCAGAACCGCGTAAAACACATCCACGACCAGGTTGGCCACTACGATGAACCCTGACGCGATAATGGTCACCCCCATCACCGCGGGGAAGTCGTTCGTCTGGAGCGAGTTGAGGAGGTACTGGCCCAACCCCGGCAGGGCGAAGACCGTCTCCGTGATGACCGCCCCGCCCAGGAGTATGCCAAGGTCCAGACCGAACATAGTGACCACCGGGGTCAGGGCGCCCCGCAGCCCATGTCGGAAGATCACCCGGCGCTCGGACAGGCCCTTGGCCCGCGCCGTACGGATGTAGTCCTCGGACATCGTCTCGATGAGGTTCCCCCGGACCATCCGGGCGTAGAAGGCGGCGAACGTCAGCGAGAGCGTCACCCAGGGGAGCACGAACCGGCCCTTGAGGATCGCTTCCGGGAGGGATTCACTGACGGGAAGACCGCTACCCGGCAACCCCCACCCGAACCACGCGTTGAACTTGAACCAGAAGATGAAGAGCATGACGTAGCCGAGCCAGAAAACGGGGGCTGACACGCCGAACAGCGCGAAGAGCATCCCCGCCCGGTCTGCCACCGAGCGGGGCCTGATGGCGGAGACGATCCCGATGGGCAGGCCGATGAGAAGCCAGACCCCCGCGCCCCCCAGGGCCAGGGTCAGGGTCACCCATATCCGCTGTCTGATCTCCTCCGACACCGCGACCTGGTTCTGGAACGAGAAGTAGATGTTCTTGTCCAGGAACCAGCCGCAGCACGGGATCATCCCCTTGGCAAACCTGCTGTACTGGATGTACCAGGGCCTGTCCAGGCCGTAGTTGTGACGGATGGTCGCGATGATGTGGGGGCTGGTCCGGCGGCCGGCGGCGATCCGGGCGGGGTCGCCGGGCGGGAGCTTCAGGAAGATGAGGAAGGTGAGGAACGAGACGATCACCAAGACAAGGATCAGGAACAGCGTCCGGCGGATGAGATAGCGGCCCATCGGTCGAGAGCTTACAGAGTCAAGAGGGGCGAGGGGGCCTGGGCGGCCCCCTCCGCTCCCTCAGCGTCTCGCGGCTCCTAGGCGCCACCTCCCACCAGGGCCATCTGGGCCAGGTTGGGCTGGCCGGAGAACTGGTCGTAGACGAAGTTCTGGATCTGATCACTCCAGACGAACACGTCCTTGGCGAAGTTGATCGGGACCCAGGGCACGACATCCTCCGTGACCATCTGATCGAACTCGGCCCAGCATTGGTACCGCTCGTCACCCACGGGGATGGCGTCGCACTCCTGGAACTTGGAGTCGACGCTCGGGACCTCCGTCACCTCGTACCCGTTCTTCTTCAGCACATTGGCTGGAGCACCGACGTTCGAGTAGTTGCAGCAGGAGTCGGGCCCGATGGCCAACGATCCGAACAGCGGCTCGCCGAACGTCGTGGCGTCCGAATAGTCCTTGAACCAGCCGGGACCGGCGCACAGGGCCACGTGCGCAGCGGGGTCGTTGCACTTGTCGTACATCGTTGTGCGCTCGAACGTAGTCACGTCGAGCTCGATCCCGATCTGGCTGAAGTTCTCCTGGAGCAGGGCAGACTGGTCCGGGTACGGGTCGGCCTCGTCGGTGGACGTCACGATCCCCTTGCACTCCGGCGCGTCGCAGACCCCATCACCGTCGGTGTCGTACTTCGACTGCGCCATCTCCTCCTTGGCCAGGTCGATGTCGCCCGAGCTGTCGGTCGTCTGGTACGGGTCGAAATCGGCCAGGAGGTCGGCGGTCAGGGGATCGGTGATGGCGTGGCCGGCCGGCTCCCCGAACAGGGGGCCACCCCGAATCCGGAGCAGGCCGGCCTTGTCCGTGGCGTAGTTCAGGGCCTTTCGGACGTGGATGTCGTCGAACGGCGGCTCCGCGATGTTCATCGACAGGTAGTACACGCCGTCACCGACCCACGACCCGAGGAACTGCTCCTTCTCCGGGTCGGTCTGGTACTCCTGGAGGATCTGGGGCGGCGGGACGCCGTCCAGATTCACGTGCAGCTCGCCGGCCTTGATCTTGTTCTGCATGTCGTCGGTGGTCAGGCCGATCTGGATCTCGATCCGGTCCAGGTTCGCCGGACGGAGGTCGTCGTTCGTCCAGGAGGGGTTCCGGACGAGGATGATGGACCGCCCCGGGCGGTACCCGGGAAACGCCTCAGCGGGGGGTTTCTCCGCCTGATCCGAGCCCTCGAACATGTACGGTCCGGAGGAGATCAGGATCCGGCCGTAGTCGTCCTCGTGCCCCTCGTAGGCACCGGTCGGGATGGGCGCTGCTGCCGGCATCATCATCCGGTAAGGCATGTCCCCGGCCGGCCGCGTGGTAGTGATCGTCAGGGTGTGGTCGTCCACGGCGGTCATCCCGCTGATCGTGTCGGCATCACCCGCGCTGAACTCGTCGAACCCCTCGATTACGGAGTAGTAGAAGGGATAGCCCGCCCCGACCTTCTCGGTGGCCTCCCGCTCCATCGCGTTGATGAAGGTCTCGGCCGTGATCTCCGTGTCGTCGTACGGTGGCGCAAACATCAGGCCCGGCTTGATATTGAACGTCCAGGTCAGGCCGTCTGCGGAGACCTCCGGCATGGCTTCCGCGAGGTCCGGGAACAGGTCGTTGCCGCCCTCATCGGCCGAGAGGCCGTTCGTAGTCACTAAGGTCCGCAGCAGACAGCAGTGGTAGAAACCCCAGGTGACCGAGTAGTACTCCTTTTGCGGGTCGAACGCCGCGTCGACGTCCGACTCCAGGCCCGCGAGGAGCGTGCCCCCCTTCTGGAGCCCTTCAGGGGGCGTCGTGGCCGGGCCCTCCGGCTCCCCGGCACACGCCGCCGCGACGAGAGCCACGACGCCCGCGAACGCCAACAACCTGATGTACCGACTCACTTCATCACCTCTTTCTCACGAGTCGACGTCACAACAGGGGATGTCTTCTCCCGCCTTCCTCCCTCCTTTCTCCGATCGCCGTCCTTACCGCGTACTCGCCTCGCGTCCCCCTCCCTACCGCGCCCTCCTGGGATCGAGGGCGTCCCGCATGCCATCCCCGACGAGATTGAAGGCCAGCGTGGTGAGGAACAGGAACAGGCCCGGGAACAGCATCAGCCACCAGGCGACGGTGAAGATCCCTCCCCCCGCTTCGGAGAGCATCTTCCCCCACGAAGGCGTCTCGGGCTTGACCCCGATGCCCAGGAAGGACAGCGCCGCCTCGAACAGGATGTTGTTGGGGATGATCAGAGTGGTGTACACGATGATGGGGGCAACGACGTTCGGGAGGATCTCCCGGAACATGATGCGGAGGTCGCCTGAGCCCAGGGACCGGGCCGCCTCGATGAACTCCTTCTCCCGGAGGGACAGTACCTGTCCCCTAACGATCCGGGCAAGGTACGGCCAGCTGAACAGGCCGATCACATAGCTAACGAGGAGGAGCCCCGGCTTGATGAGGCCCCCCAGACACCCCGTTCGGCTCAGGCTGCAGGCTGCCACCAGCCCCAGGGCAAGCAGGAGGACCGGCAGGGAGAGCACGATGTCGACCAGCCGGGAGATGAAGGTGTCGACCCGTCCCCCGTAAAAGCCGGCCACGAGGCCCAGGACGACCCCGATCACCAGAGCCATCCCGGTAGCCAGCAGCGCCACCGTGAGTGAGGTCCGGGCTCCGTACATCACCCGGACGAAGAGATCGCGGCCGGCAGTGTCGGCCCCGAACCAGAACTGGTTGTTCGGGCCAACCGGCAGGCCGATCTCGTTCAGGGCCAGGCTGAGAGGGTGAGCCACGTCGTTCGGGCCTTGTCCCGCCAGCCTCGCGGCGAGGGGTGCCCCGAGCGTCGCCACGAGGGCCATGAACACGATGATGACGATGCCGACGATGGCGAACCGGTCGCGCCGGAACCGTCGCCAGAACAGCTCCCGCGGGCTCCGGCCGATGACCGCTGCGGTCGGCTCGCCCTCCGCCGGGCGTACGGGCGGCCCGGTGACTGATTCCCTGACGACCTGTGCCACTCGCGTCCTTCCTGCTCAGGCCGTGTTCGGCAGCAAACATTACCCGGGCCCTAGGCAACCCGCAAACGCCTCAGCAACCCGGCAAACGCCTCCCGCCCTTCATATACGACCACACAGGAGATGGGGGATTGTCCGCCTCCGACGGGACCCGGGGCCTCGGCCGGACGGCCGGGGGCTGCCCCCCGGCGGCGCACTCACCGTCGCAGTCAGTCGCGCATGAGGGCCGCGAGCCTGGGGGTGATGTCCATCCCGCGTGGTCCACGGGTCCATGGCTAGCCAACCGGCACTTCCTCGACCGACAAACCGTTGTTCACCGCGAGGTGAACGAACGAGACGTAGCCTGAGAACTGATCGAACTCGAACTGTGTGACGGTATCAGCCACGATGGTCACCTGCTTGCCCTCGAGAAAGG
>JBOGVG010000006.1:0-5846 GCA_050692435.1 Actinomycetota bacterium
TCGTAGGTCACCCGGCCAAAGAGGAGGGCATCGGCCTGGGCGAGGTTCTCGACCGCATGACGATGCAGCTCCTCGTCCGCCGACATTGCACGATGATCGCAGCACCCGTCCAATGTGACGTTGATGGAATACCGAAGTGGTCGCATTGCGTGAGAGTACCGCCGATGGGTTAGACCTGCGCTTGGCCGCCGCTCGCTCGCGCCAGCGCGCGTAGTAGGCGTCGAGCCTCTCGGCACCCCTGGCCGGGCCGCTCCAGCCGCCTGGCGCCTTGCCGTGCGCGCCGAAACTCCACTGTCGGGCGTCGGTACCGCTCACGGGCGCGTCCCGTCGGGGCGCGCCAGGTGGATCGGACCGTAGAGTGTGGTGTCGGCCGGTCGCGTGCGCCCAATAGCGGTCGCCGTATGACCAATGCCACCACTCGGTCGGATAGTTCACCATGCCGGCCGCGGTGAGGGCCTCCACCAAGACAGCCCGGTTCCGGCGTGCGTGGGCCGGGATGGACCGCGTGTTGGTGAAGCACGCGTTTCGGCTGGCTTCCGGGCTGGCGTTGACCTCGGTGCCCATATCGAGTTCGACTACGTCCGCCTCGCAGAGGGTGAGGTCGACCGTTCCCGCTGTGCAATGCGGCGCGACCTCCGGCGGCGACACGTATTTGCTCGCCTCAACATGGAGCCGATCTGCAGACCACTGGGGATGCAGCGCGTGCAGCTCGTCCCGGTAGCCCTCGAAGTACGAGCGCTGCACGTCCGAGGGTCGGTACGCCTCGATGACCAGCAACCGCAGCCCGCCAGGGAGCGCGGACTGAGCGGCGAGCAGTCGGGACAGCACCTGCCGCCGGAGCATCGCGAACGCCCCGGTGGTACACCCGGCGGTGTCATAGGAAGCCGACACCTGGGGGTGACCACTCACCCGTGTCGCGGTCGTCCGCGGGACAAATGCGGGACGAACGACGCGGTTGACTGGCGGCTCAGCCCCGACAGGGCCTCTGACCTGGTCTTTTGCTTGTAGTCCCAACGGGATTTGAACCCGTGTCTCCACCTTGAGAGGGTGGTGTCCTCGGCCACTAGACGATGGGACCTGGCGAGACCGGCACAGAGTCTAGCAAGCAGTCTCCCGTCATCTTTGCGCCTCGTGCATGGGACCCGGTTGATCGGCGACTCCTGGCGATCCTGGAGTCGGCTGGGTCCAGCGGTATCGTCAGTCTCGACGACCTCGATGGAACTCTCCGCCACGTCCGGCCCCGCGCCGCACCCTGCTCCCCGCAATGGTCGCGCTGCTCGCGTTGGTGGCCGCGGCCTGCGGCGGATGGGACGCCACCCCGAAGCCCGCCCGGGCTCCTCCTACGGCGCGGCCAGGCCCCCAGTCCGACCGGCTTCGAAAATATGCAACACGTCATCTTCGTCGTCCAGGAGAATCGGTCCTTCGATCACTATTTCGGGACGTTCCCCGGGGCCGACGGCATCCCCATGAGGGGCGGCAAGCCCGCCGTGTGCGTCCCGGATCCGGTGCTCGACAAGTGCGTGCCGCCGTTCCATTCCGCTGCCACCCGCGGATCCCGGACCCCGCGCCGCTCGGCCTAGCACTACGCTTCCTGACATGCGAGTGCTGGTGGGGACCTCCGAAGGGCTTCACGAGGCCGGCCTGGGCATCGTCGCGTTCGATGGACGCCCGGTCACCGCGCTCGCTCAGGGCCGCGAAGGGTGGTGGGCGATCGTCGACGGCGAGTCGGTGTGGCGGGGGGACGGGCCGTCGTGGGAGCCGGTCGTCGAGACCGCCGGCCGTCGGCTGAACTGCGTGGTCGAGGTGAGCGGCGACGTGTGGGCCGGGGCGGCAGAGGCGCACCTCCTGAAGCTGGCGGACGGACGATTGGAGGACGTGGTCTCGTTCGACAAGATTGAGGGGCGCGAGGGCTGGTACACGCCGTGGGGCGAGCCGCCGGACGTTCGATCGCTCTCCGCGGGGCCGGGCGGCGTCCTGTACGCGAACGTCCACGTGGGCGGGATCGTGCGATCGGCCGACGGCGGCGGGATATGGGAGCCGACGATCGACGTCGACACCGACGTGCACCGGGTGGTGGCGCACCCCGAGACGCCGGCGCTGGTCCTGGCCGCGCTGGGCGCGGGCGGCCTTGCCGTGAGCGGAGATGGGGGAGGCAGGTGGGCCTTCGAGACCGGGGGACTGCACGCCACCTACTGCCGGGCCGTGGCGATCGCCGGGGACGCGGTGTTGCTGTCGGCGTCGACCGGGCCGTTCGGTGGGCGCGCGGCCGTCTACCGGCGGCCGCTCTCGGGCGGGGCGTTCGAGCGGTGCACCTCGGGCCTCCCCGAGTGGTACGGCTCGAACATCGACAGCCACTGGCTCGACGCGCATGGAACGGACGCCACGTTCGGGACCCCCGACGGCGAGGTCTATGCGTCGACCGACGCCGGCGGGACGTGGACGCTCGCGGGTCGCGGCCTGCCGGCCATCCACTGCATCGCCCTCGCGCGCGACGGCTAGGCGCCTGTCGCTGGCGACCGCCGCCGCAGGGCCTCCCGTTCGGCCCCCGGGCTATCATCCGGGGTGAACGGAGGTGAGGCCGAACGGAGCTTCAGCGTGAGCTCATGGACGACGCCGTCATCCAGCGAACCGCCGAGCGGTTCCGGAGCGCGGGGATCGCCCTCCCCACCTTCGCCGAGCTGGCCGACCCGGCCAAGGTCCCGGAGCGGATCCGCGCCGACCTCGCCTCCGTGGACCCCAACGCGGCCCATCCCCTGAACTTGTTCCGGGTCCATTGGCACAACGGCGCCGACCGCCGGGGGCACGTGGCGGTGCCGGAGCACGTGGTGTTGCCCTCGGAGCTCACCGGGGTGGACGCGAAGATCGTGGTGGCTTTGGGCGACCGGTTCCCCATGATCGGCGCGCACAAGGTGCTGGCGGCCTACGGGTGCCTGGCTCCCCGCATCGTGACCGGCGGGTTCGACCCCGGCGCGCACCGGGCCGTGTGGCCGTCAACCGGCAACTACTGCCGGGGCGGGGTGGCGATCTCCCGGATCATGGGCTGCCGCGGCGTTGCGGTGCTGCCCGAGGGCATGAGCCGGGAGCGGTTCGAGTGGCTGGAGCGATGGGTAGCCGACCCGGTGGACATCGTCCGAACGCCGGGCACCGAGAGCAACGTCAAGGAGATCTACGACGAGTGCAACCGGCTGGCCTTGGACCCGGAGAACGTGATCCTCAACCAGTTCTCGGAGTTCGGGAACCACCTCGCGCACTACCTGTGCACCGGCGCGGCCCTGGAGCGGGTGTACGAGTCCATGCGCCAGCGCGACGGCGGGTTGCACCTGCGGGCCTTCGTCTCCGCCAGCGGCTCGGCGGGGACCCTCGGCGCGGGCGACTACTTGAAGGAGCGGCACGGCTCAATGATCGTGGCCGTGGAGGCCCTTGAGTGCCCCACCATGCTCTCCAATGGGTTCGGGGAGCACAACATCCAGGGCATCGGAGACAAGCACATCCCGTTCATCCACAACGTCATGAACACCGACGCGGTCACGGCCGTCTCCGACCGGGACACCGACCGACTGAACGTCCTGTTCAACACCGACGCCGGCCGGAGCCTGCTGTCGGGCCGTGGCGTTCCGACGCGGGTGATCGAGTCGCTCCCGTCGTTCGGGCTGTCCAGCACCTGCAACGTGCTGGCCGCCATCAAGACGGCGAAGTTCTTCGCGATGGGCCACGACGACGTGATCGTCACGGTGGCCACCGACGGGGCCGCCATGTACGGCACCGAGAAGGACAAGGTGCTGGGCCGCGACTTCCCCGAGGGCTTCGACGAGATCGCGGCCGCCGAGACCCTGGGCCGGTCGGTGGAGGCGATGGAGACCGACCACTTCCTTCAGCTCGGCGAACGGGACCGGGAGCGAATCTTCAACCTCGGGTACTTCACGTGGGTGGAGCAGCAGGGCGTCTCGATCGAGGACTTCACGGTCCGGCGGTCCCAGCGGTTCTGGCGGGACCTCCGGGACCTGCTCCCCCTGTGGGACCGGATGATCGAGGACTTCAACGCCCGGACAGGCCTGGCGGAGGAGTCGTGAACGTCACGTCGGTCGTGTGCGCGGGGTGCGGCCACGTCGCACCGCCCGATGAGCCCCATCCGTTCCGGTGCCCGAACGCCAGCCCAGGGGACGACATCGAC
Source organism: Actinomycetota bacterium (assembly GCA_050692435.1). Lineage (GTDB taxonomy): Bacteria > Actinomycetota > UBA4738 > UBA4738 > HRBIN12 > AC-69. Next base: position 4,172 of record JBOGVG010000006.1, read on the forward strand.
CACGTGCTGGCCCGGGAGCTCGACCCGACGCACGTGGGGTTCCCCGACGACGACGAGCCGAACCCGTTCGTCCGCTACCGCGAGCTGTTCCACCCCTACCACCTCGGCCGGCGCCACGGGCTCTCGGACGGCGACTACGTGGACCTGGTGGAGCGGCTGGACAAGGCCGTGGCCGAGGTCGACGGGCGAGGGTTCTCGGTGACGCCGTTCTTCCGAAGCGACGCTCTGTCCGAGCACCTCGGGTTCTCCAGGGAGGGCGGGGTGTGGGTGAAGGACGAGACCGGCAACGTCTCGGGCTCGCACAAGGGCCGCCACCTGATGGGGGTCATGGTCCACCTGCTCGTGGCGGAGCAGGCGGGCCTGGTCGACGGGGACCGGCCCGACCTCGCCATCGCCTCCTGCGGCAACGCGGCCCTGGCGGCCGCGGTGGTGGCCCGGGCCGCCGAGCGCACGTTGAAGGTGTTCGTGCCGACCTGGGCCGACCCCAAGGTGCTGGCGAGCCTCGAGGAGCTCGGCGCACTTATCGAGGTCTGTCCCCGAGCGGAGGGAATGGTCGGCGACCCGGCGTACCTGGGGCTCAAGGAGGCGCTGGCCGCCGGGGCCCTGCCGTTCACGGTCCAGGGCGGCGACAACGGCCTGGCCATCGAGGGCGGCGAGACCCTGGCCTACGAGATGATCTCCTCACTCGTTTCGACCGATGCCACCCTGACCGGCCTGGTGGTCCAGGTGGGCGGCGGCGCCCTGGCCAGCTCGTGCATCCGGGGCTTCGAGGACGCCGCGCTGCTGGAGGCGCCGGCCGCCCTCCCCACGGTCCACACGGTGCAGACCCGCGGCGGGCACCCGTTGAAGCGGGCGTACGAGCGGGTCCGCGAGCGGATCGGGCAGCCGGGGTCCCCGGCCGCCATCGTGGAGGGCATGCGCTACGCCCGGACCCACCGCTCGGAGTTCATGTGGCCGTGGGAGGAGGAGCCGAAGAGCATCGCCACCGGCATCCTCGACGACGAGACCTACGACTGGGCCGACGTGGTGTCCGGGATGCTCGCCACCGACGGCTCGGCCCTGGTGGTGTCCGAGGAGACGCTGGCGGAGGCGAACGCGCTCGGCGGGGATGCCACCGGCATCGACGTGGACCCCACGGGGTCGGCCGGCCTGGCCGGGCTGCTCGAGCTGGTGCGCGCCGGCCAGGTCGCGAGTGACGAACGCATCGCCGTCCTGTTCACCGGGACCCGGCGCTGAGCGATGATGGCCGAATACGAGGAGGACCGACGATGAGGAGCTTCCTGGGGCGGGACATCCTGTCGCTCAGGGACTTCGAGCGGGAGGAGTACTTCCACGTCTTCGAGGTCGCCGACCGACTGGCTTCGCACGCGCGGGAGCGGCGGAACGGCGACCTGCTCCGGGACAAGACCCTCGTCACTGCCTTCTATCAGCCCAGCACCCGCACCCGGCTGGCCACGGAGGCCGCCATGCACCGGTTGGGCGGCCACGTGTGCGGCTTCTCCGACGCCAAGATGACCCGGGCCGGCGACTTCTACCAGGAGTCCATCAAGGACACCGTGCACATGCTGGAGTACTACGGCGACGTCATCGCCATGCGGCACTTCCAGCAGGGCGCGCCGGCCGAGGCCGCCAGGTGGGCGTCGGTGCCCATCATCAACTGCGGGGACGGGTGGGG
>JBOGVG010000007.1:0-21851 GCA_050692435.1 Actinomycetota bacterium
CGGCCAGCCCGATCACGTGGCGGAGCGGCTCCGCGTCCCGCACGACGTCGAACCCGGCCACCTCCGCGTGGCCCTCGTCGGGCGCCAGAAGCGTGGTGAGGATCCGGACCGAAGTCGTCTTGCCCGCCCCGTTCGGACCCAGGAGGCCGAACACCGAAGCCGGCTCCACGGCGAGGTCCACGCCCTTCAGGGCCTGCACCTGCCCGAAGGACTTCCGGAGGCCCTCGGTGCGAATCATGTGGTCGGCCATCCGCGCATCCTAGCGGCCAGCCGGGCCTCCGACGAACCCGTTCCCAGGTGGTGCAATCACTATTACGGCCCGGGAATGGCATGCGTGGGGTACGAAACGCGATTGGGTCCCCCCGATGGTCGCAACCCGTCGGGCCGTGAGAATCGCGCCTCGTGCTCCTGTCCCTCTTCTATGTGGTGCTCGTGCGGCTGCTCGGGCTGGTGGCTAGGGCCGACGTGGAGGGAATTCCTCATCCAACAAGCCTCAGGGATCATCGCCTGACGTACGAGTGAGGCTGAAGTGTAGGCCACGCATGAGGCACTCAAGGAAGTCCCCTGCGGTTGGGCCCTGATTCTCTATGTCGTCTGACGAGCTCAATGGCGCCTGGGCATCGATGACGGGGTTCGGTGCATCAAAGCCAAACGCTGGAGATGGGCCCGGCATCCTCATGCGTCCGACACGGCGAAGAGCTGCCATTCCCCGTCGAGCCCCTTGAGCTCTCGGGTCCCCACGTCCACGAAGGCGATGTCTGAACCGGCAACGAGGTCTCGCACCGTCCTGGACACGAGGATCTGGGACGGCTCCGCTTCGGCCATCACGCGCGAGGCGATGTGAACGCCGATTCCGGCCACGTCGCGTCGCTGCAGATCGACCTCCCCGGCGTGCATCCCGGCGCGGATTTCGAGATCCTGGCCGCGAAGCTCGGTCCGGAACGAGTCGGCGAACCGGATGGCCTCCTCCGGGGACTCGAAGACCGCGAGCTGGCCATCGCCGAGGTGCTTCACCACTCGCCCGCGGAACCGCCTCGCGAGCGCTTCGGCGAGGCCATCGTGTCGCCCAAGGAGCTCTCCCCAGCGGCGGTCGCCCAGCTCCCGCGCCCGTTCGGTCGATCCGACTAGGTCGGTGAACACCACTGTTCGAACCGCACGGCCGAACCGCCAACTCGCGGGCCGAGGCGCCTCGATGTCGACGACGGGCTTGCGGGCCCACACGTAGAGCCCGTGGATGCCGAGCACCACGCCCCACAGCAGCATCAGCCAGGCGGGCCAGAACGAGCCGAGCGCACGTGGATCGACATCCTCAAGGGGAACGTCGCGCACCAGCAGCCACTGGCCGACGAAGAACCCGTTCACGATCGCGAACAGGACTGCATGGATGGCGAGCCACCGCTTCCGGCGGCGATACCGGATCGTAGGAGAGCCCGCTGTTCCCATGCGGATCATCCGTGGCGTTGGGAGCCTCGCGGCTCCTGACCGGATCCCAGTCTAGGACGGACGCCTGTAGGGCACAAAAAACTCGGATCGGGCCCATGACCAGGTCCCGGGCCGGCCGCTCCTGCCCCAGCTGACGTAGAGGCCTTCCCTCCTTAGGCGGGCTGGCAGGTGACGATTACGCCGCCGGTGCTGGTGGTCTTTGAGTCGACGAGACTCAGGTTCCTGGTCTGGTCTGCGTCACGGAACAGCCGCTTGTCGCCACCCAGCACGATGGGGAACACCGTCAAGGAGTACTCGTCGACCAGGTCGTTCGCGATGAGCGTCTGAACGAGGTCCCCGCTGCCGAGGACCGCGATGTTCTTGCCGGGCTGCTCTTTGAGCTTGGCGACCTCCTCGGCAACATCGCCCGCAATCAGCGTCGAGTTCTGCCACTCCGCGTCTTGCAGCGTCCTGGAGGCGACGTACTTCGCTGCGCTGTTCAGATGCCCGGCGTACGGGTCGTCGGCCGGCGCCGTCGGCCAGTAGCCGGCCATGGTCTCGTAGGTCTTCCTTCCGAACAGGTAGGCTTCCGTCTGAGCCATCCCCTCGGCGGCGTAGGCTCCGAGAACGTCGTCGAAGTAGGGCCTCTGCCAACCACCGTGCTGGAAGCCGCCTTCGGTATCCTCGTCGGAGCCCCCGGTGCCTGCATCACGCCGTCCAGGGGCAGGAACTCGATCACGACCAGGTTCCTCACGGGTCTGCCACCCCTCCCGTCACGCGTCGGATCTGCCGCAGCGATAGACGTGGCACGGGCGCGGAACTCATCGGTGACCTCCAACCCGGTTCGGTCCGGCGCCCGGGCACGGCGACGTGCCAGGCCGGGGCTATCATTGCGTGCCGGAGGGATGTGTCGATGGGTCATCCGTTCGAGATCGCGCAGGACGCCGTGGTCGACGCCACGCCCGAGCAGGTGTGGGAGGCGATCGCCACCGGCCCCGGGCTGAACTCCTGGTTCCTGGGCCGGAACGAGATCGAGCCACGGGAAGGCGGCACGGTGAGGTTCGACATCGGGGACTTCACCGAGACGACTACTGTGACGACCTGGGATCCGCCGACGCGGCTCGTCACCAAGGGAACGCCGGGCCCGGACGGGGCGTACCACCAGTTCGACTACTGGGTCGACCAGCGCGAAGGTGGGCAGACGGCCATCCGCTACGTCCACAGCGGCATGCTCGGCGACGACTGGGAAGCCGAGTACGAGGGCATGAGCGAAGGCGACCCGATGTACTTCCAGAAGCTCGTCGAGTACGTCACGTACTTCTCCGGCCGCTTCGGGAAACCCGTCGATGCCATCGGGCCGAACGTCGCGGGCGACAAGGAACACGCGATGGACATCTTCCGACGTGGGCTCGGGTTGAGCGATGACGTGGCCGAAGGCGACCACGTGCGGCTCACGCCCGAAGGGCTCCCGCCGATCGACGGTGTGGTCGACCACGTCTCCCCGAGCTTCCTCGGCGTGCGCACGGACGCCGCACTCTATCGGTTCATCCGCGGGTACGAGGGCACCGTGATGGTCGGTCACCACCTGTTCGCCGGCGGCGTCGACGAACAGGCGGCCGCGGCTGAGTGGCGCGCCTGGATCACGCGGCTGTTCGGTCAGTGACCGCGAACCGTGCGTCCCCGGAGGCGCAACGCGACCGCGAGCGGACCCGGGTCGCGCGGCTGCTGAAGCCACACGCGCCTCCCGACTGGGAGCAACGGTTCCGCAAGGACGAGCTCTTGGACGCGGTGCTCGACGGCGAGCCGATCCAGATGTTCGTGATGGCCGCCGACATCCGCGAGTCCACGACGCTGATGAAGGAAGCGATCCGGTTCGAACGGTTCGCGCTCGTGATGGACAAGTTCGTCAGCGCGGTGAGGCGCGGCATCCGCGGATCGGGCGGGTGGTTCGACAAGTTCACGGGGGATGGGTTCCTCGCGTTTTGGATCGTGCAGTCCGGACCGCCGGATGAGTACGAGAAACGGTTCGTCCAGACGGCAGGCGACCTCGTGCACACGGCCCGCAGCCTGGTCGACCTGTTCCACCGGCGCGTCCTCGAGGACTTCCGGAGCAACTCGAGGAACCTGTCGGCTGGCGTGGGGCTCTCGATCGGGCTGGACGCTGGGCCCGGGCACCTCGTCAAGATCGCCGACGAGCTGACGGTCGTCGGCCCGCCGGTCGTCGGCGCGGTCCGGATGGTGACGGCCGCGTCGCTGCCGCACGAGATCGTCGCGAACGTCTACCTGGGCGAACGCCTGCGCGACGAACAGGACGGGGCATACGAGGCGCTCGGCGTGACCGTCACGCGCGAGTTCCGCCCGACGAAGGAGTATCCGAGGGGTCAGGAGGTTTACTCGCTGACCTTCGACGGTGACCGCTCGAGCGTCGTAACGGATGGACAGGGATCGTCAGCGGAGGTCGCCGGGTCTTGAGCCCAGAAGAGCGACAGGCCGGGCCTCGAGGGCCCGGCCTGTCCGATCTATCGCCTCGCGGGCGCTTCTGCCTCTCTCGAGGTTCGTCCGGTGGACCAACCGGAGCCACGCGAGGTCGGTGAGCTGGTTGGATTCTGCCGGTCTCCCGGCGCACGGCCGGGGCGGTCCGCCCCGGCCCGCGAGGGACGGCTCAGCAGCCAGTCACCTCGGGGGTCTCGAGCTGTTTATGCAAAGTCGGACCACCTCCTTTCTCCCGTACTGCCATCGTGCGACAGAACGGGCCGTACGGCAAGCAGGCGCGCTGGATCTGCGGCCATGTCGATGCGGACGACCTTGCCCCGCTTGAAGTCGAATCGCCATACGACCTTCGGCTGCCGCTCGGACTCCACACCATTAGGACGAACGCCTCGCGCTGGGCGGCGTCGATCCATCCGGCCTCGTTCCGAACCATCGCGTGGGGCTTCCTTCAGGGTTCGGTCGCCGCCACGTAGGTGCGCCGGGTCGGCTTCCGGACGGTGCGAGCGCGTCGATCGTTGCCGGGGTCTCCGAGCGCGAGAAACTCGACATGAGCAAGACCTGACTCGCGTTCGCGCTCGGCCCACGGGTATCTGACTACAGTGAGCTCGCCGAAATCCGGGGGGAGCGAGACGGAGCCCTACGGACGCAGCGGCACTTCCTTGCCCGGGTAAACGTTCTGCACCTAGTTCCTCCCCATTGTCAACCTCGCGGCCGCGACACTTGGTTGCTCTGGGGCTGGGGAGATGAGGTGACGCGTGAGCCTCCTTTAGCCTGCGCTCTCTAGAGCCACTTCCTCGAAGTCCGTCCCCAATCGTCGCTTGAGCCGCTACTCAGCTCGACCGAACGACTTGATCTCCTCCATTTCCTGCGGCGATAGTTCACGCGGAACCTCGCCGCGAGCCAGCTTCTCGCTCTGGACGTGTTGGCGGATGTCCTCGACGACCTCGGGGTTCGACAGGGTCGTCGTGTCCCCGACATCGGCGAAATTGGAGATTCCGGCGATGACCCTACGCATGATCTTTCCGGAGCGGGTCTTGGGCATGTCCGGGACAATCCAAACGTTCTTCGGTCGCGCGATCTTCCCGATCTGGGTTTCGATCGCCTTGGCCACCTTCTCCTCTATGTCCTTGGTCGGAGTGAGCCCCGGTTTCAGCGAGACGTACATCTCCGCGGCCCGGCCGCGAAGCTCGTCCATCACCGGGACGGCGGCTGCCTCGGCGATCTCCTCGACAGTGATGCTCGCCGACTCGAGCTCCTTGGTCCCCAGCCGGTGGCCGGCGACGTTGATCACGTCGTCGATTCGGCCGAGGATCCGGAAGTAGCCGTCGGCGCCCTGGACGGCGCCGTCGCCCGCCAGGTACGGCCAGTCGCGCCAGTCCTTGCTGTTCTTGTCTCGGCAGTACTTCTCGTAGTAGATCTGCACGAATCGCTCGGGCTGGCCCCAGATCGTCTGGAAGATGCCGGGCCAGGGGTTGCGGATGCAAATGTTGCCGGCCCGGCCGCTTCCAGCCTCGACCACATCGTGGTCCTCGTCGTAGATCACTGGGTAGATCCCCAGGACCCCGGGGCCACAGCTGCCAGGCTTCATCGACTGGAGGGCGGGCAGTGTGCTGCCCAGGAACCCGCCGTTCTCGGTCTGCCACCAGGTGTCGACGATGACCGCTTGGCCCTTTCCGACGACCTCGTGGTACCAGCGCCAGACGTCGGGCTCGATCGGCTCGCCCACCGTGGTCATGTGCTTGAAGTGATAGTTGTACTTCTTGGGTTCGTCCGGGCCGAGCTTGCGCAGCATGCGGATCGTCGTGGGGGCGGTGTGGAAGATGTTCACGCCGAGCCGCTCTGCGATCCGCCACGGACGACCGGGGTCCGGATAGGTAGGTACTCCCTCGTACATCACGCTCGTCGTCCCGAGCGCGAGTGGGCCGTAGACGATGTAGGAATGACCGGTGATCCACCCGATGTCGGCGAAGCACCAGTACGTGTCCTCCGGGTGGATGTCCTGGTAGTACTTCGACGTGCCGGCGACGTAGGCCAGATACCCGCCGGTGCTGTGCTGGCACCCCTTGGGCCGCGCCGTCGTGCCACTCGTGTACATGAGGAACAGCGGGGCTTCGGCCGGCATCGAAACCGGCTCGACTACCTTCCCACGGTAGTCCTGCAGGAGTTCGTCGACGAAGAAGTCCCGCCCCTCGGCCATGGGGCTCTTCGATACGTACTGGCCGGGATGCCGTCGCCAGACCAGCACCTTGTCGACCTCAACGCCGCGTTCACTGGCCGCAGCCACCGCCTCGTCGGCCTTCGCCTTATGGTCGATCAGCTCGCCGTTGCGGTAGTAGCCGTCCATCGTCACCAGGATGTGGCTTTGCGAGTCGGCGATCCGGTCTCCGCACGCCGCACCGCTGAATCCGCCAAACACCTCGGAATGGATGATGCCGAGGCGGGCGCAGGCGAGCATGGAGACGGGCAAGTCGGGGACCATCGGCAAGTGGAACGTCACCCGGTCACCGACTTTCACTTCACCGAAGCCGCGCAGGAGCGCGGCGAACTCGTTGATCCGCTTGTAGACCTCCTGGTAGGTAATCGCCTTGATGTCTTCCGTCTCGGGCTCGGGCACCCAGATGAAAGCTGCCTTGTTCCGACTGGTCGCCAGATGGCGGTCAACGCAGTTGTAGGAGGCGTTCAGTCGCCCGCCGACGAACCACTTCCAAAACGGCGCGTTACTGGTGTCCAGCGTCGTGTGCCAGTAGGCGTCCCAGGTGAGCAGGTCAGCGTATTCCTTGAAGCACTCGGGGAAGTGCGCCTCGCTGAATCGCTCGAAGATTGCAGGGTCGCCCGCGTTCGCCTGGGCGATGAACCTTGCGGGAGGGTAGTAGTACTCCTCTTCGGGCCAGTGAACGGCGATCTGTGCCTCAGAGACCTGTGCTTCCTGCGCGGCTTGTTCCCTTGGCATTGCTCCCCCTTCCTGCTGGAAAGGCCACTCCAACCACCCATCTTGAATCGTCTGCTGCGGTTCCGCAGGGGGGCCCCCGTCGAAGCTGCCCGGCCGCGTCTTCCGAGGACCTCCTCCAGAGCCCGGCCCATGGGTGTGCTGAACTGCGTCCTTGTCCGTTTCCGCAGGTAGAGGCCCACTTCTGGGAGAGGACTCGTGACCCGCCGGTCGGTGGTTCGAGTCCTTCCCGCCCCACGAGGACGAGGAGGAAGCAGCACTGCGGAATGCCGTGCGGATGTGCAGCGAGCTCGCGTTCGGCACGATCCCAGCTACTCGGCGTGGAACGCGGCCAGGCGCACCGCCTCGTCCTCGAGCTCGCGCCGGGCCCCGCCGGGGAGCCGATCGAACGGCTCGAGCCGCACCCGGCCCTTCTCGTACCGCCACGTGCCGGCCACCGCCCCATCCACCAGGAACGTCGACATGGAGTGCGGGGTCTTCGTGTTGAAGACCCGGGGGCGGTAGGGCTCGGGGAGGATCTGCGTCCGGCGGGCGTGCACGAGCAGCGTGGCGTCCCACGTGGGCAGGAAGCGGACCGGCGCCGGCGTGTCGGGCTCGGGCAGGGGGGCTCGGGGCAGGTCGAGGAGCTCGCCACCCTGCTCGTCGCGCAACCGGCGGAGGCGGAGCCGCTCGACCACGGGCCGAAGCGTCGTCGGCGGGAGGCCGGTCCAGCTCACGAGGTCACCGAGCGATGCCGGGCCGAAGCCGCCGAGATACCGCCGGACCAGGTGCACGAGGCCCTCCGCTTCCGTGGTGTTCGAGCGCCCGAGCCAGTCGTCCGCCAGCCCGTAGAGGTCGGCCCGCCGCGAATCCCACGTGCCCGACGGCGGGACGCGGACGATGTCGAGCCACATCCCGGCGCTCACCGCGGCGATACGGGGATAGCCGTCGGCCTCGAGGAGCGCCTGGAGCTCGGAGGCGCGAAGAGGACCGTCGGACAGGTGCTTCCGGACCCGGGCGGCGACCGCCTCCATGTCGATGCCTTCGAGCGCCTTGCGCTGAACCCGGAGCCACCACTCCCGGCGACCGTTCCGGATGGCCGCCGCGAAGAGCGGAAAGTCCCGCGCGGAGACGACGTGGATCGTGGCCCGCATCAAGGTGGCCTGCACGGCGCGCCGCTGCTCCAGCGCCCGCGTCAGCGCGCCGCGCCGGAAATCCTGCAGGCGTGACCAGAGCGAGACGTACGCGGAAGGCGCGTACTGCGTCTGCAGCCCGGCCACCTGCTCCAGCGCGCGCGTGACTGGGAGATTCGAGCGCTCGAGCAGGAGCTGTCGGGAGAGCAGCGCGCGGTTGAGCTCCCGGGTGGAAAGGACCCGTTCGGTCACCGGCGGACGAGGCCCCGGACCCGCTCCATGGGCAGTCGCGACGTGTCTCGGATCACCTCTAGGAGTCTCGCCCAGCAGCCGGGCGTGGCGCTACCCCGCACTGCGGGGCGATGGGCTCCGACGGTATCGACACCGCGGCCCGGCCGGTGGCCGGGCCCTCCCGCTTCGAGCGCTGGTGGGAAGCTTCGTCAGGCGAACAGGTCGGCGCCGGCCCGTTCGAGCGAGGTTACGCCCCGGATCTCGTCGTCGTACAGGGGGAGGACTCCTCGGACCATCCCGGCGAAGTCCCTCCCGATCTGCTCCAGGTGCTCGTGCTGCATGGCCATCCGGTTCAGGACGAACTCCGGCGCGACGGTGCCCGGCTCGTCCTGGATCACCTGGTTCACCACCACGCCCCCGACGGGGATCCCGAAGTCGGTGAACCACGCGATGAACCGCCGGATCACCGCGATGGGTAGGGCCTCGGGCAGGGTGACGAAGAAGAAGCCGGTCCTCGCCGGGTCGGTGAGCAGTTCCCGAGCGTGCTCGATCCGTCCCCGGAACGACAGGAGGTACTCCATCAGCGGGTCGTCCTCCTTCTTCTTCGAGAACGAGAGCGCCTCACGGAGCGTCTGCGCCTCCTCCCGGGACTTCACCATCTTGTTCACCCACAGGCCGTAGACCTTCGACATCCCGAGCAGCCGGCGGGCGTTGGCGGTGGGAGCCGTGTCGAACACGTACACGTCGTACTCGCCCGCGAACATGAGATCGACCATGTTCTCGAACATTGCGGACTCCTCGAAGGCGGGGTTGGTGGTGGCCGCCTCCACGAACTCGTCGGCCTTCGTGGAGATCTCGGCGAACTTCAGGAACCACTGGATCTTCTCGCGGATCTCCCGCTTCGATCGCTCGATCGCGTCCCGCGTGTCGATCTCGAAGGCCCACAGGTTCTCCTGGCCGTCGACCCGAGTGTGCCGGCCGAAGACGTCTTGGTCGAGCAGCCCGGACAGGCTGTGGACGGGGTTCGTGGAGGCGAGCACGGTGCGGCGGCCCTGGCGAGCGAACCACAGGGCCGCCATCCCGGCCATCACGGTCTTGCCCACGCCCCCCTTGCCCCCGAAGTACACGTAGCGGAGGTCGGGGGTTCGGTCCACGAGCTCCCGCATCGACGTCTCGACCAGCTCGTGCCTCGCCGCGACCGCCCGCGCCATCATCTCCCCCTTCCTCACTCCCGGAACAGGATCCCGGCCATCCGCTCGATCATCTCGAGGCCGGTCACGTCGCGCTCCAGCTCGGGGACCCGGGCCAGGATCTGCTCTCCCAGGGTGGCGTGGATCTCGTCGAGGTACCGGCGCTGCATCCGGATCCGGTTCGTCAGGAATGCCGGCGCTCCCTCGACGAGCAGCTCCTCCGGGAGCACCCGGTTCACCACGTAGCCGGCGAGCGGCACGTCGAACCGGGCGAACATCTCGGCCGCGTTTCGCGTGTCGATCAGCACCATCTCCTCGGGGATGACCACGAAGAAGAAGGCCGTCTTGGCCCGGTCGACCAGGATCCGCGACGCCGTGTTGATGCGGGTCCGGATGTACTGGAGCTCGCCGAGGATCTTGTCCTCCTCCACCTCGTCTTCCCGGCGTATCTTGGCCACGACCTCCTCGTACTCGCGCATCTCCTCTCGCAGGTGCGTGATCTTCGTGATCCACTCGTCGTACACCTTCGCCATCGATAGGTAGTAGAGGGCGTGGCCAAGGGGAACGAGGTCGTAGATGTAGTAGTCGTAGTCCCTGCCCACGACGATGTCGACGACGGCGTCGAAGATGGCGCTCTCCTCCATCGCCGGCTCGGCCGAGGCCGCCTGGATGTAGTCCTCGATCTCGTCGGGGACCTTCTCCATGCCGTACATGTCGAGGATCTTCTTGCGGATCTCGTCCTGGTATTCCTCGATGTGCCGGTCGGCGTCGATCTCCTGGGCCCAGAGGTTCTCCATGATCTTGACCGGGCCCTTGCCGAAGATGTCCCGCCGGAAGATGTCCGACAGGCTGGCCTGGGGGTCGACCGAGAACACCATCACCTTGTGTCCCTGCTGGGCCAGCCAGTAGGCGGTCGCCGCCGAGAACGTCGTCTTCCCGAGTCCACCCTTGCCGCCGAACATCACGTAGCGCCGCTCGGGGTGCTCCCGGAACACCGCGGCCAGCGACCCGCTCCCGAGCGTGCGGGGCAACGCCTCCTGCCCCGGTTTCGCCTCCGCGTCCATCCCCAAGATCCCTTCTGCGCTCGCCGCTCGGACTCTTGGCGCTCGCTCCTCAGAACATCGCGTCCGTGAGGTCCTTCTCTCGCAGCATCCGCCGCTTCCACGTCGAGATCTGGGGCACGACGTAGGGTAGGAGCCGGAGTGAGTAGTACGGCGGCAGGATGGGCACGCCCACCAGGTCGCCCATCGTCACCAGGATGAACAGGTGCTCCATGCTGCCCCGGGTCCGAAGCGCCGTGCGCGTCATGTCGTGGGCCGCCATCCCGTAGGTGACCTTCCGAACCTTGCCGAGGAACCCGCGGATCCCCCTGTCCTCTGGGGGCGTTCCCGCTCCGGAGGCCTCCGCTCTCGATCCGCCCTCGCCCTCGCCGACCGGTCCCTTCTCAGCCATGGTCTCGAACCTCCGTCATACCCCGTGCAGGTCGAATTGATGTTCTTCCGTGAACTCCCGCTGCCGGAGGACTCGTCGCCGCCACGTGGCCGTCTGAGGGACGACGTAGGGGAGGAGCCGGAGCGAGTAGTACGGAGGCATCACCGGCAGGCCCACCATGTCTCCCACCGTCACGGCCATGAAGATCGTCTCCAGGGCCGCCCGCGTCTCCAGAGCCTGTCGGGCGAACTCGTACCCGGTCATGCCGAACAGGAATTCCCGGAACCGCCCGGGGATCCAGCCTCGGACGCGCTCCGCGGCTCCGCCGCGCGTGCTCTCGCGCATCGCTCCCTCCGGGCACATCATGACACCCTCCCGGTCGGAACGTCTCCGGGTCGACCCCTTCGCGTGCGCGCCCAGACACGGTGTGGATTCCCGCGCCATCCTTCCGCCACACTGGAGGTCGTATGGCCGTGAGCCTTCCAGCCGCCTCGACCGCCCTCGCCGTCGTGCTGCTCCTCGTCGTGATGTTGTGGTTCACGTGGGGGACTCAGCACAACATCTCGCGCGGCAACCAGCTCCTGCGGTGGCTCCAGGGCGGTTTGCCCCTATTGGGCCGGCGAACCACGCTCCGATGGCTCGGCAGCTCGGCCGCGGAGCTCGGGATCGCCGAGCCCGAGCCGCCGTTCGCGGAGGTCAACGTGCTCGTCGTCCTTGAGCCCCGTGACGTGCCGTGGCTGTGGGCTCGGGCCCGGGCCCGGGGACGGCGGGACTTCATGATCTTCCGGGCGAGCCTGCCCCGATCGCCCCGGTTCGAGCTCGAGGTCGGTAACCCCTCGGGGTGGACTGGGTCCGAGGGGCTGGATCGGCTCGATGAGGCCACGTGGCTCTCCGCGGACTGGGGCCGGCCCGGCCTCCGGGTCCTTCACGCCCCGGGCGCCGTGCCTGACACCGTCCGCCCGATCTTCGATCGTCTGGCCGAGGCGAGCGGCGGGGTGTGGAGGCTCTCGGTGCGCCGGGACCCGCCACACTTAGAGGTCCACGTGCTCCCACCCGATCCAGAGGCGGATGCCGCCGTGTTCATCGGGGCCTTCGTCGATCTCGCTCGCTCTGCGGGGCAACGCTGACGGCCTGGGGGAAGGGACGGGGGCCGGGATGACCCGGCCCCCGTCCGCTCGGTCCCTCGGATCTCATACCATGGGCGCCGGGGCGACCTCCTCCTCGACGGGGGCGGCCCGGTACCGGGTGTAGGCCCGCCAGCCGTCGTAGGCGATCACCAGTGCCGCCACCACGAGGAGCAACGCGACGGCGATCATCGCCCAGGCCCCCCACAGCGAGATGGTGGCCACGCCCTCCCGCCGGACGATCCCCTCGTACAGGTTGTACGCCGTTACCAACGACGCGGCGATGGTCGTCACGTACATGAACACCATGGGGATCCCAGCGTAGAGCGCGTTCCGCCGCGTGGACACCAGCCATACCGTGACCAGCAGGAGGCTGAGCGCCGCCAACAGCTGGTTGGCCGCCCCGAAGAGCTGCCACAGGTAGACCCAGGTTCCGGACAGGACCAGCGCGACCACGGCGATCATCCCGATGATGGTGGCGACGTGCTGGTTCTTGAAGCCGACCCAGGCCTCGCCCAGCCACTCGCCCAGGGTCACACGCATCACCCGGAAGACCAGTTGGACCACGGTGAGCACGATCACCACGAAGACGCCGAAGCCGAGGGCCGTGCCGTACGTCACCGGCAGCGCGTTGAACGTGGCCTCGTTCAGCAGCGTGCCGACCCCCAGCGCGAACGCCCCGGCGCCTGCCCCGCCCGCCACGGCGACCGCCGTGAGCGAGAGCAGCCCGAGGGCGTTCTCCGAGAACATCCCGCCCCCGCCCACGGGGAGGGCGTCCGTCTCGTACTCGAGCTGCCGGGCAGTGCCCACCGAGCCGAACAGCGCGTGCCAGCCCGAGATCGCGCCACAGGCGATCGTGACGAACAGCATGGGCCAGAGCGGCTGGATCGCCCCGGTGATCTGCGGCGGTGAGTACTGCGTGAAGCCGTCGATCTTGAACTCGGCCACCTCGGGGGACAGGAACGCCGCCAGCACGGCGCCGACGGCTGCGAGCCCGATGGTGAGCGCGGTGACCCAGAACCCGATGTAGTTCACGGGCTGTGCGAACCGCCAGATCGCCAGGTTCGCCCCGAGGTAGCTGAACACGAGCAGGAACACGACCCACAGCAGGAAGCTCGGGAACACGCTGATCTCACCGGTCGTTGGGTCAAACGTGGGCGTGGCAGCGCGCTCTCCGGTCTCGGGGTCGGCCGGGGGGATGCGGGGGTCGGCGAACGTCGGGTCCACCACCTTGTACAGCTCGCCGCCTTCGTTCACCCTGTCGTTGATGTCGAGCACCGTCCCGCTGATCGGGCCTTCGCTCCAGTCGGCCGGAACCTGCTCCAGGTCCACGCCGATGGGCCCGATAGCCATGGCGACGAGCGTGACCGCGACCACCCCGAGGGTCACCCTGATCAGGTCGACACGCCTCCTGTAGATCAGATACCCGGCCAGGAGCCCCGCGACGGCGAGCACCAGGATGCCGAGCGGCACGTCCGGCCGCGCCGCCAGGATGGCCGCCATGATCCCGACGAATGCTCCTCCGATCAGCAACAGGTAGAAGAAGATGAACAGGAACAGGATCCGTCGGGTCCGCGGCGCGATCAGGCGGTGCGCAACGGCCGAGAGCGAGTTCCCGTCGTTCCGGACGGCCAGCATGATCGCGCTGTAGTCGCTGGCCCACCCGATGAAGCTCACCCCGACCATCAGCCACAGGATCGAGGGGAACCACCCCCACAGGTTCGCCGCGGTGATGACCCCCACGATCGGGCCGGCTGCTGCGATGGACTTGAAGTGGTACCCGTACAGGACGTACCGGCTCGTCGGTACGAAGTCCACCCCGTCCATGTACATCCGGGCCGGTGTGGCCCGTTTCTGGTCCGCCTGGATGACGTGTCGGTCGATCCGCTTTGCGTACAGCCGGTACACCCCGACCGAGACGACCAGGCCGATGAGCACGACCCAGAGCGAACTCACTTCCTCATCCCTCCCTTTCGGACTTCTCGTCCCTTCCGTCTCCGGACCCTTCCGGCGCCGCCCCCCGTTCGAGGCCGGGGGCCTCTGCGCGGCCGGACCCCGCCACGCGCCGTTCGATCTCGAGCTCCGCGAGCGCGAGGTTCGGACCCACGTAGCGCTCTTCGGCGTCCACGACCACGGCCGGGTACGTGCGGGTCCCGTAGCGAAGGGACTTCCAGAACCCCTGGAGCGAGGCGGCATCGATGACGCGGACCCGCACCCGAGGGCCGTGACGATCGAGCAACCCGTGCACCCAGTCCGCGATGTGGGCGAACTCGGCCCGGAGGTCCTGGGGCAACGACTCGCGAGCCTGCTCTCGGTGGACGCGCTCCCCGATCCCCGTCTGCCCGAACGCGACCTTGCAGTGCTGGCAGTGGAAGAAGATCGTCGGGGCGTAGGTGATCACCTCGACGAGCACCGGCGGGGCTTCGGACCCCCGCCCGGTTCCCCTCGGCCGGTCGCCCATGGGCAAAACCTCCGAGCTCATCGTAGTCGCTTTCCACCGACCCGCTCAAGCCAAGCCCGCCGGGCCGCCGGCGAGAGCCTCGGGGGCTCGGCAACCGCAGGTTGACGGGCCGGTAGGTGTTCTGGATGCTGCGGGTGGGCTGACCAGGCGTCCGAGCGAGGTGTCGAGAGGATGCGGATCGCGGTCGTCGGTGCGGGTGGCGTGGGGGGCTACTTCGGCGGGCGTCTGGCTCTCGCCGGGGAGCAGGTGCATCTCCTCGCCCGGGGTGCACACCTGGCGGCGATCCGGGAGCGGGGTCTCCGGGTGCGAAGCGTCGCGGGAGACTTCGACGTGGCGGTGCCGGCCACGGACGACCCGGCCGAGGTTGGCCCGTGCGACCACGTTCTGTTCTGCGTGAAGTCGTACGACACCGAGGAGGCGGCTGCCAGCCTGCCCACCCTCATCGCCGACGGAACCGCCGTCACCTCGCTGCAGAATGGGGTGGACAACGAGCAGAAACTTGTCCGGGTCATCGGGCCAGGGCATGTCCTCGGCGGCGTCGCCTTCATCTATTCCACGATCGCCGAGCCGGGAGTGATCCTCCAGAGCGGGGGACCCCGGCAGATCGTGATCGGCGAGATGGACGGATCGAAGAGCGAGAGGGCCGAAGCGCTTGCCGCCGCGTGCCGGGCGGCGGGCGTCGACGCCACGGCGACGGATGAGATCCGCCGGCTGCTCTGGGACAAGCTCGCGTTGATCTGCGCCCACGCCGGGACGACCGCCGGGGTGCGGCTGTCCATCGGGGAGATTCGCGAAGTCCCTGAGACGATGGACGTGTTTCGGCGAATCGTGGCGGAGGTCCGGGCGGTGGCCGCGGCGGAAGGGGTCGACCTGGGAGCGGATGTCCTCGACCGCCACGAGGCGTTCTCCCGCTCGCTCGAGCCCGACTCTTTCTCCTCGCTGCACTACGACCTCACCCACGGCCGCCGGATGGAGCTCGAGGCGCTCCACGGGGAGGTAGTCCGGCGGGCCCGCTCGCATGGTATGCGGGTTCCGGTGTGCGAGACGGTTTACGGGCTGCTCCGGCCGTGGGCGGTTCGGAACGAACGGGGCGCCGGCGAAGGTGGAGGCGGCGGGGGAGGGGATGGGGCGGCCTGAGGGCCGTGCGACCACACCCCGATGGCGGGTCGCCGGTTGTAGCCTCCGTGCACATGAGATCGCGCCTGGTTCTGTGGACGCTGGCGCTGCTCTTGCTGGCCCCGGCGATCCCCGCTGGTGGCGGGCACCGCAACAACGACACGTGGAGGCTCACCCCAATCGGCCACGCCTGAGAGCGGGGCTCCTTTTCGGCCGCCAACGCCCACACGGATCTGGCCTTCTGGGGCGATCTCGTCTTCCAGGGCTCCTACGACGGTTTCAGGACCGTCGACGTCTCCGACCCGGCGGCGCCCCGCCTCGTCTCGGACGTGAAGTGCCACGGGGGCCAGGGCGACGTGGCGGTGTGGGAAGGCCTGCTGTTCCGCGCCGTGGATCGCCCCCAGACCGGCCGCGGATGCGACAGCGCGGACACCCCCGGCTCGACGCCCGGCTTCGAGGGCATCCAGATCTTCGACATCTCGGATCCCGCCGGCCCTCGCAAGATCCGGTCCGTCCCGGTGGACTGCGGCGCCCACACCATCACCATCGTCCCCAAGCCGGGCCTGCACCGGATCCTCCTCTACGTGTTGTCGAGCTTCCCCGGCTTCTTCGGCAGGTCGCCGTTCGGCAACGAGTGCAGCCCCGACCACGGCCGCATCCCCATCGTGTCGGTTCCGCTGGCCGCCCCGGCCACGGCCGACGTCCTGCGTTCGTTCCCTCTCCCGGGCACCATTGCCACGACATCGCGGTGCACCTGGGCGTCGACCGCGCCGCCGGCGCCTGCCGGCCCCGGTTGATCGTTTGGGACATCTCGAAGGCGCGGCGGCCTCGGCGCCTCTTCTCGGTCCGGCACCCGAACGTCCCCGGCTGGCACTCGGCCTCGTTCACGTGGGACGGACGGGTGATCCTCATGGGCTGGGAGCCGGGGGGCGGTTCCGAGCCGGAGTGCGAAGGGGACGACCCCGCCGGCGAGCGGAGCATCTTTTTCTTCCGGGCGACCGACGGGCGGCGCCTCGGGCGATGGGTCCTTGCGCGAACGCAGAGTGCGCAGGAGAACTGCTCGATCCACAACTACAACGTGATGTCGGTGGCCGGCCGATATGTCGGCGTGGCAGGAAACTTCCAAGCGGGGACGAGCGTCTTCCGGTTCACCGACACGCGCGCGGCTCGGGAGATCGCCTACTCGGACCCGACCCCTCTCGTCCCCTTGCAGACCGGAGGGACGTGGTCGTCGTACTGGTACAACGGCTACGTTTACGAGAGCGATATCACGGAGAGGCTGAACATCTACCGGTTCGATCGTGCGCCTGTTGGAGCGGTCACGCTGGAACATCTGAACCTGCAGACGCAGGAGCGGAGCCTGTAAAGGAGGGAACCGTGAGTGCGTACTCGCTGCTGAAGCTGGTCCACATCGTGTCCGCGATCGTGGCGGTCGGCGCGAACGTGTCGTATTTCGTCTGGTTCAGCAGGGTGAAAGGGGAACCCCAGCCCGAGCAGGTGTTCGCCCTCCGCGGGATCAAGACCCTCGATTCCTGGCTGGCCAACCCCGCGTACGTGGTGCTGCCGGTGACGGGGATCACAATGGTCCTCATCGAAGACCTCGGTTTCACGACGTTCTGGATCGGCCTGGCCATCGGGCTCTACGTCTTCATGGGCGCCTTCGCTGGGATCTTCTTCGCCCCCGCGCTTCGTCGGCAGATCGACATGGTCCAGCGTGAGGGGCCACAGTCGGCAGGCTACGCGGACGCGGCGCGACGTACCACGGTCACCGGGGCGCTGACGATGGTTCCGATCGCGGTCATCCTCTACCTGATGGTCATCAAGCCGACGCTTTGAGCCACACCCTGAGCGAAGAGATCGCTCCCTCCCTCATCTCCGGCGAGAGGTCAGCCACCCGCGCCACAGCTGCCGCCGTCGCTCGGGGACGGGATGCGGGATCGGCGTCTCCTCCTCCACCCGGGCGGGGTCCGGCGGCGCGACGACGCCGTCCGGTCCGGGCGGTTCGACCTTCCGCCGAGCGGGTCCTGCGGTTGCGGCCCGGGCGGCCAGGAGTGTGGTGATGGGGACCGAGGCCACGAGTCCGATGCTGCCGACGAGCGTCCGGACCACCTCGGTGGCGAGGATCTCGCTGTTCAGCACCACGCCGACCGACTGCCTCGACAGGACGAACAGGATGAGGAGCGGCATCGACGCTCCCGCGTACGCCAGCACGAGCGTGTTGACGGTGGACGCAACGTGATCCCGGCCGATCCGCATGCCCGATCGCACGAGCAGCCGCCGGGTGAACCGGGGGTTGGCGGAACGGAGCTCCCACACCGCGGAGGCTTGCGTCACCGTCATGTCGTCGATCGCCCCGAGCGCGCCGATCACGACCCCGCCGAGGATCAGCCCACGGATCTCGATCTCGGCCCCCAGGGCCTGCAGCACGAACGCCTCCTCGGACGTGAACCCCGTGATGCTGGCGAGCGACATGAAGATCGCGGCGAGGGCCGCGGTGCAGGCGAGCCCGCCGAGCGTCCCGAGGACGGCGACGGTCGTCTTTGGATGGAAGCCGTGTGAGAGGTACAGGGCCAGGAAGGAGATGGCGGACGCGCCCACCAGCGCAACCAGGAGCGGGCTCCTCCCATCGAGGATCGCCGGCAGCACGAACAGAGCCAGCATCGCAAGCGTCGCCGCGAGCCCGATCAGCGCCGTCAGGCCGCGGAGCCGGCCGAGCAGCACGACCGCGATGGCGAAGAGCAGGGCGAGGGCCAGGAGCGGCGTCCGGCGCAGCGGTTCGAGGAAGACGTACTCGAACCCCTCGACCTCGGGTTGGTGACCGAGCAGGACCTCCTCACCTCGGTCCACCGACCGGATCCGGGGGGCGTCGGCCGGAAGCTCCATCTCCACGGAACGGCCCACATCGGGTCCCTCGTCGACCCGGACAACGAGCCGCCGGCAGGTGAGCTCATCCGTGGGCAGGGCGCCCATGCACGGTACGAGCTCGACACGCTGCACCGTCCCTTCGTACACGCCCTCATACACACCGAGAGGGCTGACGTCGGGCCGCTCGCCACCGGTGGGGCGGAGTAGGATCACGCCCACGATCGTGGCCACCGCGAGTACCGCGGCCGCCGCGGTAAAAACGCGACCC
This sequence comes from Actinomycetota bacterium, assembly GCA_050692435.1. GTDB lineage: Bacteria > Actinomycetota > UBA4738 > UBA4738 > HRBIN12 > AC-69. Next base: position 18,658 of record JBOGVG010000007.1, read on the forward strand.
CCTGGCGGCGAGCGCCCCGCCGCCCGCGGTCGAGACGGAACGGCGGTGGGGCGGTGGGCCACCTACATACCCTTCAGCACGAGCGGGGAGGGCGTCTCGAAGTCCATGCCGGGTAGTGTAGGGCGCACAAGGAGGTGGACCTCGCGGCGCGCGCCGGAAGATGGGACGCGTGAGGGAGGACGAACATGGATGCGGCGAAGGAACGTGAGGCGAAGTTCGACAAAGGGGACACCGGGAGGTTCACTGGGGAGGTGTGGCTCCGCTCGGGGCCGGCAGCGCCCGACGGAACGAACGTGGGGGTGGTGCACTTCTCGCCCGGCGCGCGCACCCACTGGCACGCGCACCCCGGCGGGCAGTTCCTCTTCGCGGTGAGCGGTCGGGGGCGGGTCCGTTCTCGCGGCGGGCCCGGCCACGTGCTCGAGCCCGGCGACATCGTGTTCGTCCCGGCGGAGGAGTGGCACTACCACGGGGGCGGGCCGAACAGTCCCCTGGTGCACGTCGCGGTGAACGGCGGCGGCGCGCCCGAGTGGGGAGATCCCGTGACCGGCGAGGATTACGACGACGGGTTCATCTCCGAGTGAGTCGCCCTGAGCTCAGCGGCCCGCCATGGGTGCCGTAGCCACCTTGAGGCGATGGCTAGCGAGGGAGGGAGGGAGGATGGAGCCGGACGCCGACCTCGTCCAGGTGGCGAAGGAGATCCGCGGGGTCCTCGTACACGCGATACGCCCCGGCTCGCTCGAGCTCATCCATACCGTAGCCTCCCGACAGCACGCCCACGCCGAGGGCGCGAGCCCGTCTGGCCGCGAGGAGGTCCCACACGCTGTCGCCAACCACGACGGAGTCCGCGATGTTGAGTCCCAGGCGCTCGGCGGCGGCCAGGAACAAGTCCGGGTCCGGCTTTGCCCTGGCCACCTGGTCCCGGGTCACGACGGGAACTCCCTCCGGTACGTCCAGTGGTTCGAGCACCGGGCGGGCCGTCTCCAGGTAACCGCTCGTGGCGATGGCCCACGGGATCCCCCGCTCGGTTAGGAATCGGAGGAGGTCGCGCGCTCCGGGGAGGGGGCGCACGTGGCCCAGGCGTCGCCCGTAGGCTTCGGCGTGAAGTCGCCTGAGCTGTTTCGCGTCCTCCGGCGTGACCTCCCGGCCGGTCTCGCGAAGGAGCGCGTTGGCGAACAGGCCTCCGCTCATCCCGATCTTGCGGTGGATCCGCCACACCGAGAGTTCGATGCCCGTCTCCCGCAGGGCGTCCTGCCACGCCAGCACGTGCTGGTACACGCTGTCCACGAGCGTCCCGTCGAGATCGAACAGGAACGCCGGCTCGGCGACGCCTTTCGGTCCCATCGCCCCTCTCCTCGTCGCGCCGTCAGTCGAGCAGCTCGACCTCGTCGCCCACGCGGACCGGGCCGGGCTCGACGACGTCGCCGTACACGCCGAACGGAAGCTCGTTGGTCGACGACACGCCCCGATAGCTCCGGATCACCTTCAGCGTGGGAAAGTCCGGGGCCCCGGTCTCCGGATCCAGGGTCGTGATCACGCACCGCGGGACGGGATCGCCGATCCGTACCACGGCCTGGCCGATCCTGACCCGCCGTCCGCCCCACGAGTCCTCCTCGTGCGGCGTGCAGCCGTCGACCTCGACCAGCATCCGGAACCGCCGGGAGTCGACCGGCCGGGCGCGCCCTCCCTGCCGGCTGAGCTCCTCCACCGATGCAAGCGACACCAGCGTCACGGGGCGTTCGTCCGTGGCGTCGCCGGGCCGGTCCACGCGTGCCAGGCGGAGGTCGTGCCCCGCGTACCGTGTGAGGGCCTCCTCGAAGTCTCCCTCCACCACGCGCGCCGGGACGGGCCGCCCGTAGAAGTCCACAGTGAGGGCCTCGCCGTTCCCAGCGGCGGTACCTTCCACCACGACGCCGTCGGGAAGGCGGAGGGCGAGCCGGTCGTGGGCCGCGTCGTACTCGGCGTGGATGGGGATGAGCGGGGTCTTGGCCGAGCCGGAGAACCGCCGCCCGTCCTCGTTCACGAAGAAGAAGTCGCGGTTGCCGACGGCCCCGTGACGTTCCAGCCGGATCCGGTCCGGATGGTGCAGCGCCGTGGACTTCACAGGAGTTACATTGAGGCGCGCGACCCTCGGCATCGCGGTCACGCTACCAGCCCGGCCTCACCGGGACCGGAGGATGTCGAGGTACACCGCTTCGGTCTGGGGGGACGGCTCGACGCCCAGCTCTTCTGCGATCAGGGTCCTGCACCGTTCGTACACGCGTAGCGCCTCCGCGGGGTTGCCGGCGCCGGTGTGGGCCCGCATCAAGAGCTGATACGCGGTCTCCCGGAACGGCTCCAGCTCGAGCACCAGCTCCGCGTCCCGGGCGGCCAGCGCGAACAGCCCCTTGTCCAACCCGACCGCCGCGCGGCATTCGAGGGCCCGGACCCGCACATCCCGGAGTGCGGCCCTCCGGTTGGCCACCCACGGGCTCTCCTCGCCGGTCAAGAAGGGCCGTCCCGCGATGGCGTTCGCCACCAGGGCCCACCCGTTCGCCTCCCCGGGCCGGCCGGCCCGGAGCTCGGCCTCGGCCAGGTGGACTGCGTCATCGGCCGCCTCCAGGTCGACCCATGCGTCGGGCGGGAGCCGGAGCTGGTAGCAGCCGAAAGCGTGCGCGAGGGCGTCGCCCTCCAGGCCGGCCTCGCTCAGCGCCGCGCGGAGCTTGCTGACGATTGCTCGGAGCGCGCTATCCCACGCGCGCGGTGGGTTCCCGCCCCACAGCAGCTCGGCGATCGCCTCCCGAGCGAGGGCCCGGTCGCGCTCCGCCGCCAGCATGGCGAACGCCAGGCGACCCTGTCGGCCCGGGAGCCTCGACTCGGGTACGAGCGTGTCGCCCCGCGTCACGCAGATCGAGCCGGCCAGGTAGATCCGGAGCGTTCCGTCCCTCGCCAACTGCACCCCAACCGGGAGCCAACCGAACCCGCCTAGTATCTGCCGCCGGAGGAGGTGGTCGCATGCAGTACGAGGTCAAGTGCGACTGCGGCTGGAGCGCGAAGGGCACGCAAGAGGAGCTCATCCCCCTGATCCAGGCGCACGGGAAGGAGGTCCACGGGATGGACGTCACCCCGGATCAGGCGATCGCGCAGCTCAAGCCGGTCGACACCTGAGAGCTCTGGATCTGCGGAGGCGGGGGCTCCGCCCGCGGAGCCCCCGCCTC
>JBOGVG010000008.1:0-4679 GCA_050692435.1 Actinomycetota bacterium
TGGTCGCCGGCGCGATCGATCTCCGTCGCCTCGGGGTACTAGCAAGACCTAGATGCTGAGCAGGACCCACGCCGAGATCGCCGTGCCGGCTATCGCGGTCCCATAGCACGCGACTGCGATGAACCGCTTCCAGCGCAGGATCCCGAACTGATGATAGATGGCAAACCGGAACCGGTGGGCCCAGTGGTAGAGGGGGAGTGCGATCAGCCCCCAGAGGTAGAGCTTCACGAGAGGGAGTTGGACGAGATGCTGAACCCGCTCGTAGGAGAGGGCTCGGGTCGGTAGCCATCCCGCGGCGAAGGCGATGCCGAGGATCGCCACGTGAATAGGGACGAGGAATGCTGCAACGAACCCTCCGGCCGAGAACAGTCCCCAGAAGACGGGTTCGGGACGGAGCAGCCGTCGCAGCCGGTGCTCGCGGCGGGGCCCGGCACCCCGCGCCCGTCGTTTCACCTCCCTGGCGTCGGACTCGTCGAGGATGTCCCCCAGAGACATGTCGTCCGTCCGCAGCTCGTCCACGGCTAGAACCAGATGTGGAAGTACGCGACGATCACGGACGCCAACACCCAGGTCCCGAAGAGCCCGGCGATCACCACACTCCTGGGCAGCACCTTCCGGCCCAGGCGAACCACTTGGATGTGGGCGGTGAGGCGAAACCACGTCGCCATGTGGTACAGCACCGCCACCAGGATGACCGCGAAGACGGCCACCACGGCCGGGAGCTTCAGCCACCGCAGGAACCCCTCGTAAGCCTCCCGCCCTCGCGACAGCGCGACCAGGAACAGCAGCAGGAGACCCGAGAACGCCGCCGCGAACATGGAGGTGATCTCTCTGGCCGCGAACCGCCGGTAAGGGCCGGTCTGGAGCCACCAGCTCCGGGGGTACTCCGGGACGTACGCCGGGAATCGCCCCCCCTCTCGCTTGCTCACTCTCGGCCCCTGAATGGCAACATCACCGAAATCATGGCCTCCGTGGTCGTTGCCACCTTCTCGCGCTGGATCGCGGCGGACGGGTCGACGTCCTTTGGACAGACCACCGTGCATTCCCCCACGAACGTGCAGTCCCAGATGCCCCAATCCACCCCCAGGACCTCACGGCGCTCAGTCTGGCCTTGATCGCGAGAGTCGAGGTTGTACCGGCGACCCAGGGCGATCACCGCCGGGCCCAGGAACTCGGGGTCGCGGCCATACACGGGGCAGGCCGAGTAGCACAGCATGCAGTTGATGCACATGCTGAACTGTTTGTAGGCGTCGACCTCCTCGGGGGTCTGGAGGTACTCGCCGTCCTCGACCGGCTTCTCCACCTTTCGGATGATCCACGGCTTGACCTCGTTCAGCTTTTCCATGAAGTCGGTCATGTCCACCACCAGGTCGCGGATGACCGGGAAGTGCCGGAGTGGCTCGACCACGACCGGCTTCGGGTAGAACTCCCGGAGGAAGGTCGAGCAGGTGAGGCGGGGCTTCCCGTTCACCATCATCCCGCAAGAGCCGCACACGCCCATCCGGCACGACCACCGGTACGCCAGGCTCCCGTCGATGTCGTCCTTGATCTGGTTCAGGGCGTCCAGGACGACCATGTCCTCGCGATACGGCACGCGGTACTCGTCGAGGTAGGGCTCGGCGGCGTGTTCCGGCCGGTACCGGGCCACCTTCATCGCGATCGTCTGCTCGGACATATCCATACCTTCCGACGTGGCTAGTACTTCCGCTCGGCCGGGGGCCACCGCGTGATCGAGACGTCGCTGTACTCGATCCGAGGCCCTTCGGGTGCGGTGAAGGCAAGGGTGTGCTTCAGGAACCGCTCGTCGTCCCGGTCCGGGTGGTCCCGGCGGGTGTGGGAACCTCGCGACTCCCGCCTCTCCAGGCCGGACCGCACCACCGTCTCCGCCACGTCGAGCATGTTCTCGAGCTCCAGCGCCGCCACCAGCTCGGTGTTGAACGCCCGGTCACGGTCGTCGAGGGATATGTCCCGGTACCGCTCCCGCAGCCCCCGCACCTCCTCCACAGCTTCCTTCAGCGATTCCTCGGTGCGAAAGACGCCTGCCCCCCGCTCCATGGCGGCCTGGAGCTCCCGGCGGATCGCGGAGATCCGCTCGCGGCCTCTCTCCTTCTCCAGGTACGTTGCGACAAGCCTGGCTTGCTCGGCCTGGGCGAGCCTCTCCACAGGACGCTCGTCAGTTTGGCTGGCTTCCAGCGTGTCCTCGGCCGCCTGCCTCCCCGACCTCGCTCCGAATACCAAGCACTCGCTGAGCGAGTTCGACCCCAGGCGGTTCGCCCCGTTCATGCTGACGCATGCGGCCTCACCGGCCGCGTACAAGCCCGGGAGGCGCGTTCGCCCCACGAGGTCGGTATCGATCCCCCCCATCATGTAGTGGACCACAGGCCGGACCGGGATGGGCTCGTGGACCGGGTCGATGCCCACGAAGTTGCGGGCGAGCTCGCGGACGAAGGGGAGCTTCTCGTCGATCAGCTTCTCGCCGAGATGGCTGACGTCGAGGTGCACGTACTGGCCGTAGGGACCATCGAATGCCCTTCCCTTCTCGATCTCCTGCATGATGGCTCGGGACAGGATGTCGCGCGGCCCGAGCTCCATCTTCGACGGGATGTACTCCTCGAGGAACCGCTTCCCCTCCTTGTTGGTCAGGTACCCTCCCTCACCCCTCGATGCCTCGGTCATGAGGATCCCGGTGCCCGGGAGCCCGGTGGGGTGATACTGCACGAACTCCATGTCCTTCAGGGGGACCGCTGCCCGGTACGCGAGAGCCATCCCGTCGCCGGTCTTGATCGCGCCATTGGTGGTGAAGGAGAAGATCCGCCCGGCACCGCCCGTGCACAGGATCACCGCCTTCGCCGTGATGCACCTCACCTCCGAGTCGCGAAGGTCGATGGCGGCCACCCCGGCGCACCTGCCGTCCTCGACGAGGAGCTTCGTCACGAAGAACTCGTCGTAGCGCACGATGCTCTCGTATTTGAGGGAGGTCTGGAACAACGTGTGGAGCATGTGGAAGCCGGTCTTGTCGGCGGCGAACACCGTCCGGTTCACGCTCATGCCTCCGAAGGCCCGTACGGCGATCCTCCCCTCGGGCACTCGGCTCCACGGGCATCCCCAATGCTCGAGCTGAATGATCTCGCTCGGGCACTCGGCCACGAAGGCCTCCACGGCTTCCTGGTCGGCCAGGAAGTCGCTCCCCCGGATCGTGTCGAACGCATGGAGGTCGAAGCTGTCGTCTTCCCCCATGGCCGCCGCCGCGCCGCCTTCCGCGGAGACGGTGTGGCTCCTCATCGGGTAGACCTTCGAGACCACGGCGACGCTCAGGGCGTCCGAGATCTCGGCGGCGGCGATGGCCGCCCGAAGGCCCGCACCTCCACCTCCCACGATGACGATGTCATGAGTGAACGTCTGCACGGTTGGGTCCTCAGAACCGATCGAACAGGATAGACCGCTTGACCTCCTGAATGGCCTTGGTAACCTCGATGCCCCGGGGACAGGCCTCCGTGCAGTTGAACGTGGTCCGGCACCGAAACACGCCGGTCCTCTCGGACAGGATCCTCAGGCGCTCGTCGGCGCCGCGGTCGCGCGAGTCGTAGATGAAGCGGTGCGCGTTCACAATCGCGGCGGGGCCCACGTACTCCTCGTCACCCCAGAAGATCGGGCACGACGTCGTGCAGGCCGCGCACAGGATGCACTTCGTGGTGTCGTCGTATCGGTGCCGTTCCTCCGGGCTCTGCAGCCGCTCCCGTCGCGGGTCGCCCTCGTCATTGATGAGGTACGGCAGCATCGCGTGGTAGCCGTCGAAGAACGGTTCCATGTCCACGATGAGGTCCTTCAGCACCGGCAGGCCGCGGATCGGCTCGATCGTGCACTTGGGCGCGACGTCCTTGATCAGCACCTTGCAAGCCAGCCTGTTCCTGCCGTCGATCATCATCGCGTCGGAACCGCAGACCCCGTGGGCACACGAGCGACGGAGCGCCAAGGTTCCGTCGTGGTACCACTTCACTTGGTGGAGGGCGTCGAGCAGCCGGTCGGTGGGCTCCATGTTCACGGCGTGCTCCTCCCACCACGACTCCTCGCGAAGCTCGGGGTTGTAGCGCCTGATCCGTAAGGTCAGCCGAACCTGGCCTTCCGCGGGCGGGCCGATCCGCGGCCTCGCCCCGGGCTCCCGGGGCGGGCCTTCCTCCCAGAGCGGGCCCCCTTCCCAGAGCTCGGTGTCTTCGGGCTCCGGCGCGGCCCACGGGGAGGTGTCGTCCGGCATCAGTACTTCCGCTCCATCGGCACGTAGGGGCCGAGCTTCACGTCCTTGTTCTCGAGGCGGATCGACCCATCCGCCTCTCGGTAGGCGAGGGAGTGACGGAGCCAATGGTCGTCGTCCCGGAGTTGGTGATCCTCCCGATAGTGCCCTCCCCGGCTCTCGTCGCGGGCCAGCGCCGAGGCGACGATGGCGTCGGAGACGTCGAGCAAGAAGCCGAGCTCCACGGCCTCCATCAGCTCGGTGTTGAAGACCCGGCCCTGGTCCTGGATGCCTATGAGGCCGTACCGCTCGCGAAGCCCGGCAAGGATCCCCTGAAGCTCCCGGAGTCCCCTCTCGCTGCGTACCACCCCGCACAGGTCGAACATGTGCCTCTGAAGCTCGGCCCGGATGTCGGCGACGAACTCGATGTTCGGTCCCCTCAGGAGACCGC
>JBOGVG010000009.1:0-2215 GCA_050692435.1 Actinomycetota bacterium
TCCGCACCTGCGAGAGGTCCGGCTCCAGGTCGACTACCTTGCTGAGGAACCCGCCGACCCTGCCGCTGCCGAACCCGGTGTCCATGAGGACCTTCGCGTCGCCCCACTCGTCGGCGGCCAGGTCGTAAAGCTTCTTGTTACCGTCCTTCCCATCTCGTCCCAGGACGAAGAGCGCCTGGTCGTAGTTGACGGTGGAGTCGTTGGTCGAGTCGTAGATGTAGATGTCCACCGTGTCGTTGACCAGGGACGTATTGACTGTGTCGAATTGCAACTGCTTCGCGGTACTGAACGAAGCGGGGACGTTCGTCCAGCCAGACGCGTCGCTCAGGGCGCCGATCCCGGTCGCCGGGGCGCCCACCCGTTGATACTCGACCCCGAAGGCATTCGCGCCGGCCGGCTGGCCCGGAAGGTCATAGTTCAGGACGATCCCTCGACGCCCGAAGAAGCTCCGGAAATCCACGACCGGCCCTTGGAGCGCAGGAACGTACCCGCGAGCGGCGACCCACTCCATCGACACCACGGTCTTCCCGGCTCGCTCGGCCGCCTGAGGAATGGTGTCTGCTTGGAGGATACCGGTCGCCGCGAAGCTGGTGCCGCTCGTGAAGGTCGCGCCGGTCCGGTGGAACGTGTTGTTCGTCGAGCCGTGCTCGCTCGGCCACGTGCCCGTGGCCATCGTCGCCCAGCCGACGCCGGTGTTCGGCGGAAAGGCCTGGAGCATCCCGGTCCCCGACGCCTTGACCCCGGTGTCCAGGAGGCCGGCATAGGTATCCATTCCGCCGTCCGCGACGAACGCCTCCGCGAGGTCCTGTCGCATCCCGTCCGAGGAGAAGAAGATCACCTTTTCCGCACTCGGCTTCCCAGGAGCGCCCTGGGCGACGCTCGAAGTGAGCGCGGCGAGAACGGAAACGGCAGCGAACAGAGCGATCAGCGAGCGGCGACGCATGGCTTCCTCCTTCGAGGGCGGGAAGTGAGAGACGCACGCGAGCTTGTCCGAACCGATGCGGACGAAGCGTATGGCGGTGGCACAGCCTGCCTCCTCCGAAGGCGGATGTCCCGCCCCGGTCCCGGGCTGCTCTCGCCCCCTTCAACTACCGCATGCGATGGATCCCAGTCAAATGCACCAGGGAGCTCGCGCGGGAGGCAAGGGCTCAGACGAGCTGGCGGCCGAGCGCGAACGCTAAGGCGTTCAGGTCCTTCGACAGCTCGAGCAGATCGGCCGGCGTGAGGGCCTGAGGTCCGTCGCACAGCGCCTCGCCGGGATCGTGGTGGACGTCGACCATGACGCCGTCGGCGCCAGCCGCGATCGCCGCACGGGCCATTGGAGCGACGAGCTCACGATGCCCCATGGCGTGCGACGGATCCACGATCACGGGAAGGTGGCTCTCCTGCTGGGCGACGACCATCCCGCCGAGGTCGAGCGTGTTCCGCGTGGCGGTCTCAAACGTTCGGATGCCTCGCTCGCACAGGATGATTTCCGAGTTGCCTCGCTGGGCGACGTACTCGGCCGCCATCAGCCACTCCTCGACGGTCGCGGAGAAGCCCCGCTTGAGGAGGACTGGTTTGCTCGTCGCGCCGACCTCCCTCAACAGGGCGAAGTTCTGCATGTTGCGGGTGCCGACCTGGAGGGCGTCGGCCCACGATGCGACGAGCTCCACGTCCCGTGGCTCCATCACCTCGGTCACGACCGGCAACCCGGTGTCCTCCCTGCATCGGGCCAGGATCTCCAGGCCCCGCTCCCCCAGTCCCTGGAACGAGTACGGCGATGTGCGGGGCTTGAACGCGCCGCCCCGCAGGATCGTTGCCCCCGCGGCCTTGGCGCCCCGAGCGGCGGCGAGCGCCTGCCCCTCACTCTCCACGGCGCACGGTCCGGCGATGATCGTGAACGTCTCGCGGCCCACCGCGGCGGGCCCCACCTTCACGGTCGTGGGCTGAGGATGAAGCGCCCTGGCCACCATCTTGTAGGGCTTCCCCACCTGGATCAGGTGGTCCACGCCCGGGAAGTTGTCCAGGCCTAGGCCCATGAACGATGCCGTGTCGCCGACCAGGCCGATGATCGTGTGCACCGCGCCGCGCGAGACGAAGGCCTCCCCGCCGGCGTCGCGGACCTTATCGGAGACGCGCTCGATGTCCGCCTCCGTCGCGTCCCTCTTCATCACCACGACCATGGCAACCTCCGCTTCAGGCGGGCCGCCCGGGAGGATGAGAAAACCCCGGG
>JBOGVG010000010.1:0-3360 GCA_050692435.1 Actinomycetota bacterium
CCGATCCGGACTTGTGGGCCAAGCAGCTGCACCCCGACGACAAGGAGCACGCGCTCCAAAGCTACCTCGAGGGGCGGGCATCGGGTGAGCCGTTCAGCTTCGAGTACCGCCTGCTGGCCAGGGACGGTCGAGTCGTGTGGTTCCGCGACAGCGCGGTGGTCGGGAACGATCGGGCGGGCTCGCCGGCGTTCGTCCACGGCGTGATGTTCGACATCACCGAGCGGAAGAACGCCGAGGAACAGGTGGCCTTCCTGGCCTATCACGACAACCTGACCGGTCTTCCCAACCGGACGATGTTCGAGGAGCTCCTGGAGCTCGGCATGGCCCGAGCCCGCCGCCATGATCTGTCCGTGGCCGTGCTGTGTATCGACGTCGACGACTTCAAGCTGGTCAACGAGAGCCTCGGCTACGAGGCCGGCGACGCCCTCCTCCGGGCGGTCGCGGAGCGCCTCCGTGAAGCCACGCGCGAGACTGACCTCGTGGCCCGCCAGGGCGGGGACGAGTTCCTGTTGCTATTGGCCGACATCGAGGGCGGCTCGGTCCCCGGGTTCGAGGGCACGGACGGCGCGATCCTGGTGGTCGAATCGGTCGCCGCGCGGGTCCACGAGTCGCTTCGCGCGCCGTTCAACGTCGCCGGCACCGAGTTGTACGTCTCGGCGAGCATCGGCATCAGCATGTTCCCCCACGACGCCGACGACGCCTCGGCCCTCCTGAAGAACGCCGACGCCGCCATGTACCAAAGCAGGAAGACGGTCCCGGGCAGCTACGTCCTCCACTGGAGGCAGAGCGAGGAAGCCCTGGGCAAGCTCTCCCTCACCACTCGCCTTCGAAAGGCCGTGGAGAACCGGAACTGGCAGCTTCACTACCAGCCGGTGGTCGAACTGGCGGAGGGGAAGATGGTCGGCGTGGAGGCCCTGATCCGGTGGGCCGACCCCAACGGGGGCCTTATTCCTCCCGGTGACTTCATCCCCCTGGCCGAGGAGATGGGGCTGATCGAGGCGATCGGGGACTGGGTGGTCGAGGAGCTGAGCCGGCAGGCCGCCGCATGGCGGGCGGAAGGGCTCGAGCTCGAGGTGTCCTTCAACCTCTCGCCCCGGCAGCTGTGGCAGCCCGACCTGACGGGGAAGATCCTGGAGCGCCTCGGCGCGGCGGACCTCGATCCCGGCACCATCATCGTCGAGGTGACGGAGTCGACCGCCATGGCCGACCCGGAACGGACCCTGCGGATCCTCCGGGACCTGAACGGCCGCGGCCTGCGCTTGGCCCTGGACGACTTCGGGACCGGGTACTCGTCGTTCGCCCGGCTCCGGTACATGCCCGTCGACCTGCTGAAGATCGACCGTCTGTTCATCCGGGACGTCGCCAAGGACGCCCAGGCCGGCGACATGGTTCGGGCCATCATCCAGCTCGCGCACGGTTTGGGGATGACTCCGCTGGCCGAGGGCATCGAGACCGAGGAGGAATGGCGGTTCTTGGTGGAGCAGGGGTGCCGGTTGGGCCAGGGCTTCTACTTCTGCCGCCCGGCCCCAGCCGACGACATCCTGGCCCGGTACCTTCGCTCAGGGTTCTCGCTGATCGGATCGGTCGGCTAGCGGCCCGATCCAGTCAGCGGCGCCGACGTGCGCGGAGCGAGGAACGCCGCCCGCCCGAGGAGCCCGAGAACACCACGCGAGGCGGTGCGACCGTCATGCCCTCCTCCTCGAACTCTCGATGGAGGTCCAGGCGCGCGGCCATCCGGCTGATGTCTCCCTGCTGCTCCGCGGTAACCAGGGTGATGCCCATGCCGGTCCGCCCGGCCCGGGCCGTGCGCCCCACTCGGTGAACGTAGCCCCTGTCGTCGGCGGGGGGATCGAAGTTGATCACGTGACTGATCCGCTCGAGGTCCAGGCCCCGGGCGGCCACGTCGGTGGCCACGAGCACGTCGACGTTCCCCGACTCGAAGCGCTTGAGCGAACGCTGTCGGGCCGGCTGGGTCATGTCGCCGTGGAGGGCCTCGGCTCGCACGCCCTTCGCCTTCAGCTTCTGCACGAGGCGGTCGGCCCCCCGCTTGGTTCGGACGAAGACGAGCGTGAGGTCTCGGTCCCGCTCCAAAAGTTCGATGAGCGCCTCCACCTTGCCATGGGCTGAGACCGGGACGAATCGGTGGCCGACCTCCTCCACCGTCTTGCCCTCGGATTCGATCTCGTGCCGCCGGGCATCGTGCGTGTAGGACGCCGCGAGGTGGCCGACGGCCCCATCCAGGGTCGCCGAGAACAGCATGGTCTGGCGATCCGCGGGGAGGTTGCGGACGATCCGATCGACCTGCGGTTGGAAGCCCATGTCGAGCATCCGGTCGGCCTCGTCGAGCACGAGGATCCTCACCTCGTCCAGCTTCACCAGCCGCCGTTCGACCAGGTCGGTCAGACGGCCGGGCGTGGCGATGAGGATGTGGGCCCGGCCGACGCCCTTGCCCTGCTCCCGGATGGAGATGCCGCCGTAGGCCACGGCGACCCGTAGCCCCTTGGCTTTGGCGATCCCGGCGAAATCGTCGGCCACCTGCGCCGCGAGCTCGCGCGTGGGCGTGAGCACGAGGGCCGACGGCGTGGGTCCGGAAGGATCGACCCGCTCCACCAGGGGGATAGCGAACGAGAGGGTCTTGCCCGAGCCGGTCTGCGATTTCGCCAGGACGTCGCATCGGGCGAGGGCGTCGGGAAGCACGAGCGACTGGATGGGGAAGGGCGCCGTGATGCCCAGATCGGCAAGCGCTCGGACGACGGTCGGGGACGCGCCCAGGTCGATGAAGGTTGGTGCGGTTGTCATGTTCACTCCTTGTGCCGCGACTCGAGGTCGCGATTCGGTCCGGGGAGGTTTGCGACACCCGAGACCACCACGAGGAGGACGAGGAAGCGAAACCTCACGGGACGGCGATGGCCGTCCGTTCGCCCAAGCGTACCAGGGATCCCCGCGCGGGCCGGGAGGACGGTACCCTTGCCCGGATGCGCGGCCCCACCGGCGATCTGGCCCACCGCCTGGCCGTCGCCCGAGGCGACGAGCCCGCCGACGCCGTGCTGGCGGGAGGGCGCGTCCTGTCGGTGTTCACGGGCGAGCTCCTCGATGCCGATGTCGCCATGGCCGGGGAGCACGTTGCCGGTGTGGGACGGTACGAGGGCCACCGAACAGTTGATGCCTCCGGGCTCATCCTGCTCCCCGGATTCATCGACGGGCACATGCACATCGAGTCCACCAAGCTCCCCCCGGACGAGTTCGCTCGGGCGGCGCTCCCCTGGGGAACGACGACGGTCGTGCTGGATCCCCACGAGATCGCCAACGTGTTCGGGCTCGAAGGCGTCCGCGCATTGCTGGAGGCGTCGCGCGGGATCC
>JBOGVG010000011.1:0-7626 GCA_050692435.1 Actinomycetota bacterium
TCCTCGGCCCGCTTCTCTGCGGTGAGGTCTTCGACCACCCCCTGCCAGGCCAGCCGGTTGCCCGACTCACTGCGCACCAGGACGCATGACTCTCGGATCCAGACCTCTTCGCCGTCTGGGCGAAGGAGGCGGTACTCGGCCCGGAACGGCGTCCCTCCCTTCCACGCCTGTTCCCAGCTGCGCCAGAAAGCATCGCGATCGTCCGGGTGGATCGAACGGAACCAGATCTCGTTGTCTTCGAGGAGACTCGCCTGCGGGTGACCCAGGACCTTCTCGACGTTGGGAGTGATGTAGATGGTCGAGCTCCGGAGCTTGTCCGTATCGACGAAGACGACCACGGGAAGCTGCTCCACGAGCTCGCGTGTCCGCGATCTGGAATCGAAGAGGTCGAGCGGCGGCTCGAGCTCGGAACCGTCATCGATCTCCGGCATCCGTTGAGCGTACCCCGAGCTGCCGTGCCGGCTCCAGGCGTGGCGTACCCTCCTTGCGGGAGGATGGCCGAGCGGACGAAGGCGACGGTCTTGAAAACCGTTAGCGGGGCAACTCGCTCGTGGGTTCGAATCCCACTCCTCCCGCGATGTGATGTGTCGGCGCATCGTGGCCGGATGTGTCGGGGCATCGTAGCCACCCACTCTCATCCCTGTGGCTGGTAGTCGCGACTCGGATCAAGCGTCAGGTGCCGGAGCAGCTCACCATCCTCGGACACCACCCTCACGTCGAGGCCGTCCACGAGCATGATCACCCGCTTGCCCTTGTGGGCGTGCCCCACGCCGATGTGGTGAAGGCGGGTCCGGTGGCGGAGCGTCAGCTTGCCGTTCCTGTCGATCCGGTCCTTCCGGATCCGCACGCCGGCACCGACGTTGATCTTCGGTCCAGACGGTCGCGCCTTGTCGCGAGCCTCGAAGGTGACCCTCGGCGGCTTGCGTCCGCTCGCCCGGTGCGGTCTCACCTCGTTGTAATAGGCCACGAACCGGTCGACCTGGGCCTGCAGCTCGGCGATCGAGCCCGCCTTGGGCTGCTTGGCGAGCCAACGCTTGAGGGTCTGGTGGAACCGCTCCACCTTCCCGCAGGTCTGGGGGTGGTAGGGCCGGGAGTGGCGATAGTCGATCCCTGCTGCCAGCAGCTCGCTCTGCATCACGTTGGGCCCCCCGCGGTGCCACGTCGTGTAGACGCACCCGTTGTCCGTGAGAAGGGCTGCAGGCAAACCCCAGCGAGCGCCGGCTTCCCGGAAGATCTCCAGGACCTTCGGGGCCGTCGCGGTGCGCAGCACCCGGGACGCCACGCAAAGCCGCGAGTGGTCGTCGATGAAGTTCACGATCTCCACCTCGGTGTCATCGGCGAGGTGCCAGTGCGTCACGTCGGACTGCCAGCACTCGTTGGGCAACCGCGCCTCGAAGCGCACCCACGAGCTCCTCGGCCGCTTGTGGGGCTGCGGCACGACGAACCCTCGTCGGCGGAGCACCCGCCAGATCGTGGACACCGACGGTACCTGCGTGTGGCGGAGCCCGAGGTGGTAGCCGATCGTGGCCGCCCCGGCGTCCAGGCCGAGCTCGGCGAGCTCCTTGCGCAGTGCGATGATCTCGTCCTCGAGCTCATCGGGGGTCCAGTGGGGGATCCGCTTCGCCGCCCGTGAGCGGGGCTCGATCGCCTCGTAGCCGCCATCGCGAAAGCGTCCGACCAGCTTGCCGACCCAGCTCTTGGACACGCCGTGGGCCCGGGCCACCTCCCGGTAGCTCCGTCCCTCCAGCACGACCGCGTTCACCACATAGCGAGCCAGATCCATCGCGGACCCCCGTCTTCGGTGTCCACGATGCTCCGACACATCTGTCCACTATCCGGTGAACTCAGACACCACTCCTCCCGCGATCCACCAGCGGTCTTGCGCCTGGGAATGCGCTTCCGAATTGCGCCAGCATGGGAGTGGGGCGTGTGGGGGTCGTGTTCGGCGGAAACTCGGCGCGGCTGACTTGATACGGAGCGCCTCCCCGTTCGCCTTGCCAGGAACAGGGCTCGACGCCCCAAGCCCCCGCTGAATCGAGAGGGTAATCGGTTGTGCGCAGCACAACGTCGGTCGGAAGATGCATGAGGTGGTCCCAGTCGTTCCCCAAAGAGGGTCATCAGGGGCCTTGAGCTCGTGAAGGAGCGGGGCTTGCCGGTGATCGATGCGAGCTGCTTCGGCTCTCCCGAACGGATGAAGCGACCCGAGCCGATGAAGGAGACGAGGCCTGACCCGACCGATCCCGAGTCCTCGCAACACCACGCTGAATCCCCGAGGAACTAGTGGCCGCACCCCTCCGGCAGCGATATGTAAGCGATATGTAGATGGTTCCCGCGCTCAGCGTCTGCAGCGGAAGCTCGCTGGCGGCGATCGGAAGACCGGCGCGTCGGCCATGCCCATATCCGGGGAAGCGCGCATCCGGGAACACGCCGGCCCGGCCGCTGCCTGCGACTGTCAGGTTTGTCTACCCTTGGTGGATCTGGACGTTGCCCCCCCGTAACGTCTGCTCGCCAGAGTCATACAGGCCGGTCGTTCGCAGGATCCGCATCCGGTAGGTGTCGCTGCCGACGCCGGGCTCGGCCAGGTCCTGCACCTCGATCCGGTACGCGTGCATTCCTTGCCCATCGATTGTCGCTTCACCGAAAATGGTTGCCCTCGTGCCGTTGCAGAGCACGGCCCGAACGTTCCCGTGGACGTTCATGGGGTCCATCGGGCCGTGGTCCTGGTACTCCTCCACACCGGACGCGTTTCCCTCGCCGTCGGCGTGCGCGTTCCCGCCGAAGCTTGCCCGATCTGTGTTACTCGCAATGATCCAGCCGCCTTGGGTGATGATCACTTCGCAGAGCGGCGTGCTCGCCGGGAACGTCCAGGTCTTCGTGGCCGCACTGGTGGGCTCGCCAGGAGGATCATAGTTCCCGTCATCGTTGTTGTCGGCGAACGCCGTGATCGCGTCCGCACCTGGAAGCGGCGGCCCTGTGTAGCAGAACTTGGCTTCGCCGTTGGCACCCGTGACAGCCGAGCCGCCCGCACTGACTGACCCGGCGACGCTGAAGATCACGGTCACACCCTGGACGGGGGTCCCGGCAAGGTTCCTGGCCGTCGCTGTGACGCAGTGCTGCGAGTCCACGGGGTTGGTGGCTGCCGCCGGATCCAGGCTGAGCGTCGCGGCGTCGTCGTCGTTCTGGATCGTCCCCCTGCCCTGGCCGTCGGTGATCGTGGCGTTGGTGGGATTGGAGAGGTTGACGAAGAACGTCTCGTCGGGCTCGAGAACGTTGTCGCCGCAGACCAGGACCGTGATGGGCAGGGTCGTGGTGCCCGGGGCGAAGGTGAGGGTGCCGCTCTGGCTGATGTAGTCGGTGCCTGGGGCGCAGGCGGCGCCGCCGGCGGCCGTGCCGTCAGCGGTGGCGAAGTCGACCCTGGCGGCGAGCGCCGTGGCGCCGGTCTTGGTCACGGTGAAGGTGAAGGGGGTGGTGCCGACGTTCCCCTCGTTCGCTGACACGTCGTCGATGGACAGGGTGGGGGCGGTGTCGTCGTTGCGGATGGTCCCCAGGCCGGTGCCGTCAGAGATGGTGGCGTTGGTGGGGGCGGACAGCTCCACGGTGAACGTCTCGTCGTTCTCGAAGGTGGTATCGCCGCACACCACCACGTCGATGGTCTTGGTGGTCTCCCCTGGCAGGAAGATCCGGCTCCCCGTGCTGTCCACGTAGTCGGCGGTGGGGCAGGTCCCCTCGGTGGCCGACCCCGGCTCCGTGGTGAACTGCACCGTGGCCGGGAGGGCGGTGGCCCCGGTCTTGGTCACGGTGAAGGTGAACGTGGTCACCCCGAGGTTCCCCTCGGCCTTGGACACGTCGTCGATGGACAGGGTGGGGGCGGCGTCGTCGTCGGTGATGGTCCCCTCCCCCTGCCCGTCGCCGATGGTGGCGTTGGTGGGGGCGGACAGGTTGACGAAGAACGCCTCGGCGGCCTCGTCCACGGCGTCATCGCACACCACCACGTCGATCTGCTCGGAGGTGTCCCCGGGGAGGAAGGTCACCGTCCCCGACTCGGAGACGTAGTCCTTGCCCCCGGCGCAGGTCCCCCCCTCCGCCGAGCCGTCGGCGGTGGCGTAGGCCACGGTGACGGTCTGGCCGCTTGGGGAGGACAGGGTGACCTGGAACACGGCCGTGGGGGGCGGCCCCTCCCCCTCGCTCACGATGTCGTCCCCGATGGAGAGGGTGGGGGCGGCGTCGTCGTTCTCGATCGTCCCCGTGCCCTGGCCGTCGCTGATCGTGGCCCCGGACGGGTTGGAGAGGTTGACGAAGAAGGTCTCGTTGGCCTCGTTAACCGAATCGCCGCAGACGGGGACGGTGATCGTCCTCTGAGTAACGCCGGGGGCGAAGGTCAGGCTCCCAGTGGTCTTCAAGTAGTCGGTGCCGCCTCCACAGGCAGTGCCCTCAGTCGCGGTGTCGGCAATGGTGGCGAAGTCGACCGTCACGGACTGGCTACTGGCCGGCGAGAGCGTCACGGTGAAGTCGAAGTTCGTCGTCCCCGCGTTGCCTTCGGCCTTGGAAACATCGTTGATCGACAGCGCTGGGGCCGCCTCGTCGTTCACGATCGTCCCCCTGCCCTGGCCATCTGAGATCGTGGCGTTGGTGGCCCCGGACAGGTTCACGAAGAAGGTCTCGTCGGGCTCGTTGACCGTGTCGCCGCAGACCCTGACCGTGATGGTCTTCTGGGTCTCGCCAGGGGCGAAGCTCAGGCTCCCGGCGGTAGTCTCGTAGTCGGTGGGGAAGCCGGCACAGGAAGAGCCACCCGTCGCGGTCCCATCCGTAGTGGCGTAAGCGACAGTGACGGTCTGCGAGCTGGCGGGGGAAAGCGTGACGGTGAAATCGAAGTTGCTCGTCCCGGCGTTGCCTTCAGTCTTCGACACGTCGTTGATCGAGAGGCTGGCCCGAGCCCGAACCGTTGTTGTGGTCGTCGCACTGTTGTTTCCGGAGACGGGGTCACCCGGTCCAGTCTGCGAGACCGTTGCCATGTTCGTGATGACGGTCCCGTCGGTAGTGCTTGGGGCGACGGTGGCAGTAATCGTCACGGTCGCCGACGCGCCTGCGTCGAGGTCGCCGATGGCGCACGTCATTGGGGCCGTCCCGGTACACGTGCCCGAGCCGGACGGGGACGTCTTGGTCCACGTTCCGCTCGCCCCGGTGAGCTGTGATGGGATGTTGTCCGAGACGCTCACGCCGTTGGCGCGGTTCGGCCCCAGGTTGTCGACCCTGATCGAGTAGGTGAGCGTCTCGCCCGCGGTGACGGGGTCGGGCGCGTCGGTCTTGCTGATGGAGAGGTCTGCCCGCCGAACGATGGCGCTCGGGTTGATATTGACGTTCTTGTCGGAGGCCCCGTCGAGCGAGGCGTAGGCCTTGCCAGAAGCACCCGGGAACTCTGACGCGCCGTTGTTGAAGCCCCACTCGGTCTCCCGCGCCAGGTGACCGCCGTAGGCCATGACCACGTTCCTCGTTGCAGGGGGCCCGGACGCTACGGTGAAGGTCACGGGGAGTGACTTCACTCCGCTGCTGAGCGAGTACGAACCGAACGTCAGCGACGAGATGTTGTACGTAGTTAGGTTGCCGGGGATCTGCGCGCCAGGCGGCAGCGAACTGTCAGTAGGGATGGGCCAGTTCGTGGCGCTTCCGCAGCCCGTGATGCTCGCGCAGGGATCAGGTGCCGGCGAGTTGATAGTTCGGTCGTAGGAGCCAAGGGAGTCGATGAAGCGACGGCTTCCGCTGCTGAAGTCGTACTTGAGTATCACCGTGTGGTTGGTCGAGCCGGCCGTTTCACCCAAGTCGGTGAACCGTAGAGGGATGGTGTCGCCCTCCGAGTAGCGAGAGTTCGTGCCCTGGAGCGTGCCTCCCCAAGAGTTGGCTAGGTTCTGCCATCCCTCGATATTCGCCGTCCCGGCCGCCGCAGACGGCAAGGGGAGCGTGAGCAGCAGGCTGACCGCCGCTAACACCGTGGCTACACGACCGACGACGGTGCCTCGTGGGGCGATGCTCGCACTCTCACCGCGCGGCGTCCTAGGCGACCTCGAGGTCGACCGTCGTACAAGGAGGGACAGGCGCTTCATGCTTCGCCTCCCGGCGACCCTGCCACCCCCGATTCGGACGTTTCGGTATAGCCCGCAGCGGCGGAGCCGGTCATCCCCCATCGGGGGGAACGTTGGTGAGAATCCACTCATGTAACGGAGGCGAAGCTGTGCAGTGGCGCGGATCTCTGATCCCTCGGCGGCACGAGAAGGCATCGAGCGGCGGGGGCGAGTCTCTAGCGTCGACCAGCGCGGGGCCTCCAAGCGTGACTTCGTCTCGGCTGGACGATGATCGACGAGCGAGGGGCGCCTGACACCGACCTCGACTCCCAGAAACACCGGAAGGTCCTTCTCCGCCTCCCAGGGTTGCTCCTGGGAGAGATCCCCCTTACTGCCTAGTGCATTTGACTTGCTCAAACTCTGCTCCGCGCAGATACTCGCGAGGGGACATGGGGCCTCGCGAAGCATCTCTCGCGCAGGACCGCCGGGGGTTCATGGGGCGGCTGGCTGGCGTGTTCTTCTTCGGCTCGGGCCTCCTTGGGATCGCGACGATTCCCCTAGCGGCATCGGACCTCGAGGTCGTCGGGTCGGCGGTCGTCTCCGGCCTGGCTGTTCTGATCGGCGCGGTCGTCTGGCTTCTGCCTTGGGACTCCTGGCCGAGACCGGCGAGCCTCTTCCTCGCACCGCTCGGCTTCGCCCTGGTCGGAGCAGGGAACTACTTCGGCGGTTCACAGGTCCACACCTACGGCGTCTTCTTCGTCGTGGCCTTCGTGTGGATCGGACTGGCTCATCCGCCCGGGGCCCCGCTGGCCATGGCGCCGCTCGCGGCCATCGCCTACGTCGTGCCCCTCTTCCACATCCCCGGGAACGTCGCGGCCGGGGTTGGGACCGCAGCCGTCACCATCCCCGTCTGCGTGTTGGTCGGGGAATCCCTCTCCTTAGCCGCCCGTCGGCTGTCGCGGACCGAGGTGGCCCTGAGGCAAGAGCAAGAGATGGCCGTACGCCTGCGCGAGCTCGACCAGATGAAGACCGACTTCTTCTCCGCCGTCTCCCATGAGTTGCGCACGCCGATCACCATAAGTCGAGGACACCTGGAGGTTCTGAGTCGCGAGCCGAGCCCTGAGGAGGTGGGTGCAGCAGTATCCCTCGTGGTCGACGAGCTTGGCCGCATGGGGCGGATCCTGGACGACCTCACGACCTTGGTGCGCATGGAAGACCCGAAGTTCCTGCAACTCGAGAAGGTAGACCTGTCGGGCTTCGTCCAGGAGGTGGCCGCCAAGGCAGAGCCGATGCTCGACGGGCGCCTTCACGTTCCCGAGCTGCCGGGAACCGCGTTCGCCACGGTCGATCCCCAACGGCTCACGCAGGCGCTGTTGAACCTCCTGCACAACGCGGCGGTGCATTCGGGGATGGCCACCAGTGTGGAGCTCGGCGTTCGCGAGGAGCCCGGATGGTGGCGGTTGGAGGTTGTCGACGATGGAGACGGCCTCGAACCCGGGTCAGAGGATCGGGTGTTCGACGCCTTCCAGACAGGCCCGGCCCACAATTCCCCCGGGTCGGGTCTGGGGCT
>JBOGVG010000012.1:0-3639 GCA_050692435.1 Actinomycetota bacterium
CGAGGTCGAACAGCCCGTCCTCGACGTACGTGGGGATCTCCTGGGGCCGAAGCAGCGATACCCGCTCGATCCGCTCGTCGTCGACCGTGCCGTGGTAGTCGCGGTCCGAGCCGCGCCGCACCCGCAGGTCGGCCTGTTCCATGAGGCGGAGCGTCTGCGCCTCCAGCGACCCCTTGGGGATGACGAGCTTCAGCATCAGATGCCCCGGTGGAAGCAGGAGCGCTCGCCCAGGTGGCAAGCCGCACCCAGCTGGTGGACCCGGAGCAGCAGCACGTCCCCGTCGCAGTCGACGCGGATCTCCTGGACATGCTGAACGTGGCCGCTGGTCGCGCCCTTCCGCCACAGCTCCTGTCGCGACCGGCTCCAGAACACGGTCCGACCCTCCTCCAGCGTGCGCTCCACCGATTCCCGGTTCATCCACGCCATCATCAGCACGTCGCCGTTCTCGGCGTCCTGCACCACCGCCGGGATCAGGCCCCGGTCGTCGAACGTCAGCTCCTCCAGCCCGACCCGCTCCATCACAGCCTCACCGGGAGCCCGCGCCGGGCCAGCTCCTCCTTGACCTCGCGGATCGTGAGCTGGCCGAAATGGAACCGCGATGCCGCCAGCACGGCGTCGGCCCGGCCCTCGGTCAACGCCTCGGCGAAATGCTCGATCGACCCGGCGCCGCCGCTCGCGATGACCGGCACGCGAACCGCCCCCCCAACCGCCTTCAGCAGATCGAGGTCGTACCCATCGCCGGTCCCGTCGCGGTCCATCGAGGTCAGCAGGACCTCGCCGGCTCCCCGTTCCTGGGTCGCCTCTACCGCCCACTCCACGGCGTCGCGGCCGGTCGGCGTATGGCCCGCCTCCACCATGACCTCCCACCCCTCGCCGTCCCGACGCTTCGCATCGATGGCCACCACCATGCACTGCGTGCCGAACCGGTCGGCGCAGCGCGACAGCAGTGCCGGGTCTCGCACCGCCGCCGTGTTCAGCGACACCTTGTCGGCGCCGGCCCGAAGCAGCGTCCGCACGTCCTCCTCGCTCCGGACACCGCCGCCCACCGTGAGCGGGATGAACACCTGATCCGCGGTCCGCGAGATGACGTCGATGGTGGCGTCGCGCCCCTCTACCGTGGCCGTGATGTCGAGGAACACCAGCTCGTCGCAGCCCTCGGCGTCGTAGCGCGCCGCGAGCTCCACCGGGTCGCCCGCGTCGCGGAGGTCCACGAACCGCGTGCCCTTCACCACTCGGCCGGCGTCGACGTCGAGGCACGGGATGATCCGCTTGGCCAGCGTCATCCCCGCACCACCTCGGACAGGTGCAGGGTTCCCGAGTACAGGGCCTTGCCCACGACCGCGGCCTCCACCCCGAGGTCCCGGAGCGCCCACACGTCGTCGGCCTTACGGACGCCGCCGCTCGCGATCACCGGCCGGTCGGTGAGGGACAGGACCCGCTCGTACAGCGCGAGATCGGGGCCGTCCATCGTGCCGTCTTTCTGGATCGACGTGACCAGAAACCGGGTTGCCCCTGCGTCCTGGAGAGCCGCGACGGCCTCTTCCATCCGGGGCCCTTCCTCCTGCCACCCCCGCACCATCACGTGCCCGTCCTGAACGTCGATGGCCACCACCACGCGGTCCCCGAAGTGCTCAACGGCCTCGGCCACGAACCCCGAGTTCAGGGCGGCGAACGTCCCGAGGATGGCCCTGCCCGCGCCGTCCTCCAGGGCCTGTTCGATGGCATCGATCGTTCGGAGACCTCCTCCGAGCTGCACCGGCACGGCCACGGCCCGGCAGATCGCCCCGACCACGTCGCGGTTGGAGCCGGAGCCGAGCGCGGCGTCGAGGTCCACGACGTGCAACCGTCGCGCCCCGTCGGCTTCGAACCCCTTCGCCGTCTCCACGGGGTCGGCCTCGTAGACGGTCTCGGCCGTGGGGTCGCCCCGGAACAGACGCACGCACCGCCCCCCACGGAGGTCGACGGCGGGGATGACGATCATGCTGTGGCCTCCTTCACGAAGGCTTCGTAGATCCCCAGGCCGGCCTCTCCCGACTTCTCCGGGTGGAACTGGGTGGCGAACAGGTTGTCCCGGGCCACGACGGCCGAGAACGGGCGGCCGTACTCGGTGGTACCCACCGTGGTGCCGGCGAGGACGTCGGCGGCGTAGGAGTGGACGAAGTAGAACCGCGTGCCGTCGGGGATCGCCTCGACGTACGGGTGCTTCGAGACCCACTCCACGGTGTTCCACCCCATGTGCGGCACCTTCACGGTCGGGGGAAGCCTCCGGGCTTGGCCGGAGATGATCCCCAGCCCTTCTTCGGGGTCCTCCTCGCTCCGCTTGAACATGACCTGCATACCCACGCACACCCCGAACACCGGTCGCCCGGTTCCCGCGAAGTCGCGCACGACCCCGTCCAGACCGTCCTGGGCCAGGTTGCGCATACACGCCCCGAAGTGCCCGACGCCCGGGACTACCAACGCGTCGGCCAGCATCACGGCACCGCGATCGTCGGCGACCTCGGCCTTGCCCCCCACGTGCTCGACGGCCCGCGCCACCGAGCGGAGGTTCCCCATCCCGTAGTCGAGCACCGCGATCGTCACAGCGCCCCCTTGGTCGAGGGTGTCTCGCCCCGGCCGCTCAGCGAACACGCCGTGCCGAGGGCCGTGGCCAGGGCTTTGAACTCGGCCTCCACCACGTGGTGCGGGGAGCGGCCGCTCACCAGCCGGACGTGCACCGTCATCTCGGCGGCCGTGGCGAACGCCCGCACGAAGTCTTCGGTGAGGCCCGTGTCGTAGGTCCCGATGGTCTCCGCCGGGACGTCGACCTCGTGCACGACGAACGGCCGGCCGGACAGGTCGAGGGCCACCTCGACGGCCGCCTCGTCCAGCGGCACCGTGATCGACGCGAACCGCCGGATGCCCTTCTTGTCGCCCAGCGCCTCGGCCATGGCCTGCCCCAACGCGAGGCCCACGTCCTCTACGGTGTGGTGGCCGTCCACGTCGAGGTCGCCCTTGGCCGTCACGGTGAGGTCGAACCCGGCGTGGGTGCTGAGCTGTTGGAGCATGTGGTCGAAGAAGGGGAGCCCGCTGTCGGCGCTTGCCGCGCCGGAGCCGTCGATCCGAAGCTCCACCCGGACGGTAGTCTCCTTCGTCTCGCGCTCCACGGTGGCCTCGCGGGGGCTCATCCCAGGACCTCCTCCAAGGCCGACAGGAACCGGTCGACTTCTTCGGTTGCGCCCGCGGTGACGCGAAGGCACCCCGAGACGACCGCGGTCATGTCGCGGACGAGCACCCCGTGGTCGAGCAGCCCCCGCCACACGTCGACTGCCGGCTTCGGCGAACGGAACAGCACGAAGTTGGCATCGGACGGAAACGCCTCGACACCGAGCTTCGGCAGAGCCTCCAGGATCCGGTCGCGCTCGCGGCGGACCTTGTCGAGGATGGCCAGCGCGTCGTCCTTGTGGCGCAGGGCGATCAGCCCGGTGGCCTGAGTGAGGGCCGATAAGTGGTACGGGAGCCGGACCCGCCGAAGGTCGTCCACCACCTCGGGCGAGGCCAGGCAGTACCCGATCCGCGCCCCGGCCAGGGCGAACGCCTTGGAGAACGTCCGAACGACCACGACGGTTGGGTGTTGCCCGACCAGTCGCGCGACCGACT
>JBOGVG010000013.1:0-4427 GCA_050692435.1 Actinomycetota bacterium
TTCGCGCAGAGCCCGACGGGCGAGGCCCAGAAGGTCACGTGGACGCTCGGCACCGAGAGTGACGTCGACTCGTTCAACCCGTTCGTGGCCGTGGCCTCGGGCTACACGATCTTCGCGATGACCTACGAGCAGCTCCTGAGCTACGACACAGAGACCCTTGAAAGGTCGCCGGGGCTGGCCGAGTCATGGGAGATCAGCGAGGACGGTCTGACCTGGACCTTCCACATGCGAGAGGGCTTGACGTGGCACGACGGCGAGCCGCTCACCGCCAACGACGTCGTCTACACTTACAACCGTGTCATCGTGGATCATGAGGGAGCCTTCTTCTCCTACTTGCGCCTGGTGGAGGACCTGAGCGCTCCGGACGACGCCACGGTCGTGATCACCACCTCCCAGCCGACGCCCCAGATGCTGTCCATCCTCATCCCCATCCTGCCCGAGCACGTCTGGAGCGACATCCCGAAGGAGGAGGCCAAGACCTACGAGAACATCCCGATCGTCGGGAGCGGCCCCTTCGAGCTGGTCGAGTACGAGCCGGGACAGTTCGCTCGCCTCGAGGCCAATGAGAGCTACTGGGCGGGAGCGCCCCACGTCGACGAGATCATCTACCGCGTCTTCAACAATCAGGACGCGGCAGCCGAGGCTCTCAAGGCCGGAGAGATCGACGCCATCGACGAGCTCGAGCCCAACATCTTCGAGTCGCTTCAGGGGATCCCGAACATCACCACACACGCAGCCGACGTGATCAGCTTCGAACACATCTACATGAACACCGGGGCACTCCAAGGGGACGGCCATCCAGCCCTCGAGGACTTGGCCGTCCGCCAGGCCATCTCCCACGCCATCGACAAGGAGACCCTGATCGACCGGGTCCTCCTCGGTCACGGGACCGTGGGAAGCACGATCGTCACCCCGGCGGCCGGCGTGTTCCACTACGAGCCGACGGAGGAGGAGTCATACGAGTTCGACATCGCCCGGGCCAACGAGATCCTGGACGAAGCGGGCTACCTCGATACCGACAACGATGGGGTGCGGGAGATGCCGGGAGGGGGGGAGCCCTTGGAGTTCCGGTACTACGTGCGAACGCAGGAGGAGAAAACGGTCAATACCAGCCAGTTCATCCAGGGGTGGCTGGAGCAGATCGGGATCGCCACCGAGATCTCTTCGCTGAGCGACAACAAGCTCACCGACGTCATCGTCGACGGCACGTGGGACATCGGGCACTGGGGGTGGTTCGGGGACGTCGACCCGGACTTCATCCTATCGGTCGCGACCTGCGCCCAGCGGCCGGAGTTGAACGCCCAGGGTCAGAATGTGGGCGGGATCTGGAGCGACAGCTACTACTGCGACCAGACCTACGACCAGATGTTCCTCGAACAGAAGACCATCCTCGACCCGGAGGAGCGGAAGGCCGTCATCTACGAGATGCAGCGGCAATTCTACCTCGACGCCCCCTACGTGGTCCTGTGGTATGACCAGAACCTCCAGGCATACCGGAACGACACGATCACCGGGTACGTGACCTCGCCGGCGCCGAACGGCGACCTGTTCGGGACCTTCTACAGCAATGAATCCTTCGTGACGATGAGGCCGGTCTCGGAGGGTACGGCCGGGCCTAGGGAGGCCAAAGGCATCCCGGCATGGGTCTGGATCGGCATCGTCGTTGGGATCGCCGTCATCGTCGCGGCCGTTGTGTTCGTCCGTCCGCGCCGGCGCGAGGAGGATCGGGCCTAGCCAACGGTTCCACGAAGAGGGACGAGCCAGGGTGGGCACCCGTAGGTACCTCACATCGAAGGTGCTCCAGGCGGTGTTCACCCTGGGGTTCGTCATCGTCTTCAACTTTTTCCTGTTTCGGATACTCCCAGGGAACCCGGCACAGATCCTCCTTCGGAACCGCCTGCTGCCCGCGGAGGCCGTCCGCCAGCTCACCGAGGACTTCGGGTTGAACGACCCCCTCCCTCAACAGTTCGTCAACTACGTGGGCGACACGCTGCGGGGGAACTTCGGGATCTCCTTCACCTTCCGCCGGCCGGTGCTGGGGCTCATCCAGGACCGCGTTTGGAACACGATCTTGCTCATCGGTCTGTCCACGGTGGCATCGACGGTGATCGGGCTCCTCATCGGGATCTATGGCGGGTGGAAGCGCGGGAGTGCCTTCGACGTCGGATCTCTGGGGTTCGCCCTGGTGATGTACGCCATGCCGGAGTTCTGGCTGGGGATCATCCTGCTGATCTTTTTCGCCTCGACCCTGGGGATCTTCCCCACCGGGGGGATCGTGACGGCCGGTGCGGGCTTCACGGGCTTCGCCGTCGTCGTCGACGTGGCCAACCACATGGTCTTACCAGGCCTCACGCTCACCCTCGCGTTCCTCGGCGAGTACGCGCTCATCATGCGATCGTCTCTGCTCGACGTGATGGGGGAGGACTACGTCATGACGGCCCGAGCCAAGGGCCTGCGCGAGAACCTCGTGTTGCGACGCCACGTGGTCCCCAACGCACTGCTTCCCACAGTGACACTGGTCGCGCTCAACCTCGGTTTCGTGGTGTCGGGCGCCATCACCGTCGAGACGGTGTACTCATGGCCGGGCCTCGGGCTCCTCTCCTTCGAGGCGCTCCGCGCCCCGGACTATCCACTGCTGCAAGCCCTGTTCCTGCTGTTCAGCGGGGCGGTCATCGTCGCCAACCTCGTGGCGGACCTGCTGTACAGCTACCTGGACCCGCGGGTTCGCGCGGCCTGACCATGAGGACTCCCATCGAGCCCGTGGGCACTTCTCCGGTGGTGCTGGAGGAACCGCCGCCTCCCCCACCGCCCGCGAACCCTCGAGCCATCGCCTGGGCCCGGAGGCGGCGGGCCGCTACCCGGGTCTGGCGCACGTACAGGAAGAGCAAGATGGGCATGATAGGTCTCGCTATCCTGCTGTTCTTCGGGGCGGTGGCCATCTTCGCCCCACTGCTGGCGAACCGCGACGGCTTGGATGCGTCGTTGATCTCAGGCGAGGGGCTCTGCCCCCAGGTGCCCTGCCCACCGAGCCTCGACAGCCCGCTCGGAACCGACAACCTGGGGCGTCCCGTGCTGACGCTGGTGATCTGGGGATCGAGGATCTCGCTCCTTGTGGGTCTGGTGGCAACAGCCATCTCGATGATGATCGGCTCGGTTATCGGCATCGTGGCAGGCTATTTCGGGGGCTGGCGAGACTCCGCACTCATGAGGTTCACGGACTGGTTCCTCGTGATCCCCTTCTTGCCACTGGCGATCGTGCTGGCGTCCATCCTCGGCCGATCCCTGCTCATCATAATCTTCGTCATCGGGGTCACGTCTTGGGCGGGCACAGCGCGCGTCGTTCGGGCTCAGGCTCTCTCTGTGAAGACGCGGCCGTACGTCGAACGGGCTCGAGCTTTGGGCGCGAGCCACTGGCACCTCATCACCCGCCACGTCCTCCCCAACGTGTTTCCGCTGATCTTCGCCAACACGATCCTCGTCGTCGCCGTGGCCATCCTCTCCGAGACCACGCTCTCATTCCTCGGTCTCGGCGACCCTCTCAGCGTTTCCTGGGGGACCATTCTCGATTTCGCCTTCTCCGCCGGAGCGGCTTCGGCGGGGAATTGGTGGTGGCTCGGTCCACCCGGCGTGTGCATCGTCCTGGTCGTGCTGGCCTTCACGATGTGCGGGTTCGCCCTCGACGAGATCCTCAACCCCAGGCTGAGAGCACGATGAGCCTGCTGTCCGTCCGGGACCTGCACGTGGCCTACCGGACCCAGGTCGGCTCGGTGCCGGCGGTCCGGGGGGTCAGCCTCGACATCGACCGCGGCGAGGTGCTCGGGTTGGCCGGCGAGTCCGGTTGCGGCAAGACCACCGTCATCAACGCCATCCTCCGCCTGCTTCCCCAGCTGACGACCGTCACCGGCAGCGTCCTCTTGAACGGCGAGGACGTGCTGAGCATGAAGCCGGGCCGGCTCCGCGCCGTCCGGTGGACGGAAGCGTCCGTGGTGTTCCAGGGGGCGATGCATGCGCTGAACCCGGTGCGGCGAATCGGCGACCAGATCGCCGAGGCCATCGTCATCCACGGGCAGGCCGGTGAACGGGAGGCCGTGGTCCGGGTGGGAGGGCTCCTGGAGCAGGTCGGCCTGCCGCCGAGGCGCCTTCACGACTACCCGCACGAGCTCTCGGGCGGCCAGAAGCAGCGCGTGATGATCGCGATGGCGCTGGCGTGCAGCCCCGCCTTGGTGATCGCCGACGAACCGACCACCGCACTGGACGTGATGGTCCAGGCTCAGGTGCTGAAGCTCCTGAAGGACCTTCAACGCGACCTGGGCCTGGCGATGCTGTTCATCACGCACGACCTCTCGGTGCTGGTCGAGGTGTGCGACCGGCTGGCCATCATGTATGCGGGGAGGATCGTCGAGGAGGGCCCGTCGGTGCCGGTGTTC
>JBOGVG010000014.1:0-9052 GCA_050692435.1 Actinomycetota bacterium
CGGAACCGTTCCTCGAGCGGCGAGCTCTCGATCTCCGGCGGCATGGTGAACCGCCACCGGCCGCCCGGCTGGTCGTCGTACCGCATGTAGCGCGTGGACTGCTCGAGGTACGCGGCCAGTCGCCCCCACTCCAGGGCCTTGCACAGGAGCTGTGAGGCCTGCTCGCACGCCAGATGCACCCCCCCGAGCTGCGCCACGGAGTCGTCTCCGTACTCGAAGAACACTCGGTCGTAGAGCTTCTCGGCCCGCTCCGTGCCGACATGGCCGGTGGCGGTGAACTCTCCCATCTCCTGGGCGAACTCGTCGAGGAACAGCCGGCGAAGCGACTTCGACGTGCGCGAGTACCGTGCGAACAGGGCGCCCTTCACCACCTCCGGCAGATTGACCAGGGCGAAGACCGGCCCCTCGAGGCTTGTGAAGTAGGGGGCGAGCTGCCGGCGCTCCTCGGGAGTGAACTCCTCCCCGGCAAACCAGATGGTCACGGTCAGTCGCCGGGGCTGGGAGAGTCGGTGAACGGCGGCACGTCGGTCGACTCGTAGAGGGTCACGGTGGAGCCGACCTGGGCCGAATCGCCTGCCGCCGGATCCTGTGCACCCACCTGGCCATCCTTGGCGCATTCCGGGTTGAAGACCCGCTCCTCCGCGATCTCCACCTCGAAGCCCTCCTTCCTGAGGTCGGACTCGGCCTTCCCCAGGCTGTCGCAGACCACGTCGGGGACCGTAGCGATCTCGGGGCCCGACGAAACGACCAGGTTCACCGGCGTCCCCTTGTCGACTGTGTCATCGGGGAGCGGGTTCTGCTCGATGACCGTGCCAGGCTCTGCCTGGTCTGCCTGCGGCGTGACTGTGCCCACGTCGAGCCCCGCCTCCGTGATGAGCGCCTCCGCCTCGTCCTGTTGCTCTCCGACCACGTTGGGCACCGTCACCTGCCTCGGCGACCTGCCGATGGTGATCGTGACGGTGCTGCCCTCCCGGGCCAGCGCCAGGGGCTCGGGGTCCTGGTCGATCACCCTGCCCACCTCATTGGGGTCGTCGGTGAGCTGCCTTTTCGGCTCGCCGACCTCGAAGCCCGCGTTGCGAAGCTCGCTCGTCGCTTCCTGCTCCAGCAACCCGATCACGCTGGGCACCCGGATGTTCCTGGTTTCGCCGTTCGCCAGAAGTGCGGAAGCCAGCAGATACAGCCCTGCGCCGAGCCCGGCCAGGACCAGGAGCGCGACGATCACCCACACCCACCACCGTGAGCCGGCCGGCTCGGGCTCCGTCGGAGGCAGCACCGCGGTGGGCGGGCCGCTCGGCGCGATCACCTGGGTCGGCGCGCTCTCCGGCAGGAGGGGCGTGGCCTGGACGTGCTGGCCAAGGCGCGCCCGCTCCAGGTCGGTCCGAAGCTCCTCGGCGGTCTGGTACCGGTTGTCCGGGTTCTTGGCGAGCGCCTTCATGATCACGG
Source organism: Actinomycetota bacterium (assembly GCA_050692435.1). Lineage (GTDB taxonomy): Bacteria > Actinomycetota > UBA4738 > UBA4738 > HRBIN12 > AC-69. The sequence goes on from JBOGVG010000014.1 coordinate 1,444, forward strand.
CCTCGAGCCCCGGCGCGACGTCGCGGTTCAGCTTGGACGGGGGGGTGGGCTGCTCCAGCACGTGCTTCGACGCGACCACCACCGCCGAGTCGCCGCTGAAAGGCGGCCGGCCCGTGACCATCTCGTACATGACGCAGCCGAGCGAGTAGAGATCGCTCCGCTGGTCCACCGGCCGACCTTGCGCTTGCTCCGGCGAGAGGTAGGACGCCGTTCCGAGGACGGCGGCCGTTTGGGCCAGCGTGTCCGAGCCGCTCAGCATGCGGGCGATGCCGAAGTCGGTGACCTTCACCTCGCCTCGGCCGGTGACCATGATGTTCGCCGGTTTGATGTCGCGGTGGATGATCCCGTGCGCGTGCGCTATGGACAGGGCATCGCACACGGACGCGGCGATCTCGATGGCCCGGTCGGGCATGATGCGACCCCCGCCGACCAGGTAGTCGGCCAGCGTCTTGGCCTCCACGTACTCCATAACGATGAAGTACACGCCGTCGTCGCTGCCGGTGTCGTACACGCCCACCAGGTTCGGATGGTTCAGGCGGGCCGCGGCCTGCGCCTCGCGGCGGAACCGGGTGACGAAGTTCGCGTCTTCCGCGAACTGCGGCGCGAGGACCTTGATCGCCACGGGACGGCCCAGCACGGTGTCCATGCCCTTGAACACCTTGGCCATGCCACCCCGGCCGAGCTCCTCCTCGATCCGGTACCGGCCGGCCAGCATGGCCCGCTCCGTGAGGTCTCCGTCCCCGTCAGCCATCCAGCGCCGCCTCCATCACGGCCCTGGCGATGGGGGCGGCCACCTGGCCGCCTGTCGCCTCGTCGCCAAGGCTACCGCCGTCCAGGACGATGACGGCCACCGCCACGTCGGGGTTCTGGGCCGGGGCGAAGGAGACGAACCAGGCATGGGGCGCCATTCCCTCGCCGTGCTGGGCCGTTCCGGTCTTGCCGGCCACCTCCACCCCGGGGATCTGGGCCGCCGTCCCGGTCCCGCTCTGGACCACGCTCACCATCATCCGCGTGAGCTGGATGGCGGTCTCTGCCGAGATGGGTCGCCCCCACACCTCCGGCTGGATGGACTCGATGACCTGACCGGTGGGACCCCGGATCTCCGTCACCAGGCGGGGCCGCATCTGCATCCCCCCGTTGGCGATGGCCCCAGCCACCAGGGCCATCTGCATGGGGTTCGACGCGACGTTGTCCTGCCCGATGGCGGAGATGGCCACCGCGGGAAGCCGATCCTGGAAGTACGAAGTGTCGGGGAACACGCCCGCCTCGAGCGGGATGTCGAACCCCAGGTCGCCGGCCCCCGGCTCTGGGCCGAACCCGAACGCCCGGGCCTGGGCCGACAGCCTGTCCGCCCCGAGCTCCAGCCCGATCTCGCCGAAGACGACGTTGCACGAGACCTGGAGGGCCTGGGCCAGGGTCAGCCTCGATGCGCCCCCCAAGCAGTGGGACCCGCCGAAGTTCTCGATCGTCTCCGTGGTCTGGGGGAGGTCGAGCTCGGGCGGGTTCGGCCACGAGCTGTCGGGGCCGAACCCGTTCTCCAGAGCCGCAGCCGCGGTCACGATCTTGAACGTCGAGCCCGGCGGGAACAGCTCGTCGATGGCCCGGGAGAGGAGCGGCTTGTCGGGGTCGGAGTTGAGTTCCTCCCAGGCGGCTCGTACGACCTTTGGGTCCTGCGACGAGAGCTCGTTCGGGTCGTAGGTGGGGTTGGCCACGATGGCCTGGACGTCGCCGGTGCGGGGGTCGAGGGCCACCACGGCCCCGGGCAGGTCGCCCAGCGCGCGGGCCGCAGCCCGTTGGATCACGGGGTCGATCGTGGTGACGATCGTCGCGCCCTGCTTGGGCCGGCCGAGGATCTGGTCGGCGAGCGTCTGGGGGAGCAGCTCGAGCGCGGACGCGGACAGGAAGCCGTTGAAGCTCTGCTCGAGCTCGGTCTGGCCGAAGATGATCGAGTAGTAGCCGGTGACGCCGGCGTACAGCGGCCCCTGCGGGTACCGCCGCTGGTACTTCAGCTCCCCGGGGCTGGTCCGGCTGGACGCGAGCACCGTCCGGCCGTCGGCGGCCAGGATGCTGCCCCGGTCCACCCCGTACTCGGCGATGAGCCGCCGCCTGGCGTTCGCCGGGTTGTCGGCGAGCCGCTGCGACGCGAACACCTGGATGTAGGTGACCTGCCCGAGCAGCACCACGAACAGCACGAGCAGGGCGCCCCCGAGCTTCCTGATCTGCCGGTCCATCAGCCCTCACCTCGCCGAGGGGCGGGACCAGAGGAGACGCGGATCAGGAGCGCGAGCAGGATGAAGTTGGACACCAGGCTCGAGCCGCCGTACGACACGAAGGGGAGCGTCACGCCGGTGAGAGGGATGACCCTGGTGACCCCGCCGACGATCACGAAGGCCTGGAGTCCGATCATCGTGGCCAGGCCCGCGGCGAGCAGCCGTCCGAACCCGTCGGGGCTGTCCACGGCTACCTTCAGCCCCTTGCCCACCAGAACCACGTACAGCAGGAGCACCGCGGCCGTCCCGAACAAGCCGAGCTCCTCGCCGATCGCGGCGAAGATGAAGTCCGTCGGCGCGTAGGGGATGAGGCCCGGTGACCCTCGGCCCAGGCCGGCGCCCACCACCCCGCCCGTGGCCATACCAAACTGCGCCTGCGCGAGCTGGCCGTACCCGAAGTCGAAGACCTTGTTCGGATCGAGCGCGTGGAGCCAGATGTCGATCCGGTCCTGGACGTGGGCGAAGGCCGCGTACCCCATCGCCGCGCCCGCCGCGAACAACAGCGCACCGAACACGACGTAGGCGGTCCGCCCGGTGGCCACCCACAGCATCACCACGAAGATGGCGAAGTATAGGAGCGAGGCCCCCAGGTCCTTCTCCACGAACAGGACGAGCAGCGACATCCCCCACGCCACCAGTACCGGGCCGAGGTGCTTGGCCGGCGGCAGCCGGAGGGGCCCCAGGCGACCGGTGGCGATGGCCAGGAGCTCGCGCTTCGCATTCAGGTACGAGGCCAGGAACACCACGATCAGGACCTTGCCGAGCTCAGAGGGTTGGAAGCTGAGCTGCCCGATCCGCACCCACAGTTGGGCGCCGTTGATGGTCCTCCCGATCCCGGGAACGACCGGGAGGAGCAGGAGCGCCAGGCCCAGCAGGCCGATCGTGTAGGTGTAGGCGTCGAGCTGGCGGTGGTCCCGCACCAGGACGATCGTCGCGCCGAAAGCCAGCAGGCCGACCACGACCCACGTGGCCTGCTCGGCGGCGAGGCCGCCGGACAGCCGGAAGATGATCGAGAACCCCACCCCGGTCAGCACGGCCGCCGTGGGGAACAGCGCGGGGTCGGCGAGGGGGGCGAACCGCCGGATCACCAGGTGAGCCGCGATGTAGCCGGCCCCGAAGACCGTTCCGTACAGCGCGAGGTTGACCGGGACGTGCCCCCTCTTGCCCATGCCGACCAAGGTGTAGGCGGCGACCGACAGCACGAGAGCCAGGATCGTGAGGGCCAGGGCCGTGCCCTGGCGCGGCCCCGCGTCGGAGGGGGCGGTCCGGCTCACGGGCCGGGGCCGTTTCGCTGCGCGGCTTCCACGTCATTTCGGATCTGCTCGACGATGGCGTTCGCGGCCTCCCGGTCGTCGGCGGTGATGCCCTGGTCGAGGTCGCGGCCAAAGGACTCGGCCACCTCGGCCGGGATGGTGGTTTCCACGACCACGTGGTGGAGCCGGAACCCGGCGACCTCGGCGGGGATCCCCCGGAAGATCGCCACGTTGCCCTCGGACACGCCGACGTACCACTGCGTGTCCAGGTACGCTCGCAGGCCCACCAGCCCGAGGACGATCACCGTGACGGCCGCCCCCACCCAGATCGCCATCCGCTTCCAGGGGAAGGCCCGCCGGCGAGGTGCCTTCGCCGGCTTCTCCGCCGGCGCCACGGGCGCCAGCCTGTCCTGTGCCCGCCCGTCGTCGGAGAAGTCGAGGATGACGACGGTGATGTTGTCCACGCCACCCCCTTCGTTGGCCGAGCGCACGAGTCGCTCGGCGGCTTCGGCCGGGTCGGCGACGTCCTGGAGCATCTCCCTGATCTCGTCCTCGGACACCATGCCCGTGAGCCCGTCGGTGCAAAGGAGCAGGCGGTCGCCCGAGCGCACCTGTACTACGTCGTCGTCGACGTCGACGAACATGTCCACACCGAGCGCCCGGGTCAGGACGCTCCGCTGCGGGTGGGCCTCCGCCTCCGTCTCGCTGATCTCGCCCTCGGCCACCATCCGATGGACCAGCGTGTGATCCTCGGTGAGCCGCCGCAGCTCGCCGTCGCGAAGGAGGTAGGCGCGGGAGTCGCCCACGTGGGCCAATCGGATCCGGTCCCCCTCCACCAGCGCCGCGGTGAGGGTGGTGCCCATGCCGGCGACCTGGCGGTCCTCGACCGAACGCTCGAACACCGCGCGGTTCGCTTCCTGCACCTGCTCGGCCAGGTCGCCCTCCCCTTTCCGGAACAGCTTCTCCACGGTCTCCAGCGCGAGCTGCGAGGCCACCTCGCCGCCGCGATGCCCGCCCATGCCGTCGGCCACGGCGAACAAGGGCTCATCGACCAGGTAGGAATCCTCGTTCCCCTCCCGGACCAGACCGATGTCGGTCGCGGCGGCGGCGATGACCTTCACCGTCGGAGCTCCAGAACCGTCTTGCCCACCCGGACGACGTCACCCGCATGCACCTCGACGGGGGAAGCCACCCGCCGGTCGTTCACGTACGTCCCATTGGTCGAACCGAGGTCCTCCACGAACCACACCCCGTTCTTCCCGTACAGCCGGGCGTGCATCTGCGACACGTACGTGTCGTCGAGCCGGATGGCGCACGCCTCGCTTCGCCCCACGTTCAGCGGGTCCGACAGCCGAAACGATCCGACCTTGGTTCCGTCGGGGCCGTGGACCACCACCGCGGAGGGTGTCCTGCCACGCGAGGCCCGGGCTGGCTTTTGCCGCTGCGCACGGGTCTCGGCGGTGCGCGACGGCCTTCGGCCCGCCACGTCCGTCGCCACCGACTTCACGGCCCGGTAGATGAAGAAGTACAGAAGGACCAGGAGCGAGTACTTCAGGACCGAGAGGATGAAGGGGGACACTCAGCTCCTCCGGAACTCCAGGACCGTCGAGCCGATCGTGATCCGGTCCCCGTCGGCCAAGACGTGTTCCCGCACCATCTGGTCGTTCACGAGCGTCCCGTTCGTGGAGCCCAGGTCGGTCAGCACGTGATCGCCGTCCTCCAGGCTGATCCGGGCGTGGCGCCGGGACGCCCCGGCGTCCTCCACGACGACGTCGCACTCCGGCAGCCGCCCGATGGTCACGGTTCCGGTGTGCAGCCGGTACGTGGTGGCCGGACGGCCCCCCTCCATCAACACGAGGGATGCCTCAGGCGCCGGGGGCAGCGGCTCGGGCTCGCCCTCGACCAGCGTGGCCTCGCAGGAGAACCTGCCCATCCCGAGCGACTCATCGGTGCGGAACTCGACCTCGGGCGGCCCCACCAGCCCCCACCCCCGTTCCGCTGCCGCATCGCGGACCACCTGCTTCAGCTCGCTGACGAGGGCCTGCTCGGCCTGCTCGAATCGCTCGGCGTCCCCGGGGGAGACCGAGAACACGAAGTGGTTCGGGGCCCACACCTCGTTCACCCCAACCGTCTTGCCGTCGTCCATCTCCTTCAGCAAGCGCTTGGCCAGCTCGACGGGCTGGAGGCCGCTCCGGAACGTCGTCGCGAAGAAGCCCTCGACCATGTTCCCGAGGCGACGCTCGAAATCGCGGAGGATCGGCACGATGTGGTGGCGTTCTCGCAGCTAGAGCGGGATTCCCGTGGATTATATCCGTGGGCCCACCACGAAACCGCGCCTCGGCAACCGAGCGGCGGAGGTGCACATGGGGGCAGGTCGTCGTGCCGACGGGGACGAGGCACCGGCAGGTGGCGGAGGCCACGGCTCATGCGCTCCTGCTCGAGCGCCTGGAGACGAAGCAGTACGGGAACTGAATCGGGTACGGCTCGGCAGGCTCGGGCACTGCTAGCATCTGCTGCTGCCAGGGGCGAGTGGCGGAATTGGCAGACGCGCAGGATTCAGGATCCTGTCCGGGCAACCGGGTGGGGGTTCAACTCCCCCCTCGCCCACCCCTCGGCGGCCTGTGAGGAAGGCGAGACCTCACCGCTTCCATCCGAGACTTCACGTCCCCTTTCCGCCCGGTGTCCTTGCTGGCCCGGACGGCCTCGTCGATGTCCATGCCGCCGCGCTCGGGGAACAGCTCTCGCCGGCGCTGGCTCACCCACAGGAACAGGTCGGCGTCGGTGGCCCGCGGCCAGTGCTCGCCGAGACCCTCACGGCGGATGGCTTCCACCGTGGGGAGGTAGACGCGATCGTACCAATCGCCGGCGATGTCCTCCGGAGACAGGATCTCGCCCCGCTCCATCAAGAGGTGGTAGCCGTGGATCTTGATGGCTTCGAGGAGCTCGATGTAGCCCTGGGGCCTGGTGAACTCGATCCGGGCATCCGGCCTGGCCCGGTCGAGGCCGCTCTCCTCCATGAACCGTCGCTGCTGCTCGGCCATGATGATCCGGCCGATGTCGGCGCCCTCCGGGAGCTTCCAGTGGCTGCGGAGGTGGGTGATCTCGGCGTCGATGAACTCCGTGCCGAGCTGCTTCGCCACCGCGACCCGGTGGTGGCCGTCGACGACGAAGTACGAGCCGTCGAGCTCGTAGACGGAGATCGGCGGGAAGTCCCCCTCCGAGTACGTTTGCTCGACCTTGCGCCACCGTTGCTCGATCTCGGAGCGGCGAGGGAGAAAGTCGCGGTCGAAGTCGCCGCCCCGGCTGATCGTCCCTACGATCCTCGCCACCGGGATCGGACGGATCCCCCCGTACCGTTGCTCGAAGACCCGGAGCCGCCGGCTCACCTCGTCGAGGGGGAGGAGCGGCTGGAGCTTGCGGCGACGCACCACGGCCGCGAGCCGCTGGTAAGCCTCGCGGCGGCGGGCCCGCCCGAACGTTGAGCCCGAGAACGGCCCCCGGTCGGTCACGGTTCGATCTCGAGGAGTCTGTAGGGGATGGCGTTCACGATGCGGGTCCCACCGAGCGTGCGATCGGGCAGCGTCTGCCCGTAGGGGTGGATGTGCCCGTGGACGAGGAGCTTGGGGTGGAGGCGCTCGATGAGCCCGAGGAAGGAGGCGAATCCGCGGTGTGCGGGATCGTCGTCGTCCCCCACGCCGAGCGGAGGCGCGTGCGAGACGAAGACGTCGATCCCGCGGCCGTCACGGAACCGGCGGAGGGTGGCCCGCCTTCGCAGGCGGGCTACCCTCCGCCGCATCTGCGACTCCGTGTACTGGTTGGGGCCCCCGCTGTAGCGAGCCGAGCCGCCGAGACCGGCGATCCTCAGTCCCACGACGTCGACGATCTCGCCGTCGACGTTCGTGCAGCCGGCGGGCCCGGGCGACTCACGGAGCCTGCCCAGCACGGGCCAGAGTGGCGACACCGGCTCCTGGTGTGCGCGAAGGTCCGGGTCGTGGTTGCCCGGCACGTACAGGAGCGGAACGGAGAGCATGGTCACGATGTACTCGAGGTAGTCGAACGGGAGGTCTCCGCAGGACACCACCAGCT
>JBOGVG010000015.1:0-8648 GCA_050692435.1 Actinomycetota bacterium
CCCGGGATCAACGGGCTGGATGCCACCAGGAAGATCCTGGAGGACTCCAAGAACCGAGTCGTGGTCCTTCTCCTCTCGACGTACGAGGAAGAGGAGTACGCGCCTCGGGCCGCCGAGTGCGGCGCCGCCGCCTACATCCCCAAGGCCGTGTTCGAGCCCGAGCGGCTGGAAGCGGCCTGGGCCGCCGCCACCGGCTAAGTGGCCGTGAACGTCTCCCTGTGCCGGCCGGTGAAGTCGAGGGCGGTGTACTCGACGCCGGGGTCGAGATCGACGGTGAGGAACACCGAGGATCCCGCCGGTATGGTCTGCATCCCGCCGACGAACGTTGCGGGCGGCTCGCCCGGATAACCGCTCTCGATCCACGTCTCAACATCCCTGACGGTCTCCCCGGGCTCGAACGCGACCAGGATCAGCTCGTGGGGCTCGGTCCCCTCGTTTCGAAACTCGATGACCTGCGTTCCGGCGGACAGGGCCGAGATCTCCAACGCGTCCTCGGTGGCAGCGATGACGGCGTCCGGCTGGGGGAGCGCCGCGCCGCTGTCTCCCGAGATGGTGAACACCTCGTACATCCCGAGGGCGGCGTGGGGCGTCCCTTCCGGGTCGGGAAAGAAGCACATGAACACGTAGGTGCCCGGCTCGAGCGTTCGGGTGACGGTGATGGACTCGCCCGGCGAAAGGCCCGGCACGCCGGCCACATCCTCGAACCACCCCGGGGGTTCCCGACCAGACTCGATCACCGCCTTCACGTCCGCCTCGGTCCTCCCCTCGTCGATCCGGCCGAAGGCGAACTCGTGGGGCAGGCTGCCGGTGTTGCTGAGGCGCATCGAGACGACGCCCCCGGGGACCTGCGCGGGGACGTCGAACGAGTACTCGGTGGCCGTGACCTCCACGGGCCGAACCGTGGGGGTCCCGGGACGGCCCGCCTCATCCCCCTCCCCGGTACAGCCGGTGACGATCAGTGCGGCCACAGCCATCAGGACGTGCCGTCGTCCCATCGCTTCCTCCTCGGTGGATCGTCCTTGCCGGCATTCCCGGATCTGGCCCGGTTCATTCCGCGGCGGGGCCCGGACGGACACCCTCACGCGCGAGACCGCGACCCCGGATCGTCGTGCCGTGTCCCGGTTCCGATCGGATCTCGACCGTCCCGCCGATCGCCTCGACGCGGTCCGCAATGCTCTGGAGCCCGGTGCCGCTCGTCTCGGCCCGCGGGTCGAACCCCACGCCGTCGTCGGTCACGTCGAACCGCAGCTGCCCATTCTCCGCCGCCAGCCGCACCGACACCCGCGATGCCCTCGCGTACTTGGCCACGTTCTGAAGCGCCTCGAGCACGCAGAAGTAGACCGTGGTCTCCACGTCCTGCGGGTACCTCCCGACGCCGTGGCCATCGATCTCGACCGGCACGTTCGCCTTCCGGGCCTGGCCCTCGAGCGCGGCGACGAGACCCTTGTCGGACAGCAGGGGCGGAAAGATGCCCCGGGCCAGGTCCCGGAGGTTCTGCATCGCGTCGTTTGCCTCGGTCTGGAGCGCGGCCGCCATCGCCGCGGCCCGGCCCGGGTCCTTCCGCGTCAGCTGTTCCAGTAGCCGCAGCTTCACCGCGAGCGCCACCAGCTGCTGCTGCGCCCCGTCGTGGATGTCGCGTTCGATCCGGCGGCGCTCCTGGTCCTGCGCCGCCACGATGCGCTGGCGCGACGCTCGCAGCTCCTCGATCAGACGCACGTTGCGAAGCACCAGGCCGGCCTGGGAGGCGAGGTCCCGGACCAGCGCCTCCTTGGACGGGTTCATCGGATCGTTCGCGGGCATCGTGATCGAGACGGCGCCCAGGAGCTCGCCCTGGTGGCGGACGGGGAAGGCCGAGGTCTGCGGCCCGAGGTCGGGGACCTCCTCGCCTCGCATCCGGACTGGGTTCCCGGCCCGGGCGCCGTCGGGCCAGCAGGCGGCGGGACGCAGCTCGGACCCTACACGGAGCCAGATGGCGGCCTCCGTTGCCCCGGTCCCTGTGGCCACGATCTGCGCCATCCGGGGCAGGACGTCGTCCGTCGAGTACGTCTCGGCCGCGCGCTCGGAGAACTCGGAGAGAACCTCGTAGGGGGTGGCGCGCTCCCCGTAGACCAGCCGGTCCGCCAGGCGCCGGCCGGCCCGGCGGACCGGGTTGAACGCGAGGGCCACGATGACCGCCGCGGCCAGCGAGAAGAGGTCCGCCGTGGTCCCGGCGGTCCCCCGGAAGGCGAGGGGCACGGCGATCACGACGCCGAGGTAGACGAGCGCGATGAAGGTCGCGAGGACGCCGGCGACGACCGTCTTCTTGATCACGATGTCCAGGTCGTACAGGCGGTACCGGAACATCGCCACGGCCGCCGCGAGCGGGATGCCGAGCCCGACCGTCAGGAAGAACAGGTAGAAGGAGATTGCGTTCCAGGGAGAGGTCTCGCCGAGGCCGATCCCCGTGACGAGGAGGGCGAGGAAGAAGAACACGGCGATCGCTGTCCCGTAGGCCACCCACCGGATCTGTTGCCGCTCTTCCCCCCGGGCCCGTCGGAACCGGACGAAGAGGGCGGCCGCCGAGGCGAGCGTGGCGCCGATCGTTCCGAACGCGGCGACCGTGAGCGCCGGACCGAGGAAGCTCTGGAGGCCCTCGATCGCGAGGGGGTTCGGGATGCTGACGCTGCCCACATCGAGCAGCCGGGTCCTCACCCCGTCGGCCACGAGCCCAAGGGTGGCGAACCCCAGCAAGGCCCAAGCGACCGGTCGCCACCGAGGTGAGGGAAGCGTCCCCGTGGGGAAGAGCAGGAACAGCAGGGGGATCGGCACGATGGCGAAGAAGATGGCGGTATCGGCCACGAGCGCGGCGGCCCGCCCGAACGGCAGCGATCCGGGGGAGGTCTCGAACGTGTACGTGACGTACTCGGAGGCGAACCCATTGATCAGGAACGCCATCCCCACGAGCATGAAGAGCCACCCGACGGGGTTGCGCGGGAACCGGGACGCGATCACCGCTCCAACCGTCGCGTACCCGGTCAGGACGACGACCGCAATGGGAATGAACGCGGCGTCCTCGGAGAAGCTGCCATTGCGGACGGTGAGGACCATCGTGGCGACGAGCAGCGCGAGCGTCGCGCCCCACAGGATCCAGGGTGCTCGGGAGCGGACTCCTCGACTCATCGCCCGTCCACCCCGACCGTCACCGGCACGCGGCCGGTGACTGTGGTGTCTCGGTTCGGGGCGCTCCGGATCTGAAGGTTGCCACCGATGGCGTCGAGCCGGTCGGCCATTCCTTGAAGGCCGGTGCCGTACGCTTTGGCCGAGGGTTCGAACCCGACGCCGTCATCGGAGACCTCGAACCTGAGGCCCTCGTCACCCGCCGAGAGCCGGACCGTCGCCCGAGTCGCGTTCGCGTACTTCGCCGCGTTCTGAAGGGCCCACACGGCCCACGCCAGCCGGGTAGCCCTCCTCTCACTCATCGCCATGCCTCGATTCTGGGCCTCCCGGCCCTGCCGGGGGAAGGGTGCCGGCCGAACGGTCGGGTGGAACTCCACCACCCCGGCGGGGGTGCAGGCACCACCACCTCGTTGGGCGGCTCTCTCTCCGAACCGTGGTGGCCACCGGATGGGAACGGGCCGACCCGCGGCCTACCGTCGGGGTGTGAGCGAGAGGAGGTCCCGATGATCCGGAAGATTCTGGTGGGGACGGACACGTCTGCCTCCGCGGATGTCGCCATCGACGCCGCGGCCGACCTGGCCCGCACCCACGATGCCGAGTTGCTGGTCCTGTACGTCCGATCCGACCCCGCGATGCGCGACGCGGCCGACCCCCGCAAGCCGCCGGACCCGGAACGCTACCTGGCCCGGATGACCGAACGGTTCCCCGCGCTCCGGATCCGGAGTTGGAGCGAGCCCGGCGACCCGGCCGGGCGGATCTGCGACGTGGCCGCGGAGGAGCGCGTGGACACGATCGTGGTCGGGAACCGAGGTGTGCACGGCCCGAGGTGGCGGGTGCGCGAGAGTGTGCCGACCATGGTCGTGCGCCACGCCCCGTGCTCCGTATTCATCGTGGACACCCGGGTCGCACAGTGACCGTGTCCGGTCGGGCTCCCCGGTCAGCCCGCGGCGGGGTGCTCCGTCTCGCGGAAGAACGCGAGAACGGCCATCACCCGGCGGTGGACGTCGGTCTCCTCGGTGAGACCGAGCTTGTGGAACAGGGAGTTGATGTGCTTTTCGACGGCGCGCTCCGTGAGGAACAAGGACTTGGCGATAGCGGCGTTGTTCTTCCCCTGGGCCATGTGCCCCAGGACCTCCCGCTCCCGCTCGGTGAGCTGCGCGAGCGGCGAGTGGACCATGCGGTCCTTCCGTGCGACGAGGGCCTCGACCACCTTGGGGTCGAGCACCGAGCCGCCCTTCGCCACCTCGGTGATGGCTCGGACCAGTTCGTCGAGATCGGCGACCCGTTCCTTGAGCAGGTACCCGAGGCCGGCGGCGCCGTCCTTCAGGAGCTCGTAGGCGTAGTCCTCCTCGGCATACTGGGAGAGCACGACCACGCCGATCTCGGGATGCCCGGCCCGGATCCTTCGGGCCGCGTCGATCCCCTCCGTGGTGTTCGTGGGCGGCATGCGGATGTCGGTAAGGACGGCCTCGGGCGTGTGCTGTTCCACCGCCGCCAACAGCTCGTCCCGGCTCGCGACGGTGGCCACGAGCTGGATCTGGTCCGAGGTCGTGAGCAGGGCGGCCGTCCCCTCGCGGACGAGATAGTTATCCTCCGCGAAGACCACGCGCACCATGGGCGGATGGTACACGCGCCCGAGACGTCGTTGGAGGGATGAGAGGGATGAGCATCCGGGTCGTCCTGGGCGAGGACAACGTGCTGGTCCGTGAGGGGGTCCGGGCCCTCCTCGACTCGCATCAGGACATCGAGGTGGTTGGCGTCGCCGCCGACGCGCCCGCCCTGCTTGTCGCGGCAGAGGAGCACCGCCCCGACGTCGTGGTCACCGACATCAAGATGCCCCCAAACTTCCAGCTCGAGGGGATCGACTGCGCGCACGACCTTCGCTCGCGGCACCCCGGGATCGGCGTTGTGGTCCTCTCCTCCCACGACGACGAGGCATACGCCATCGCGCTCCTGGGCAAGGGCCAGAGTGGCCTGGCCTACCTGCTCAAGGACCGGATCGCCCAGGGCGACGAGCTGGTTCGAGCCATCCGCGAGGTCGCCGCGGGCGGGTCGGTCGTGGATCCTTTGATCGCGGAGCGCCTGTCCGGCCGCCGAGAGACCGAGGAGGACCGAGAGGTCCTCGACCTCATGGCCAAGGGTCACGGCTATGCGGAGATGGCCGAGGCCCTCGGTACCACCCAGGAGGCGGTGGACCGCCGGGTCACCGCCCTGTTCCGGAGGCTCGCCGCGTTGGCCGAGGGCGGGGGGAGCGCCGCCGTCGACGAGATGAAGCGACTGCACGCGGCCGTCGTGGAGAAGGAGTCCTCGGCCCGCACCCTCCGTTCCTTCGTTCCCCAGCAGTTCGCGGCGAAACTGGCTGCCGGCGGGGCGGCCGCCGAGCAACAGGAGGCCGAGGCCACCGTCCTGTTCTCCGACATCCGCGGCTTCTCCGCTCTCGCCGAGCAGCTGTCGGCTCGGGAGATCGCCGACATCCTGGCCCGCCATCTCTCGGCCATGGCGGAGATCGTCGTGGCGCACGGCGGCATGCTCGACAAGTTCGCCGGCGACGCGGTGATGGCCGTGTTCGGCGTCCCGGACCCCGCGCCTGATCACGCCGAGCGGGCCCTCCGGTGCGCCATGGCCATGCAGGCCCGGCAGGCGGAGCTCAACCGGGACGGGTGGACCGAGACGCTGAGCGAGCTTGGCATGGGGATCGGAGTGAACACCGGCACCGTTGTGGCCGGGACCGTCGGCGGCGGCGGCCGGCTCGAGTACACGGTCGTTGGCGACGCCGTGAACATTGCGCAACGGCTCCAGAGCGAGGCCGAGGGCGGCGAGATCGTCGCCTCGGCGTCCACGGTGGCGGCGGCCCCGAGCATCGCGGCCGAGCCGATCGGGCCGCGCCCGGTGAAGGGGCGGAAGGATCCGGTCGACGTCTTCCGCGTGCTGCCATGACCCGGCCGAAGAGCGTGTTCCGACGCGTGGAGCGGTGGGCGGTGGGGCTTGCCATGGGCGTCCTGGCCTTCGTCCTGGAGCGAGCCGTGGTCCGGTCGATCCGAAGGGGCGAGACGAAACCGAAGCCTGCCCAGCCGACCGCGATGAAGGGGACGGGTTCCGAGATCTCGCCGGCTGGGCCGGGAGACCAGCCCGGGTTTAGTTCCGGCGGAGCAGGTCCACGATCAGGCCCACCGTGAGCAGCCCGGCGAGGGCGCCGAACCCGACCGGGATCCAGTCGGAGACGCGCTCCGCGGCCACGGTGAGGCCGGTGGCGAGCACCGCGGCTCCCGCGGTGAGTCCCAGGGCCAATCGCCGCCCGGCCCGCCGGATCGTGTTCTCCAGCGACGCCGCTCGGAAGTTCACCTCGAGCTTCTGCCCGGGCCTCGCCCCGATCAGCCGCTCCACGGCCTCCACGATCCGCAGGAACCGGACCTTGATCCGCTGCGACTGGTAGAAGAGAGCTTTCGGGTCCAGCTTCGACCCCATTCCCGAGAGCACCTGCCGCATCAGGAACTTCCCGGCCACGTCGAACGGGTCCAGGTCCGGGTCCAGCTCCGCGGTAGCAAGCTGCATCTGCGCGAGCGCCTTGCCGGTCAACGCGAGCGACGCCGGCAGCGGCACGTCGTGACGTATGGCGATCTCGGTCATCTCCTGGAGGATGGAGCCGAGGCGGATGTCGGACAGGGAGGCCGTGCGGTACTTCGCCATCAGCTCGCCGATCTCCGAGCTGAACCTGTCCGCGTCGAGATCGCTCCGGTCGATGGCCCCGGCCAGCATCAGCGTGACGTCGGTGAGGAACCCCACGTCCTCCTGCCAGAACGCCATCAACAGGAGCATCAAATCCTCGCGCATGTCGGCGCCGACCTCGCCCACCATGCCGAAGTCCAGGAAGTAGATGCGGTCGTCCCACCACATGAGGTTCCCCGGATGCGGGTCGGCGTGGAAGAACCCGTCCACGAGGATCTGCTTGTAGTAGCTCTCGAGCAGCTGGCGAGCCGCCTCCTTCCGCTCCGGTCCCTCCGGCGCCTTCGAGATCGGTCCGCCTTGGATCTCCTCCATCACCAGTAGGCGCGAGGTCGACAGGTCGTCGTGGACGCCCGGCACCGCCAGGCGCGGGTAGTGCTGGAGGACGTGGCTCATCCGCTCGATGTTCGAGGCCTCCTGGCGGAAGTCGAGCTCGCGGTGGAGCGACGAGGACAGATGCTCGAATACCGCGCCCATGTCGATCACCTGCTTCAGGCCTGGTCGGACGGAGACCTTCTCCGCGAACAGTTCGAGGAGCGCGAGGTCCTGCTCGATCTCCTCCCGGGCCGTGGGGCGCTGGACCTTGGCGACCACGCGCTCGCCGCCCGTCAGCGTGGCCCGGTGGACCTGGGCGATCGTCCCGGCGGCCATGGGCCGAGGCTCGATGGATTCGAACACGTCCTCCCAAGGCACGCCGAGCTCTTGCTCCATCACGTGAACCACTTCCTCTTCGGTGAGCGGCGGCACGTTGTCCTGGAGCGTCGCGAGCTCCTCGATGAACTCCGGGGGAAGGAGGTCGGGACGGGTCGAGAGCACCTGGCCGAGCTTGGCGAACGTCGGACCCAGCTCCTCCAGGGCGGAGCGGAGGTGCTTGGCCTGCTTGCGACGGCCGGTGGTTCTCTCCTCGTCCGCCTTGCCGAACAGGGCCTTCACCCCGTGCTTCGTCATCACGGCCGCGATGCGCGCGCCTCGCGCCGCGAGGCGGGGCTCCGTCTCGGGGACTTCGCCCTCGCGGATGACCCGGGTGGTCCGAACGAGCTCCGCCGTCACGCCGTCGGGCGAGAAGGTGTTGACGATGATGACCGTGCAGGTTGCGTTGTGCGAGATCCGGTTGGGGACGTTGCCGAGCAGGAACTCCTTCCGACCAGCCATACCGGCGTTGCCGACGACGAGGACGTCGGCCCGCTCCTCCTCCGACGCTCGGACGATGGCCATGGCCGGGTCGTCGTCCACGAGCACCTGGGACCGGGCCCGCTCCCCGGCCAGCTCGAACGCGAGGTTCTGGAGCTCGTCGGCCGCGGCTCCTGCCCGAGTCCCCTCGGCCGCCCCGTACTCGGTCGCGGCGGGACTGGTGGGGACGACGATCTGGACCAGGAACAGCTCGGCGGCGTACCGGTCGGCGAGCGCGGCGGCCCACCCCACCGCGCGGTCGGCGGTCTCGGAGCGGTCGGTGGCCACCATGACCCGAGAGACGCCCGGCGACGTGCGAGATGCGTTCGCGGTTGGCATGCCCTCGCATTATCCCGCGGGTTGGCCAACGGACCATTGGGTAGACTCGGCCACGCCGCCGGAGTAGCTCAGCCTGGCAGAGCAACCGCCTCGTAAGTGGTAGGTCGAGGGTTCGAATCCCTCCTCCGGCTCAATGTGATGTCGCAGGACATCGTGGACGGATGTCTCGAGACATCGTAGACACCTTCACCTCGGCCCTGGGGCTGGTAGTCCCTCGTCGGATCCAGGGTGAGGTGCCGTAGCAGCTCCCCATCCTCGGA
>JBOGVG010000016.1:0-6883 GCA_050692435.1 Actinomycetota bacterium
AAGGAGACCACGGTCCGCCACCTGATCTCGGTCGAAGGGGTGATGCGGGCCCTGGCCCGGCGGTTCGGGGAGGACGAGGACCTGTGGGCGCTGACCGGGCTGTTCCACGACCTCGACCAGGACCAGACCCAGGACGACCCGGAGCGCCACGCTCACCTGGCAGCCGAGTGGCTGCGCGAGGCAGGCGTGGACGAGCGCGTCGTGAACGGCGTGCTGGCCCACGCCCACGAGCGGTACCGGACCGACCTGATGTCGAAGACGGTGGTGCACGCCGACGCGGTGGCCGGCCTCTTGGTGGCGGCGGCCCTGGTCCGCCCGGAGAAAGCGACAGGAATGAAGGTGTCCTCGGTGAGGAAGAAGCTGAAGGAGAAGGCCTTCGCCCCCGGCGTGAATCGGGACGAGGTCACGTCGGTGGAGGCGTCGATCGGGCTTCCGCTCGACGAGTTCGTCGCCGTGGGGATCGAGGGCCTCCAGTCCGTGGCCTCCGAGATCGGGCTGTAGGCGACCCGAGGCCGGCGCGGTCGGGGTCCGCGGGCTCGGCTCCGGACCTCAGCGGGCCAGGGTGTCCTCTTCCTTGGAAGGATCGGGGTCGTCCGCCGCGGGGTCGTCCGCCGCGGGCACCGGGTGGGCCCGGAGGTCGCGGACCCTTCGCCACACCCACCAGCCCACCGTTCCGACCACCGCCGCGGCGATCAGCCAGGAGAAGGGCTGGATGAACCGCTCCACCTGCTCCCACCGCTCCCCCAGCTTGTAGCCGAGGAACGCCAGCCCGAAGGTCCAGGGCAGGCACCCCAGCAGGGTGTACAGGCTGAACTTCCAGAAGCTCATCCTGGCCACCCCCGCCGGCAGGCTGATGAACGTCCTGACCACCGGGAGGAGCCGCCCGAAGAACACCGCTTCGTGCCCGTACCGCTCGAACCAGTCGTGGGCCCGGTCGATCTCGTGGGGCCGGAGCAAGAGGTATCGGCCCCACCGGTCGATGAGGGGCCGCCCCCCCACGTACCCCACCCAGTAGGCCAACCACGACCCCACCAGGTTGGCCACTGCCCCCACCAGGCCCACCGCCACCAGGTCGAGCTGATGCTCGGGGGCCAGGAACGGGGCGCTCACCAGGGCCCCTCCGAACAGCATGGTGACCTCGCTGGGGATGGGGATACACGCGGATTCCAGCACCATGAGGACGAAGATCGCGAGGTAGCCGTACTGTGCGACCTCGTCCGTGATGAACCTGCTGAGGATCCCGAGCACGCGCCGACTCCGGGGGAGAGGGAATGAACCGAGGGTATCACCGTGTTTGAAGGGGCCGGACCGCCCCGTCTCTGGCCCGCGGCCCCGGAGCCATAATCCCCGGGACGACGGCGGGGGCTGGTACCCTGCGCCCGGATGCGGCCTCCGCCGCCCGGGCCTCCCGCCCCCCATCAGACGAATGGAAGCGATTGACGCATGGCAAAGACGCTGGTGGTCGTGGAATCGCCCACCAAGGCGAAGACCCTGGAGCGATACCTCGGCCCCGACTACACGGTGCGTGCCTCCTACGGGCACATCCGTGACCTGCCCAAGAGCAAGCTGGGCGTCGATACCGACCGGGAGTTCGAGCCCGAGTACGTGATCCCGGAGGCCTCGGAGAAGGCCGTCCGGGCCCTCCGCTCCGCCCACAAGAAGGCCGAGGAGCTGGTGCTGGCCACGGACTTCGACCGGGAGGGCGAGGCCATCGCCTACCACGTGGCCGAGGTCCTGAAGGTGGAGCCGGCCACGGCCAAGCGGGTCACGTTCACCGAGATCACCCGGGATGCCATCCTGGACGCCTTCCAGCACCCCCGGGCCATCGACCTCCGGCTCGTCGAGGCCCAGCAGGCCCGGCGGATCCTGGACCGGCTGGTGGGCTACCGGCTCTCGCCGGTCCTTTGGAAGAAGGTCCGCCCGGGGCTGTCGGCCGGCCGGGTTCAATCGGTGGCCCTCCGGCTCATCGTGGATCGGGAGCGAGACATCCAGGCCTTCGTTCCGGTCGAGTACTGGAGCGTTGACGTCCGCGTTACTCCCCAGGACGAGGAGGTGCCCTTCCTGGCCCGGCTGATCGAGGTCCCCCAAGGCAAGCTGGCGGTGTCGCCCGACAAGAAGGGCATCACCCTCTCCACCGAGGCGGACGCCGCGGGTCACGCGGAGCGGCTTCGGGAGGCCGGCTACCGGGTGTTGGAGGTTAGGGAGAAGGAGATCAAGCGGACCCCCGCGGCTCCCTTCACCACCTCAACCCTTCAGCAAGAGGCTGCCCGGAAGCTGGGGTTCGGAGCGCGAAGGACCATGCGCGTCGCCCAGCAGCTGTACGAGGGCATCGACCTCCCCGGCGAGGGACGGGTGGGCCTGATCACGTACATGCGGACCGACTCGAAGACCATCGCCGAGGCGGCCCTCCGGGAGATCGCGGAAGTCGTCCGGACGGAGTTCGGGGCGTCCTACGCCCTGAAGCAGCCCCGCCGGTACAAGACCAAGCAGCGAGGAGCGCAGGAGGCCCACGAGGCCATCCGGCCCACGTCGGCCATGCGCTCCCCAGACCGGGTGGCAGGAGCGCTGGACAGGGGCCAGCTCGCGCTGTACCGCCTGATCTGGCAGCGGACGGTTGCCTCGCAGATGGCCGAGGCCCGGTTCGACCAGGTCTCGGTGGACGTCGAGGCCACGGCGGCAGACGACCGGTACCTGCTTCGGGCCACCGGCCAGGCCATGAAGTTCGATGGGTTCCGTCGTGTGTACTTCGAGGGCCGCGACGACGCCGCCGACGAGGACGCGGAATCTGCGCTCCCCCGCCTCTCGGCCCAGCAGGTGCTCCGGCTCCTGGAGGTCCTGCCGGAACAGCACTTCACGCAGCCGCCCCCCCGGTTCACCGAGGCCTCGTTGGTGAAAGCCCTGGAGGAGCTGGGTATCGGGCGCCCCTCGACGTACGCGTCCATCATCTGGACGCTCCAGGACCGCGGGTACGTCCGCCTGGAGGACAAGCGGTTCTTCCCCGAGGACGTCGGCGAGGTGGTGACCGATCTGCTGATCGAGTTCTTCCCCGACGTGGTCGACGTGAACTTCACCGCGAAGCTGGAGGAGGACCTTGACCAGATCGCCGAGGGCGCGATGGGGTGGGTGCAGGTCCTCGACGAGTTCTACGGGCCGTTCGAGCGGCTGCTGGAGAAGAACGAGGAGGAGATCCAGCGATTCGAGGAGGTCCTGGACGAGCGCTGTCCGCTATGTCCCCAGGAGGGCCGGGAGCCCGGCCAGCTCGTGATCAAGCTGGGCCGGTACGGGAAGTTCATCGGGTGTAGCAACTGGCCCGACTGCAGCTACATCCGCAACCTCGACGGGCAGGAGCGCAAGGAGCCCGAGATCCTCGAGGAGACCTGCCCCGAATGCGGCCGCCCTCTGGCGAAGAAGTCGGGGAGGTTCGGGCCTTTCATCGGATGCACCGGCTACCCCGAGTGCAAGTACATCAAGAAGGAGGAGCAGAAGACCGGGGTGAAATGCCCGAAGTGCGGCCAGGGCGACCTCGTCGTGAAGCGGGCACGTCGGGGCAAGCGGCGAAGCCTGTTCTACGGCTGCAACCGGTACCCGGACTGCGACTTCACCGTGGGCCAGCGGCCCGTCCCCGAGGCCTGCCCGACCTGCGGCTCGCTCATGGTGCAGCAGAGGGACGGCAGCACCAAGTGCACGAGTTGTGGCACGATCGTGGGAGCCGTGGCCGAGTCCGCAGCGGAGGGGTAGTTGTCCAGCATCGCCGACGAGGTCGCACAGCTTCGCGGAACCAAGTCGGCGACCTTCAGGGACCTGCTGACACGCCCGCCATTCCCTCGGTTGCTTGCGGCGCAGACGGTGTCGTCGCTGGGCGACTGGGTCGGATTCGTGGCCGTCGCGTCGCTCGTGGAGCGACTGGGGGGAACCGTCGGCGCGTACGCGGTGGCCGGCGTCATGCTCGCCCGGATGCTCCCATCGGTCCTGTTCGGCCCGGTGGCCGGGGTCCTGGTCGACCGGTTCGATCGGAAGCGGATCATGGTCACGGCCGACGTGACCCGGGGGGCGCTCTACGCCTCCATGCCGTTCCTCGGCAAGCTGTGGGCCATCTTCGCGGTGTCGTTCCTGATCGAGTCGCTCTCCCTGCTCTGGACGCCGGCCCGCGACGCCAGCCTGCCGAACCTCGTGCCCAGGCGGCAACTCGCCAACGCCAACTCGCTCGGGCTCCTCTCGACCTACGGGACGCTCCCCCTGGGCGGGGCGATCTTCGCGTTCCTCGCGGGCACGTCGGGCCTGTTCCCGTACCTGAAGTTCCGACCCGAGTTCCTCGCGCTCTGGCTCGACGCTGGGACGTTCGGCTTCTCCGCCCTGATGATCAGCCGGATCCCCATCCCGACCCCGCCCTCCAGGGCCGTGGGGAAGTTCGAGATCTCCCACGTGTGGAGGGACATCACCGAAGGGGTCCGGTTCCTGCGCGAGCACCCGCTCGCCTCGTCCATGACCGTGGGCATCGTCTCGGCGTTCAGCGCGGTCGGCGCCGTGCTCGCGCTGGGGCCGATCTTCGCCAGGACGACTCTCGCCTCGGGCGCGGCGGGCTGGGGACTCCTGGTCACGTCGTTCGGCATCGGGATGGGGATCGGGATGGCGTCTGTGAACAAGCTCGTCGAGTACGCCGAGCGCGACCGTCTGCTCGTGTGGTCGCTGGTCGCGGCGGCCGCGACCCTCTTGGTGCTGGCTGCGATGCCCACCATCGCGGGGGCGGCCGCGCTGACCGTGGTGCTGGGCTTCTTCTGTGGGGGGGCGTGGGTCTCGGGCTACGTCCTGCTCCAGGAGAACGTCGCCGACGAGTACCGAGGGCGCACCTTCGGGTCCCTCACCGTCCTGTCGCGGTTCGGCCTGTTCCTTTCGCTGGCGGGGTTCCCCGCCCTGGCAGGCCTGATCGGGCTGCACCATTTCGTGAGGGTGGGCGGGGTTGAGGTCGACCTGTCCGGTACCAGGGTCGCGCTGATGGTCGCCGGCCTGGGCGTCATCGTTGCCGCCGACGTGACCCGCAGGGGTCTGAAGCGGTTCCGGGTGAGCCGGCCCAAGCCGCTCGCGCTCGTCCCCAAGCTGAAGCGGCCGCCCCGGCGGGGCATCTTCGTGGTGTTCGAGGGAGTCGAGGGCTCCGGCAAGGGCACCCAGATCCGCCTGGCCAAGGAGTGGCTGGAATCGGAGGGGACCGACGCCCTCGTGACGCGCGAGCCCGGCGGCACACAGGTGGGGGAGCGGCTGCGGGACATCCTGCTCGGCCACGACATCGGGCACATCGAGCCCCGGACCGAGGCCCTGCTGTTCGCGGCGAGCCGGGCTCAGCACGTGGCCAGTGTGATCCGGCCGGCGCTCGCCGAGGGGAAGGTCGTGATCTGCGACCGGTACATCGACTCCTCCGTGGCGTACCAGGGGTGGGGGCGAGGGCTCGGCGAACAGGACGTCCTCACGCTCAACGTGTGGGCCACCCAGGGTCTGTTCCCGGACCTGGTGCTCCTCCTGCATGTGGAGCCGGAGGCCGGCCTCCTGCGCTCGCTGGAAGAGCCCGATCGGATCGAGATGGAGTCGGGGGACTTCCATGCCAAGGTGTCCAACGCCTACCTCAAGATCGCCGAGGAGCATCCGGAGCGGTTCGTGGTGATCGACTCGAGCGGCCCGCCAGAAGAGGTACACGAACGGGTGAAGGAGGCCATGCGTCGGCTGCTGAAGGAACGCGAGGAGGATGAGCGGGGCGGCCGGGATGCGTGACTCGGCCGTCCTCGACCGTGTGCCCGGCCAGGACCAGGCCATGGCCTTCCTCCGGCAAGCCGCGGCCCGGCCCCACCACGCCTACCTCCTGGCCGGGCCGGAGGGGTGCGGCAAGCAGCTCGCCGCTCGAGCGTTCGCCGCTGCCCTTCTCTGCAAGGACGGTGGGTGCGGCGAGTGCCGCGACTGCCGGCTGGCTCTGGACGAACGCCACCCGAACGAGTTCCTGGTCGAGCCGGAGGGGCGCGACATCCACGTGGACACCGTCCGCGAGGACGTGTGGCACCCCGCCTACCGCACGGC
Organism: Actinomycetota bacterium; assembly: GCA_050692435.1. Lineage (GTDB taxonomy): Bacteria > Actinomycetota > UBA4738 > UBA4738 > HRBIN12 > AC-69. The sequence continues at coordinate 6,061 of JBOGVG010000016.1, forward strand.
GCCCGAGCCCGGGCGGAAGGTCTTCGTGATCCGGGAGGCCGACCGCCTGAACCCTGCAGCCGCCGACACGCTCCTCAAGGTCCTGGAGGAGCCCCCGGCCGACGCCGTCATCCTGTTGCTCTCGGCCCGGCCCCACGAGCTCCCGGAGACGGTTCTATCCCGGTGCCACGTCGTGACCTTCCGGCCGCTCGCCGAGGACTTCGTCGCGGAGACCCTGGCCGGCGAAGGGGTGGATCGCCCGCTGGCGATGCTCGCAGCCCGCCTGGCGGGGGGAAACCTGGGACGGGCCCGCCGCCTGGCCACGGGGGCCGACGGGCTCGCGTTCCGCGACGTGGGCATGGAGGCACTTCGCCGGGCGGCCCCCGGACCGCACGGAGCACTGGACGCCGCCGACCTCGTGCTGGAGGCGGCCGAGCGCTACCGGAAGGGGCTCAAGGATCAGCTCGACGTGGACCTGGCGCCATTCCTGGACGAGCAGGGCAGACCAGAGGAGGCGTACCGCGGCGCGATCCGCCGGCTGGAGGAACGGCACAAGCGGCGGGTCAAGCGAGCCGAACGCGACTACGTGGACTGGGTGCTGCTCGCCGTCTCCGTCGCGCTCCGGGACCGCATCGTGGCGGCCGTCGGGGGAGGCGAAGAGCTCGTCATCAACCTGGACCTTCAGGCCCAGGGAACGTCCGATGTGGTCGCCGAAGTACTGGGGCTGGCGGCGGTGGAGGAGGCCCGGGCGGCCCTGGCCGAAGAGCTGAACCTGAATCCCCGGTTGGTGCTGGAGCGAGCGTTCCTCCGGCTCGGCGGGGTGGCCGCGTAGGAGGGTGGCCCC
>JBOGVG010000017.1:0-2947 GCA_050692435.1 Actinomycetota bacterium
CTTCCGGCGTATCCGGCGTTACGAGGTCCGACGTGGCACGAACCTCCTGGCCCACACCAGCAGCGCCAAGAGCGCCGCACCGATCGTGATGAACAGCGCGAATCGGTTGTAAGCGGTGGACCGGACGATCAGCTTGCCGGTGTTGATGACCCGCCCGGATGGCGACGTCACTTCCACGATAATCTCGAACCGTCCGCTCGTGTTCAGTTGAACGTCGAAGTTCACGATCTGTGTGGAATCCGCCTTCAGGACCAGGGACGACTGCGGCGACCCGCGCAGATGCGACGAGACAAGCCGCACGGACACCCGCAGCGGCTCCCGGTTGCCGTTCGTGACGGGGATGGGGATCCCACTGCCGGAGCTCGATGTAAGCGTGATGGGCTGGGTGGTTTCGGGGCGAACCTTCTCGAAGACCGATTCGACCTCCTCCCGCGCCGACGCGACGAAGGGGAGCCCGGTTGACTCGTCCACCAAGAACTGCCCCGATTCCGCAAGCAGCAGCATGGTGTCGAGCCGATCGGGATCGACGCTTTCCTCGTCGACGAGCATCGTGCGATAGGTCCCGATCAGCCTGCGGGTCTCCTTGATGAGATCGACGTACGTGCGGGAGAACGACATGGGGGAAGAGGCGCCGAGCTTGCTTTCGGATGTCGGCGGGAAAGCCTCGGCCATCGCGGAGGCCGTGGACTTCCGGAGCCACGGAGCGCTCGCCACTCCCCGCACCAGCTGGCCGAAGAACGCACCCGATGGGTCGAACTCCTCGGGGAACGTGACGACGATCCCGCGATCCACCCCGGGCTGTTCGAGCCAGATGGCCGCGAGCTCGCCCAGGACCGCCTGCGCGGCTCGAACGGGATCCTCCGTGACGAGCTCCGAGCTCAGCATCGCTTCCACACTCGGATCGGAGACGAGCGCCGTCACCGGTCCTGAGGAGGTGCGAAGGGATGTGATCGGCGGCGGGGCGAATCCGAGGGGCTGACTCTCGGGTGGCACCGTCGTCGGATCGAGGATCAGCAGTCCGACGCCGCGCGCGGGCAGGTGGTCGAGGCTGGCGGGGTCGAGGGCCGAGCCCGGTGGGCGCAGGAGGCCGGGTTCGGGCGGGCGGCCCAGGATCGTCTCCACGCTGTCCCTACCCCGCCGGAGCTGCACCCTGAGGTCGGGCGACAGCCCGCCGAACGAGAGGGAGGGGAGGGTGGGCGCCGCGAACGGGAGCGCCGACAGCTCCACCTCGGGCGCACCGACGATCTGCCGCAGGTCGGCGATGGCCTTGGCCGCGGCGGCCGCACCGCCCGTGCCCTCCTTGACCTGCCGGCGCTCGCCTGCGTCGATCACCGCGTAGCCGGCGCGCATCCGGGTCAGGTCGGTGAGGAGCACCGGGGACACCGCGATGTCGACGGGGGTCTCCGCCCGGTCCTGCGTCATGGCCAACAGGGCCCGGATCTCTCCCGCCAATCGCCCGCCCTGCGCGAGGTCCGTCTCCAGCGAGGTCGACGTGAAGACGCCGTTGGGGTCGAACGACACCGGCTCGTGCAGGACGAAGGTCCAGGCCAGGCGGAGCGGCGTCTGGGGCTGGCGAACCAGGAAGATCACCGGAGTCCGCAGGGCGGCGAGCGAGGTGAACCCGGTTCGGAGGTCGATCTTCAGTGGGTAGATCAGCGAGTCGGTTGTGCTGATCAGATCGGACTCGAGCGTCATCGGAACGATGAACACCCGGGATCCGTCGGGTTCGATCGTCCCTTCCTGGACGATGGTGTTTCCGGCGATGGACACCGCGCTCTCGGGATCGCTGGTCAGCGAGTCCTCGTACCCGGTGCGGGTGTTCACCGGACCCCACAGTGTCCATCCCACGGACAGGTCGGTCAGCGGCTGGTCGCTCAGGTTCTGAGCCCTGACCTTGACCTCCAGCGTTCGCTCGATCGTGGAGTTCCACGGGGTCTGGGAGACCATCGTCAGGCGGACGGCCGGCTCCTGCGCGACCGACTCCGGGACCGGGAGCAGGAGGAGCGCGATGGCGATGAGGAGGAGCCCGGCGAAGCGAGGCATGGTGAGCGGGCTCATCCTACCCGGGGCCCCGGAGCAGGGACGACAACTCGCGAGCGCCGTAGAGGACCGAGATGGCCAGGAGGAACGCGCCGACGGCCACCCGCAGGGTCCCCTCCTTCGCGCCGAGCGCGATCTTCGCCCCCACCCACGCCCCGGGGACGACCCCCGCTGTGAGGACCAGGAAGATCAGCCAGTCGATGTGCCCCAAGGCCGCATGCACGATGGTGCCGGGGACGACGAGGGCAGAGATCGTCACCAGGGAGGTTCCCAGGGCCCGCTTGAGGGGCATGCCGATCAACGTGGTGAATGCGGGGACCATGATGACGCCTCCCCCGATCCCGAGCAGGCCCGAGACGAAGCCGGCGACCAGGCCGATGGCCGCGTACTTCCAACCGGGCGTCATCCCCAGCTTCCAGGGGACGCTGGGCCGGCGGGCCCGGATGACCTCGACTCCGGTCCAGCCGATGACGGCCGAGGTGATGACCAGGAGCAGGTGGGCGTTCACCACCTCGGTGAGGACCGCTCCCACGATGGCTCCGGCGATCCCCGGTCCCACCGCCCACCGGAAGGCGCGGGAGCTCACCTCCCCGGCCCGTCCATAGGTGATCGCGCCGACGACCGAGGTGGGGAATATCACGGGAAGCGGCGTCGCCACGGCCTGGATGGCCGTGCCGCCCAGCAGGACGTTGATGGCCGGCGTCGTCACGGATCCGCCACCGACTCCGAACAGACCCGACCCCACGCCGGCCACGAACCCGACGAGGACGCCGACGATTGCCTGGACCGGCGTCATGTGAGTCGCTCGGCCGCCCGCTGGAGGACCTCGCGCTCGCCCTTGTACGTTGCGCGACGAAGCGTGACCGAGAGGGGGAACCATCGCACGTCCTCCATCTCGTGGTCGTGC
>JBOGVG010000018.1:0-6800 GCA_050692435.1 Actinomycetota bacterium
GCAAACGCCTGTTCTCTGAAGGCACCATCCCCTCGGGGCTGAAGCTCGTCGACAGCAAGGTCTCCACCACTGGAGTCGTGATCGGTACGTACGAGCCGGCAGGCGAGATCGTCACAGGATCGTTCGCTCTGGACTGACCCCGCTCGACTTCCTCTGTACAAGCGCCACCACGACCGGCGCCACGCGCGTGGACAAGGGAGCGGAGATCTCGTCCACCGCGAGCGGCAGCATGAGCCAGGCGGGACTAACGGTTCAGCGCCGGTGACGACCTCCAACACCTCCAGCTGGCGCTCAAATCGGCCTTCTTGACCTGGGCTCTCGTTTGCCTTATTGGCGGCGCGCTCCTTCTGGGCGGATACTTCGTCTACGCCGAGTTCTGGAACCGAGTGAGGCCTTGAAAGATGGCCGAGAAGGAGAACCGCGAGTTCGAGGTCACGGTGAGCAAAGCGAAGCTTCCACGCCCGGTTCCGGACGGAACCGAGCACATCGAGAGCCTCGGCCACCTCATCGACAACCTGATGGGCGACGCGCGCATACGCAAGGCTGTCGAGCGGGAACTGGAACCGCTCTACCTGAAGGAGGACGGAGCGCCCGAAGACCCGCCCCCTGTTGAGCTTCCCGAGCCCGTCCCTGGCGGGACCGAGGAGATCGTCGGGGGCGGGAAACCTGGCGAGAAACGCGGCTGACACACCCCGCTACCGCATGGTGGGCCCGAGTGCCTGTCACCCGAACCGGAGCTGCCCCTCGAAGATCTGCACGAACGCGGACGCTACTGGACAGCCTATGGCTGCGGGCGGCGGATGCGGACCCTCAGGATGTCCCGAAGGCTCACCATGCCCAGCAGGGTCTTTCCCTCGACGACCGGCAGATGCCGAAATCCTTGGCCCATCATGATCTCGGCGGCCTCATCGGCGTCCATGTCGGGGCCGGCGGTCACCGGGTCGCCGGTCATCCATTCGGAGACGGGCGATAAGGTCAGGTTGGCCCCCGAAGCTGCCGCCCGGAGCACATCCCGCTCGGTGAAGATGCCGATGAGCCAGGAACCCTCCATCACGACGGCCGATCCAAACCTGCCCTTCACCATGCTGTTGGCCACTTCGGAAACCGACGCTTCCCCCGTGGTCGTGTAGACGTCGCGCGTCATGATCTCCTTCAGGGTGGCCATACTCGCTCCTCATTGGGCCGACTCAGCCGCCCTCCCCCCCGACCTCGTGAAACTCCGATTCCTCGAGCGGCTTCGCGGGGTCGGCGAGGTCCTGGTTGAGCCGGCGCCACAGAGCGCCCGCCCACGAGCTGACGTTGGGCCAGCGTTGCCAGAAGACCTGAAGGGTCGCCTCATCGAACGTCCGGGCGGCCTCATCGGGTGTCGCGGCCTCGGCTACGCGCTCGCACTCCTCGATGGCCTTCAGCAAGCGGTCGGAGGCGTCGTCCACGGGTCTCCCTCCCTTCGGGCGGAGTGTAGCCCCAGCGTGGGCTCTCCCACACGCCGGCACGATCGGCAGCCGCCATCTGAGGGACTATCCACGGCCGTTTCCGTCGCAGCACATGGCCCTCCGACTCGCTCTGCGATGAGCGCAGGTAGGCCAGGACGGCCAGCACACGCCGAGCCACTCCACAACCGGGACGCATCTGTCAGAGTCGTCCCAACGTCAAATGGACGCGATAGGCGAGAAGGGGATCCGCCGCGCTACGCTAACGAGGCTCGCCGGTGACTCCTTGCGATTCTTGTGACGGAAGAGTGTCGGCGGCGGTGGCCAGATCCTCCCTCGCCCGGTGCGCTGCGTTCTCCTGCTCGAGATTGGCCACCCGTCGCTTCAGGGCTCGGCGGCGGCCCCAGCTTCCGCGGAGGAAGCCGACGCCAAGGATCACCAGCAGCACGCTGAGAGCCCCGAGCACGGCCGCTCCCAGCACCACCTCGGGTGTCGAGAGGCGGAACGAGCCGCCGAAGAGGCCGACGGTTTGGTCGGGCGCCGTGGCGAGGTCGTTCTCGACCACGAAGTCGGCCACCACGCCGGCCGCGACCAGTCCTAGCAGGATAAGGAGTATGCCCATGCCGGTCACCTCCTGCTTCCGGATGAATCATGCTACCCCGCCCCCGGAACCCTCGCCGCGCCCCACCGATCAGCGCGCGGAGCTCGGCGAAACCAAGCCAAGCCCAGGTGGTTCGGCCGCCCCCTGGCACCCATCCCGAGCGCAGCCGGCCTCGTGTTCGTCAGCCTGCCCGTCCTGTCCTGGATGCGGGCCCGGGCCCGGAAGCGGTCCTGCCGGTCCGCTGGGTCGCCCTCTAAATTTGATCGACGATCCTGGATACCTTTCGTGATGCACGACGTTTGAATACTTGGTTGGAGTGCGCTGCGAAGGCCCCCCGAGTTGGTCTCCGCTGCGCCGCCGACTTCGATGAAAGATACGGAGGCAGCGGATGCGCTGGTACGTGCTCAAGGACTCACAGGAACCCGGTATCCCTCCCCACATCCTGGCCGAGGTGGTCGCGGAGATGGCCGAGGACGAAACCTTCACGCTTCGGGAGAGCCCGGTGCTCTGCGATGACCGCAACCTCGTGTCTCGGGATGAACTCCTGACGACGGACGAAGGTCGGAGTGCCCTGTTGGCGTGGGAGTCGGGGGAAGACTCCGCATTCGAGGAAGCCACCCGCCGCTTCATGGCTACTGCCATCGCGGAGGATGAGCGGATGTTCTCGACCGGCTCTCCAGCCTAGGATCCTTCGGTTTAGGTGTCGGTCGCGCAGGGTCTTCTTGCTACGGGCTGGTGGCCGAGGCGGACTTCACCATCTCGAGCTGAGCTGTCGCTGCCTCGCGCTAGGGTCCGGCCGTGCGTTCGTTCGACCTTCTGGACGAGAACACCCGCCAGACCATATGCTAGCATATGATCGTGCGGAAGGAAACGCTGGTGCAGCTCACGGAAGAGCTGATCGCGGCGCTGGACCAGCGCGCTGCCCAGCTGGGAACGTCGCGTTCCGCCCTGATCCGCCAGGCCGTGGAGACCTTCCTCTCCGAGACGGTCGAGGCCGAGATCGACCGCCGGATCCAGGACGCCTACCGGACCCGCCCTCCGGAGGAGATCTGGGGCGACCTCCCCGCCCGAGCCATGGTCGCCGCCGAGCCCTGGTGACCTCAGCCCGCGATGCCCGAGGCGAACCGCGGCGAGGTGTGGTGGATCGAGCACCCGGAGGTCGGGCGGCGCCCCGGCTGCGTCCTTACCCGGAGCGGCGCGATCCCGGTGCTTCGATCGGTGCTCGTGACCCCCGCGACCCGAACGATCAGGGGGATCCCAACTGAGGTCTTCCTCGACCAGGGGGACGGGATGCCCGAGGAGTGCGTCCTCTCCATGGACAACCTCACGGTCGTCCCGAAGTCCATGCTGACGGAGCGAATCACGACGCTGTCGCCGCAGCGCCTTGAGGAGGTCTGCCGGGCGCTTGCCATCGCCTCGGGCTGCGGATAGTCCGGCAGTGGGCTTCCCCAACCGATCGTGCGTAGACTGCACTAGAGATGCCGGTCTACGAGTACATGTGCCTGGGCTGCGAGAGCCGGTTCGAGCGGCTCCAGGGCTTCTCGGACGCCGAGCCGGATTGCCCGTCCTGCCACGGCACCCGGGTCCGGCGGCAGTTCTCGGTCTTCGCCACCGGGACGTCCGCATCGTCGGCGGCCTCGCCCGAGGCGCACGGGGGCGGGTGCGCGTGCGGCGGCGCCTGCACATGCCGGGGCTGAAGGAGGTCACCATCATGGCCGGGAACACGAAGGACGCGTGGGACGAGGTCGGCGAGCGGTTCGGCGAGTGGGGCCGGATGCTCGGGGAGCGATACCGAAAGCGCGGCGAGGAGCTCGGCGCGACCGCGGAGGAGGACCGGAAGAAGCTTGATGAGGCGGTACAGGCCGTGAACCGGCAGCTCGACCAGGCGTTCACCTCGCTGGGCGACACGCTGCGAGATCCCGAGGCCAAGCAGACCCTGAAGGAGGCGGCCAAGGCCGTGGGCGACGCAGTGTCCACCACGCTCTCCGAGGCCGGCGAGCAGATCCGGAGCCGGCTCGGTTCCTCCCGTTCCTCCGGCTCATCCGACAAGACGGACTGACGCTCAAGGGACTGACGGCCCGAAGTCAACGAACCGGGGTCGGACGCACGTTCTCGGGCTGAGCGGCCGTCCAGGCACGAGCCCGAGAGCACTCCGACTCGGCTTCGTCCGTTTCGTTTATCCTGGTCGTATGCCTGATAGTTTCGGAAAGCGACAGCGCCGCGAGGTGAAGGCGAAGAAGGCCGCCGCACGCGAGGAGCGGCGGGCCGCGCGCACCCAGCGTCGGGCGGATCGTGCGGCCGGCCTGATCGAACAGGGATCCCCCATCGCCCCAGCCGAACCCGACCCCGCCGATATCGAGGAAGGATCGGGCCGGCCCAGCTGATCGCCGGGACGGCACCACAAGGGGACGACGGGCTCGGGTCTGGTTGCTCCAAAAGGGAGCACCGAGCGCGCGACGGTCAAGCTCTAGGGACGCATCCCTCGCGGCGGGGCCTTCTTCGGCGCCGAGTCGAGTGAGAGAGCACTCGAGCGCCATCCTTGACCCGAGTTACGCTTCCGGTAACCAGACGCGGGAGGGGTTCATGATCGGGACGAGGATGCGCCGCATGCGGGTGGCCAAGGGCCTGACCCAGAGGGAACTCGCGGCCCCCAGGTACACGCACGCCTACGTGAGCACGATCGAGGCCGGGCGGCGCACGCCATCCCGGGAGGCCTTCGAGCACTTCGCCGGGAAGCTCGGCGTGGACGTCGATGAGCTCATGACCGGAAAGCCGGCGGACCTGGAGGCCCGTCTGGAGCAGCGGCTTATCGAAGCCAGGATCGCCCTCTCAGACGGGCGCCTGGACCAGGCTGACGAGGCGCTTAGAGCAATCGCGAAGGAGGCCAAGCAGTACCGGCTGGTCGGGATTGAGGCGAGGGCCGAGGAGGGACGGGGGCTGTGGCTGGAGCGCCGGGGCATGCCCGAAGAGGCCCTCGAGCATTACCAGCATGCTGAAGACATCCTGCGCTCGGAGCCTCCGACCGCGAGAGTGGATGCAGTCGACGGCAAGGCTCGCTGCTTCGAGTCGCTCGGGGACGTTCGATACGCGACATACCTGCTGGAGAGCCTGCTCGACCAGCTCGAGCGCGAGAAGCTGTACGACCCCGATGCGCTTGCGCGCATCCACGCTGCGCTCGTCTACAACTACCTCGAGGCGGGGCTGTACGCGAAAGCGGCCGAATCGGCGGCAGAGCTCGATCGACTCGCACCCAGGCTGACCGATCCCCTGCGCATGGCCCAGATGCACCTGCACGTCGCCCGCCTGCACCTCGTGCAAGGCAACGTAGAGCACGCGAAGCACTCGCTCCAGCGTGCGGAGGATGCCTACCGCCAGCTCAACATGAAGGTCGAGCAGGGCTATGCCTACCTGGCGCGCGGCTACGTCCTCAGCCGAGAAGGGAACCTCGGGGAAGCGCGGGAGGAGCTCGAGCAGGCCCTGGCCATCTTCGAGGAAACCGCCGACGAGAAGGACCTCACCCGAACCTTGAACGAGTTGGGCCGGGTTGAGCGGCTGGAGGGCCGAACCGACCGGGCCCGGGAGCTCCTGGAGCGGTCGATCTCGATCATGGGCGACAGCGACACCCCCATCCTGGCGTGGGCCTACCGGGAGCTTGGGCTGGTCTTCGTCGACCAGGACCCCGTGACGGCGGAGAAGAACTTCCGGCTCGCGATCGAGCTGTACGAGCGCTCGGAGCAGGCGGTGGACATCGCGGTCACCTACCGGTCCCTGGGCGACCTGCTGGGATCCCGGGGTGACGCCGAGGGGAGCTGCGAGGCGTACCGGACGGGGATCCTGGCCCTCGAGCCGCACCTGTAGGCCGAGCTATAGCGGCTTGCGGCCCGACCTTCTCCCCGCCGGCACCTGACCCGAGCCCACCCTGGGAGACAGAGCGGGTGGTGGTTCGGGGGGTGTAGGCGCGAGCGCGGGTGTCAGCCCGGGCGGGGCTCCGGACGGCAGCAGCCGCTCTCCGGCCCTTCTCCCCAGCCCGTCGTCCTGGGGCAGGGTTACGATGCTCTCGACGACCCCCATGGGGATGTGGGTCACCGCCCGGAACCCATCGCGCCCAGGCAGGAGCTCCTGAGCCACCGAGACCACGCCGGGATCCTGGCGGACCAGGAACCCCACCGTCTGGACCAGGTAGTCCTCCCGCCACCCGCCCGAGCTGCCGTGCTCGAAGTCGAACCACGCGTCGTGCCACCGGACCAGGACCAGCCGGAGGCCCCTGTGGTGGTGGACCACGGGCTTCGTCTCGGGCGACGGAGGCGCCGAGGGCGCAAGGGCAGGTTGGCGGGAAACGTCCTCAGCTCTCGCGCCCATCGGAACCTCCTTGCTGGTGGTATCGGCGGCGGTCGGGGCCGGCGTATCGCCACCCCGAGTCATTTCGTCCACGGACGGGGGTACGCCTGAGAGTTGGGACGGGGTTACGGCTGCGAGCTCGCCGGATTACGACCTTCGACCGCCTGGCTGGTCATGAGGGGTGCCGCCGTGAAAGCGGCCTTACGACGCCGCTGCATCCCCCCGGGCCGGCAGAAGCACGACGGCGCCGCGGACCGCGCCCGCCCTGACGGTCTCGATGGCCTCGTTCGCCCGTTCGAGCGGGAAATCCGCCACCTCCGAGCGCACGGGCACGGTGGGCGCCAGCTCGAGGAACTCCACGCCATCCCGCCGGGTGAGGTTGGCCACCGAGCGGAGCACCCGCTCCCGCCACAGGATCTCGTAGGGGAACG
>JBOGVG010000019.1:0-1902 GCA_050692435.1 Actinomycetota bacterium
CGGCCACGAGGACCAGCAGGCCCGCTCCGAGGACCGCGATGATGATCCGACGCATCGACTTCAGCTCCGGCTCTCTCCTCCACCACCGGCCGAGACGGAGGGCGTCGAGCGGCGAGCGGCGGCCCGCATACCTGTGAGCGCGAGCAGGGCGAGGGTGAGTCCCACCGCGCCGACGATGATGCCGGCGATCGCAAGTATCCGCGCCGTGTCGGCCCGGTCCTCGACTTGGCTTCGAGCGCTCGCGATTGCCTCATTGACGCGGGGGATCTCACGATCCAGGCGCTCGGAGAGCTCGGTCCCGGTGGGGACCTTCGTCGGAAACTCGACCTCCGCCGGATCCGCGACGTCGTCGAACGTCGTCGGACCCGAGGTGAACCGCTCGTCGACGTCCTGCTTCCCGATCGCCCCGAAGAGATGGAACGTGTACGTGCCTGGAGCCGTCGGGATGATCCAGGCCCGATAGTCCCCCGGCGTGCCGAACCCCTCCTCCACATCGAACGCTGGCTCGAACGGGAGCTCCATCTGTTGGTCGCCGAAGATCACCTCGACCTGGAGCGAGTCACCGAGGTTGGTGACCGGCTTTCCCGCCTCAGTGGCCAGGATCAGCTGGACGCTGTTCTTCGATTCGGCGTACGCCGGCTCGTCCCCCCATCCCACCACGAAGTGGTAGGCCCCGACCGTGCGCTCCTCATGAGCGAACGCCGGGCTCCACAATGACAGAAGGAATGCGCCGGCCAGCCCCCCGGTCAACCCCACACAGGCGGCGATCTTTCCTTTCATGGTTCAGCCTCCTCTACCGCATGGAACGGATCTGATGCGCGTCGCGGCATCAGGTCGCCGATCGGCCGGATGCAGCGAGCGGGGGTTTCCCCGGCTCAGCTGCTTGGAGGAGGACCGCGGAGGCCGACTCCGTCCGCGATTGGGTCGACCGGGATCGCCTGGATCTCGATGCGGATGGTCCGAAGGACGGCCGGTCGAGGGCGAGGTAGCCGCGGCCGGCGGAACGCCTCTGCGACGCGTTCGACCGTCCGGCTGAACCACAGGAGCAGGAGGGCGCCGGCGGACGCCACGATGAGCTGCAGAGCCAGCCCCATGAAGAAGAGACGGTGATGGAACAGATGGGCCACGGGCGCGCCCACCATGAGCCGCTCCGTCACCTCCATGGCGATGAAGGCCGTGACCTGGAGCAGGGACAGACGAGCGGCGATCGCCGAGAAGGCCTCCTGCCCTGATTCCCACGTGCTCGGGGGTCGGCCGAGGTGCCGCAGGAACAGTGCACCGAGCGCGGCCAGCCCGAGGACCACCGCCAACTTGATCGCCATGACCCAGTAGGAGTGGCCCGATGCGGCGAGGACCTCGGCCCGCGCGTGTGCCGCTGGGATCGCGAGGACGTAGGCGAGCCAGTGAGCAACGACGGCGCCGCCGACCGCCACGCCCAGCAGGGAGAACCCGCCGACCGTTCGCCGTTTAGGCATCGCGTCAAGGGTATCGCCTCCCACCGACATCGGCGGAAGGGTCACGCTACCGGTCTCAGCAGACCTGCGAGAGGAGCGGATAGGGGTTGAGGGCGCTCCCGATGACCTTATATCCGTATGGACTCGCCGGCCAGTTCGATGGGATCACGTTGGGGTGCCACTCGAAGTGGTCGTGCGGCACGCCGCCGAGGGCGTCGCCCGAGTCCCCGACGTACCCGATTATGTCGCCCGCCGCGACCGGCCCGTTCGAGCTCGACGAGTAGTTCGACAGGTGCGCGTTGTACACGTAGCCGAGGGCCCCGTAGACGTACACGGCGCTCCCCCCGAGCGTGTTGTAGGAGGATCGGGCGGTGCCGGCGAACGGCGCGCGGATGGCCGTTCCCGTGGGCGCCACGATGTCGTTGCCGGCATGCGGGTGATAGCCGCC
>JBOGVG010000020.1:0-11532 GCA_050692435.1 Actinomycetota bacterium
TGCGCTTCGTCTCGAACCTCCCTCCCGTCGCGCCATACGAAGCAGGCGAGCTTCACGCTAGGGGATTGGCCCGTCGGCGGTCAATGTGCCGTTCGTAGGTAAATCGGCCCGCTGGATCGGACTCTCGACCTAGGACGCCGACGCCAGCGGGCGCCCCCTGTTCTCGACGAATCTGGTGAAATCGGGGGACGACGACGGGAGGTGGCTATGGAGTACACGCACCTCGGACGGCTGGGGCTCGTGGTCAGCCGGCTCTGCCTGGGAACGATGAACTTCGGCCCGCTGACGTCAGAGGAAGACTCCCACGCCATCATGGACCGGGGCCTGGAGCACGGCCTGAACTTCTTCGACACCGCCAACGTGTACGGGCGGAACAAGGGCCGCGGCACGACGGAGACGATCGTGGGGAACTGGTTCGCGAAGGGCGGCGGCCGTCGCGAGAGGGTCGTCCTCGCCACCAAGGTCTACGGCGAGATGGGCGGCTGGCCGAACGAATCGCGCCTGTCCGCCCTCCACATCCGTCGCGCCTGCGACGAGAGCCTCCGGCGGCTCCAGACCGACCACATCGACCTGTACCAGATGCACCACATCTACCGCGAGGCGACGTGGGATGAGATCTGGCAGGTCATGGAGGTGCTCGTCCAGCAGGGCAAGGTGCTGTACGTGGGCAGCAGCAACTTCGCCGGCTGGCACATCGCGCGGGCGAACGAGTCCGCGAAGGTTCGCGACTTCCTGGGCCTGGTCTCCGAGCAGTGCCTGTACAACCTGAACCAGCGGACCAGCGAGCTTGAGGTGTTGCCGGCGTGCGAGGGGTACGGCATGGGCGTGATCCCGTGGAGCCCGCTCGCCGGTGGGCTGCTGGGCGGCGTCCTCCAGAAGCTCTCGGACGGGCGCCGGGCCGCCGCGGACGTCCAGCGTGAGGTTGAGGAGAACCGGGACCGGATCGAGGACTACGAGAAGCTCTGTGCCGACCTCGGCGAGCACCCCGCCGACGTGGCGCTGGCCTGGATCCTGGCGAACCCGGTGGTCACGGCGCCGATCATCGGGCCTCGGACGGTGGAACAGCTCGATGGGTCGCTCCGGGCGTTGGAGCTGCGGCTCGACAAGGACATCATGCGCAGGTTGGACCGGCTCTTCCCGGGTCCGGGCGGCCCGGCCCCCGAGGCCTACGCCTGGTAGAGGCGCGGGCTCTTGGGGCACGTCGGCCGGCGGTGGAGGGCCGTGAGAGCGTAGGCTAGCCCGATCCGATGGCTACGGAACCAGACCCTTCTCGCGATGCCCTCGGCGGGCTGACCGGTGAGGAGCGCGAAGTGTTGCTCAAGGTGGTGGAGATCCTCCGCCGCCTCGACTTCGGGACGGTCCTGCTGGTGGTCCAGGACGGCAAGGTCTTGCAGATCGAGATGGCGGAGAAGTTCCGCCTTCGGTGAATCGCCCACCCCGACGGGTTGACACCCCCTCATCCCGTTGCTAGCGTCCGACCGCTCGCTCGACCGGACATCCGGAGAGCGGGTGGTTTTCTTCGGACCCTCCGTGGTTCGCATGCGCCCCGGACTCAGGTTCGTTCCCCCTTGTGAAACCTTTCGGTTGACCGGAAAGCCGGAGACCGATCCCGGCGGAACGTTCGTCGATCGAAAGGATGAGCATGAACATCTCTCGCCGACCGGGCGTCAAGTTCCTGGGGTTCCTCGCTGCGGCCGCGCTCGTCGCGACCGCGTGCGGCGGAAACACTGGTTCGACCGACCCGGGAAACAACGCGAACGGCGAGTGCACGCCCCCCGAGACGCCGGTCCTCACGTTCGCTGCCTACAGCACCCCGCGCGAGGTCTACGGAAAGATCATCTCGGCCTTCCAGGGCCTGTGGAAGGAAGATCACGACGACCAGCAGGTCATCTTCCAGGAGTCCTACGGTGGAAGCACCACGCAGGCCCAGAACGTAGTCAACGGCTTCCAAGCCGACATCGTGGCGCTCTCCCTCGCGCCCGACGTGGACTACATCGAGGACGCCGGACTCATCACGCACGACTGGACCGAGGGGCCCGACAACGGGATGGTCTCGACGTCCGTGGTCGTCCTGGACGTCCGACCCGGGAACCCCCTCGGCATCCAGGACTGGGACGACATCGCCCAGCCGGGTGTCGAGGTTCTCACGCCCGATCCCGCATCGAGCGGCGGGGCCCGGTGGAACATCGTCGCAGCGTACGGGGCCGCCATGCGCGGCTACGGAAGCGTGTCGGAGGGCGATCAGGCGGGGGCGCAGGAGCTCCTGCGTGGCATCTTCAGCAACGTCATCACGCTTGACAAGTCGGCCCGAGACTCGATCAAGAACTTCGAGGCCGGCAACGGCGACGTGGCGATCACCTACGAGAACGAGGTGTTCACGGCGAACGAGGCCGGGCTCCCGGACGAAGCCTTCTATCCACCGTCCACGGTCCTGATCGAGAACCCGGTAGCCATCATCGATGCCAATGTGGACGAGCACTGCGTCCGCGATGTTGCCGAGCCCTTCGTGGAGTTCCTTCACACGGAGGAGGCCAAGGAGCATTACCGCACGGTCGGGTTCCTTCGGCCGACGGATCCGGCCGAGGCGCGGAAGGCCGACAGGGAGATGGGCTTCCCGGCGATCGAGGACCTGTGGACCGTGGACGACTTCGGCGGCTGGGATGGCGTGAACGAGGACCTGTTCAGCGAGAACGGGATCTTCACGGCGGCCTTCGCCGCGGCCCAGGGCTAGGCGGGAGGAGATCGAACGAATGAGCAGCGCCGCTCAGACCGTTCCCCGGAGGCGGGCGCTCTCCGCAAGCAGCAGCTCCCTCTTTCGGAAGCTGAGTCTGGGCGGCGCTGCCGTCACCTACCTCGCGGCGATGGTCGCGTTGCCGCTCTTCGCCGTGGTCACGAAGGGCTTCAGCAACGGCCTGGATGCCTTCCGGGGTGCGATGGCGAGCCCAGGCGCCTGGGAGGCGATCCGGCTCACGCTCGTGACCGCGGCCCTGGCCGGGATCATCAACGCGATCTTCGGGACCATCCTCGCCTACATCATGGTTCGGTATCGGTTCCGCGGACGGGGGGTCCTGTCGGCGATCGTGGACCTCCCGTTCGCGGTCCCGACGCTCGTGACCGGAGTCATGCTGGTCGCGTTGTACGGCCCGAACGTCCCGATCGGGCGGTACTTCGCCGACCTCGGATTCCAGTTGATGTTCACGCAGATCGGTGTCCTCATCGCGCTACTGGTGGTGACCCTCCCGTTCGTCGTCCGCACGGTGCAGCCGGTGCTGCTCGAACTCGACCCCGCCGAGGAGGAGGCCGCGACCGTCCTCGGCGCCACCAACTGGACGACGTTTCGAAAGGTCGTCCTTCCCGCGATCCGCCCCGCGATCGGGGCCGGTGCCCTGCTCGCATTCGCCCGGTCGATCGGCGAGTTCGGCTCGATCGTCTTCGTGTCCGGAAACCTCACGGGCAAGACGTTGACGGCACCGGTCTTCATCTTCCAGCTCACGAGCCAGGCCCGGAACGAGGAGGCGGCGGCGGTCGCAACCATGCTCTTCGCGATCTCGTTCGTCATCGTCCTGGTCACCCACCGGCTGGTCCGCTTGGGGCGGAAGGAGGGGAACGCATGAGCGCCGTCGCGGAGCGTCCGGTCGAGCCGCCCCTCGATCTCCTCCCGTTCGACGAGGCCCAGCGCCGGCATGAGCGCCGCCGACGGCTCGTTCGGGGAAGCCTGGTGGGGGTCAGCTTGCTGTACTTGGCCGTCCTGCTCCTGCTCCCGCTGGCCGGGATGGTCTGGATCGCGTTCAAGCCGGGTTTGGGCGCGGTCCTCGAGACCTTCACCCTTCCCGACGTCCGTCACGCATTCTTCCTGACGTTCGAGATCACGATCGTGACGCTCATCGTGTGCTCGCTGCTCGGTGCCGTCACCGCGTGGGTGCTCGTCCGGTACCGCTTCTTCGGCCGTCGCGTGGTGGACGCGATGGTCGATCTGCCGCTCGCCGTGTCGCCGGTGACGGTCGGCCTGGCGGCGGTCCTGCTGTTCGGCCGGGGCGGCTGGTTCGAGGCGTGGTTCGCGGCCCGCGGCATCCAGATCATCTTCGCCGTGCCCTCCATGATCCTCGTGACGATCTTCATCTGCCTGCCGTTCGTCATCCGCTCCGTGGGCCCGGTGTTGGAGGAGGTCGGCACCGAGGAGGAGGACGCCGCGCGAACGCTCGGGGCATCGTCGATCCAGACGCTCTTCCGCGTCGTCATCCCAAACATCCGCTGGGGCCTCCTGTACGGGATCGCCCTCACCATGGCGAGGGCGATCGGCGAGATCGGCGCCGTGCTGATCGTGAGCGCCGCGATCAAGGGACAGACGGAGACGGCGACGATCTACATCCTCACCGCGTTCGAGGAACGTCAGGATGCCGAAGGCACGGTGGTGGCGCTCACGCTGGCGGCGCTGTCGATCCTGCTCCTCGTGGCGATCGAGCTGTCGAAACGCCGACGGATCAGGGAGGTCTCCGGATGAGTGCGGGCGCCAACGCGGCGATCAAGGTCGAGCACCTCACGAAGCGCTTCGGGGACTTCGTGGCCGTCGACGACGTGAGCTTCACCGCCGACGAGAGCAGCATCACGGCGCTCCTCGGCCCGAGCGGCTCCGGCAAGAGCACGGTCCTGCGGGTGATCGCGGGGCTTGAGCGTCCCACATCGGGCCGCATCTGGATGGAGGAAGAGGAGCACACCAACAAGACCGTGCAGGAGCGCCGGGTGGGGTTCGTGTTCCAACACTATGCACTGTTCCGACACATGACGGTCGCCCGGAACGTCGGCTTCGGTCTCGAGGTGCGCAAGGCGAGCAAGGAGGAACAGCGCAAGCGGGTGGACGAGCTGCTGGAACTGGTTCAGCTCGCCCCATTCCGCGACCGGTACCCGGACCAGCTCTCCGGTGGCCAGCGACAGCGGGTCGCGCTGGCCCGTGCGCTCGCGCCACGACCCCGGGTCCTCCTGCTCGACGAGCCCTTCGGCGCGCTCGACGCGCGGGTCCGGCAGGAGCTTCGGCGCTGGCTCGACGAGCTCCACCGCGAGCTGGGGGTCACCAGCCTCCTCGTCACGCACGATCAGGAGGAGGCGCTCGAGCTCGCGAACCGGGTCATCGTGATGCACGAGGGCCGCGTCGAGCAAGTGGGGACACCGGACGAGATCTACAACGACCCCGCGACGGCCTTCGTCGCCGGATTCGTGGGAGCGGCGAACGTCCTGCACGGCCACGTCGTGCATGGCCACATCCAGTTCGGGCCGCTCCGCGTGGCCGGGGCCGACCACCTCGAGGAGGGCGCCGCGGCGAAAGCGTATGTGCGCCCGCACGACGTGCGGGTCGGCTTCGAAGGGAACGGGAACTCGGTCGAGGCGAAAGTGGAGCGCCTGTCGAGCCTTGGCTGGCTCACAAGGATCAGCCTTCGGCTCCCCGACGATCAGGTCCTGATCGCGCAGCTCCCGAACGACGAGATCGAGGGGATCGTTCCGGGGGCGACCGTGATGGTCGACCTGCGCAACGCCAAGGCGTTCGCCGTCGGAGGCCCGGTATGAGCTCGTCCCGCCCGCTGGTCGTCGTTCCCGAGGCCTCGCTCGAGACACCGAAGCTGTCGATCCGAGGGGTTCGTAAGGGGTACGTCCAATCGAGCGGGGAGCGGGTCGAGGCTGTCACGGACATCGACATGGACATCGCTCCGGGAGAGTTCGTGTGCCTGATCGGCCCGTCCGGGTGTGGGAAGTCGACCCTGCTGAACCTCGTCGCCGGCCTGGACCGGCCCGATGCCGGTGAGTTGTGGCTGGACGGGCGACCCATCGATCGCCCGGGGCCCGATCGAGCGGTCCTGTTCCAGGAGCCCGCCCTGTTCCCGTGGATGAGCGTCGTCGCAAACGTCGAGTACGCCCTGCGGGTTCAGGGCGTGCCGGGCTCCGATCGTGAGTCGCAGGCGCGACGGTGGCTGGAGAAGGTCGGTCTGGCCGAGTTCGCGAAGGCGCAGCCCCATGAGATCTCACCCGGGATGCGGCAGCGGGCGGCGCTGGCCCGAGCCCTCGCCTGCCAGCCCGACGTCTTGCTGGCCGACGAGCCGTTCGGGGCTCTCGACGCGCAGTCTCGCGAGATCTTGCAGCACGAGCTGCAACAGGTCTGGCTCGAGACGCGGAACACGTTTGTCTTCGTGACGCACAACGTCCGGGAGGCCGTGTTCCTGGCCGACCGGGTGCTTCTGATGTCCGCTCGCCCGGGAACCCTGCTGGCGGAGCACAGGATCTCCTCCCCGAGACCGCGCCAGTTCGAGGACGTCTTGCTCTCGAAGGTCGTGGTGGACATCCACGATCACCTGCTGAAGGAGGTGGAGAAGGTTGTCGCGACCGAAACAGCTGATCGCGCAGATCTGGCCTAGGGTCGCGATCATCGCGGCGATCCTCCTCGTGTGGTGGATCGTCTACGCGACCGAGGTCTACGACCACGTCCTGCTCCCATCGCCGGCGAGCGTGTGGGAGGCCTTCACCGCGAACCTGACGGGCACGGGCGGGCTCCTCGAGGCTGCGGAGCGGAGCGTGCTTCGACTGGCGATCGGGATGGCCGCGGCGGTCGCGGTCGGGACGCTGATCGGCCTATGGGTCGCCTCCTCGAAGGTGGTGCAGCGCAGCGTCGGCAGCCTGATGGTGGGCCTCCAGGCGCTGCCCTCGATCTCCTGGCTACCCCTCGCCCTCCTCTGGTTCGGGCTGACCGAGAGCGCCATCCTGTTCGTGGTGATCGTGGGAGCCTTCCCCGCCGTGGCCATCGCGACGGCATCCAGCGTGCGGCTGGTGCCGCCGATCCTGATCCGGGCGGGACGGACGCTCGGCGCGGGGGGCTGGGAGCTGTACCGAAACGTCGTGCTTCCTGCCGCCGTGCCCGGTTACGTCGCCGGCCTCCAGCAGGCGTGGGCCATCGCGTGGCGCGCGCTGATGGCCGGCGAGCTCTTCGTCACCGGGGCCCGCGGCCTCGGCCATCTCATCGTGAATTCGCCCGCGCCCTTCGATGCCGACGCGTCCTTCGACACCGCTCTCGTGCTCGCGGCGATGGCGGTGATCATGCTCATCGGCGTGGCCATCGACTGGCTGATCACGATCTTCGACCGGCGGATCCGCGCCCGGCGCGGGTTGCTGGTCTCCGCCTGACCTGCGTGCGAGCTAGGAGGGCACTCCGGCCCTGCGGAGGGCTTCGGCCCGCGTCTCTTCGGTCAGTCGCTTCAGGGCCTCCGAGAACGGCGGTTGAACGGGCTCGGGGTCCGCCACGCGTTTGGCAGTCTCCGGCACCCGGACCAGGTCGGCCTGGAAGAGCCGCTTGGCGGTCTCAAGAGTCCGTGGTGGACCGGTTCGCTTCCCCCCCAGCATCACCGGGACGAGCAGCGGTTCGGTCCCTGGCGCCGGGGGCTCGTCCCGCAGCCCGATCACGTCGCCGCCGTCGCCCCTGAACACCTGCTTGCGGCCGGGCTCCGTGGCTTTCGCCTCGGAGAGCTTGAGCACCGGCCGGCCGTCGTACTCCACGAGCTTGTAAACCGAGTCGAGGTATGGCGCATCGGCCGAGACCCCCAC
The DNA here is from genome assembly GCA_050692435.1 of Actinomycetota bacterium. Lineage (GTDB taxonomy): Bacteria > Actinomycetota > UBA4738 > UBA4738 > HRBIN12 > AC-69. The sequence goes on from JBOGVG010000020.1 coordinate 7,582, forward strand.
CCGGGTTCCCACCCCGAAGGCATCGATCGGCGCGCCGACTCTGACCAGCCGGTCCACGTCCGTCTCGTCGAGACCGCCGCTGGCGAAGATCCGTACGTGCGGCAACCCCGCCTGGTCGAGGATCCTGCGGGCCTCCCGGGACAGTTGCTCGAGGTCCCCGCTGTCCAGACGGATGCCGAGGTGCTCGGTCAGGTGGAGCTCCCGGATGACCTCGATGGCCGTCCGCACACCGTTCAGCGTGTCGTAGGTGTCCACCAGGAACGTGGTGCGGTCCGGAAAGTCTTGGGCGAAGGCCCGGAACGCGTCGGCCTCGGTGGGGAACGACTGGATGTACGAATGGGCCATGGTGCCGGCGACCCGGAGGCCGAACCGGCGTGCGGCCTCGACATTGCTGGTGGCCGCGAACCCGACCATGGCCGTGGTCCGGGCCACCGCCATGGCGGCGTCGGTCCCCTGCGACCGTCGGAAGGCGAAGTCCACCACGTCCCGGTCCCTCGCGGCGAGTCGGCACCGGGCGGCCTTGGACGCGATGGTCGTCTGGAACGTGATCTGGTTCAGCAAATAGGTCTCGACGAGCTGGGCCACGGCGATGGGCGCGGTGACCTCCACGATCGGCTCGTCGGCGAACACGATCCGCCCCTCCGGCACTGCCCACACGTCGCCGGTGAACCGGAGGCCCCGGAACCGCTCGATGGTGTCCTCGTCGTAGTCGAGCTCGGCGGCCAGATAGCGGAGGTCGTCCTCCTCGAAGCCGAACCCCTCCAGGAATTCCAGGCAGGACTCGAGGCCCGCCGCCACCAGGAACCCACGGTTCGGCGGCACGTTCCGGACGAACAGGCTGAAGGTGGCCGGCTCGTCCATCCCGCGTCGGAGGAAGCTCGCGGCCATGTTGAGCTCGTACAGGTCCGTGAGAAGCGCCCCGGCCATGCGGTACAGGCTACGCGAACGGTTCGCGTGGGAGGACGGGCCTCGGGCCTCGGACGGCCGGCGCGCCGCTACGCTACGGGGACGTGAGCCGACGTCGATTCGAAGAGCTGGTGGCCGAAGCCCTGGACTCCCTTCCTGGTTGGGTGCTCACCCGGCTGGACAACGTCGAGGTCTTGGTGGAAGACCGTCCGCCGCGCGGCGAGCCGAGCCTGCTCGGCCGGTACCACGGCATCCCCCTCACCGAGCGCGACGGGCGCTACGCGGGCGTTCTACCGGACACGATCACCCTGTACCGCAGCACGATCGAACGCCAGGCCCGCGACGACGACGAGCTGCGCCGAGTCATCGCCCACACCGTCGAGCACGAGGTGGCGCACTTCTTCGGGATCTCCGACGACCGGCTCCGGGAGATGGACGCCTACTAAGATGGCCGAAGATCGGGACCTGGCGATGATGCGGCTCGCGCTGGATGAGGCCAGGGAGGCCTCCTACTTGGGCGACGTCCCGGTCGGTGCGGTGGTGGCCCGGAGCGACGATGTCGTAGGACGAGCCGGGAACGCCCGCGAGCGGAAGCAGGACCCCACGGCGCACGCCGAGATATTGGCGCTTCGGGCCGCTGCCGATCGCCTGGCCTCGTGGCACCTCGAGGGGTGCACGATCTACGTCACGCTGGAGCCCTGCGCGATGTGCGCGGGCGCGCTCGTCCTGGCCCGGGTGGACCGCCTCGTGTTCGGGGCCCTTGACCCCAAGGCCGGGTTCGTCGGCTCCCTCGGCGACCTGGTACGCGATCCCCGGCTGAACCACGCGATCGAGGTCGAGTCCGGCGTCCTTTCCGGGGAGTGCGGCGACGTCCTGCGCGAGTTCTTCCGCGAGCGCCGCTGAAGCTTCAGCGACCGGCCAAGCGCCGTCGCATGGCCTCACGGATGCGCTCGGCGACCTCCGGCGAACTCTGATCCATCGAGCCGAAGTCCCGTGAGTGCATCACGATGGCGCGCACGGGCGCTATGGCGACCACCGACGCAGTGCGACGGTGGTGCGCCAACAGGGCGATCTCGCCGAAGAAGTCGCCGGGGCCCAGGGTGTCGATGCGCTCGCCGTCGATGATCACGTCGGCCGAGCCTTGCTCGATGACGAAGAACTCGTGCGGGAAATCGCCCTGGTCCACGAGGTGCTTGCCCGGCTCCACGTCGACCTCGTCGGCCCACCGAGCGACCTGCTCCCGCTCGTGCCTGGACAGGCCGTTGAACAGCGGGATCGACTTCAACCGCTCGGCATCCATCTCCCATCCCTCCCTGCGGAAGACCGAGTAATCGTGCCACACGCGCCGCCGCTCCGTCTCCGGGGCGCGCCCGCGAACAACACCGTCGGCCGCACTGGCTCGGATTGCTAGACTCGCCCGCGGAGGCGTGCCGGAGCGGACGAACGGGACCGCCTCGAAAGCGGTTAGGGGCCTAATCCGCCCCTCGCGTGTTCGAATCACGCCGCCTCCGCCGCTTCGAACTGGGGTCAGACCTCCGGGCAGGCCTGCCCGGGATGGCACGGCGTCGGGGTACCGGCGCCGGAAGGCCGAGTCGTTCCGCTCCCGTAGACTTGGCCCGGTGGCCTGCCCGAGCGGACGAAGGGGCACGCCTGGAGAGCGTGTAGGGGGGCAACCCCCTCGAGGGTTCGAATCCCTCGGCCACCGCCGGTGTGATGTCGCAGGACATCGTGGACGGATGTCTCGAGACATCGTAGACACCTTCACCTCGGCCCTGGGGCTGGTAGTCCCTCGTCGGATCCAGGGTGAGGTGCCGTAGCAGCTCCCCATCCTCGGACAGCACCCGCACGTCCAGCCCGTCGATGAGCATGATCACGCGCTTGCCCTTGTGCGCGTGCCCGACGCCGATGTGGTGAAGCCGCGTCCGGTAGCGAAGCGTCACCTTGCCGTTGTTGTCGATCCGGTCCTTGCGAACCCTGACGCCCGCCCCGATCCGGATCTTCGGTCCCGACGGTCTTGCCTTGTCCCGCGCATCGAAGGCGGCTCGAGGGGTCCTGCGACCCGTCGCTCGGTGGGGCCTGACCTCGTTGTAGTAGGCGAGGAACCGGTCGACCTGGGTCTGGAGCCCCGCCACCGAGGGGGCCTTTGGCTGCTTGGCCAGGAACGCCTTCATCGTCTGGTGGAACCGCTCGACCTTGCCGCAGGTCTGGGGGTGGTAGGGACGCGAATGCTTGAACACGATCCCAAGCGCAAGGAGTTCTGACTCCATCGCCGATCGCCCATGCCGGTACGCGGCGGTGTAGATGGCACCGTTGTCGGTGAGTACCGAGGCAGGCAAACCCCATTGCTTGGTTGCTTCGCGGAAGGTCGCAAGCACCCCCGGAGCGGTGGCGACGGGGAAGGCGACCGAGGCGATAACGACGCGGGAGTAATCGTCGATGAAGTTCACGATCTCCACGCCGGTGCCGTCGCTGAGCTGCCAGTGGGTCATGTCAGACTGCCAGCACTCGTTTGGCAGGTTCGCCTCGAAGCGCACCCACGATGAACGTGGTCGCTTATGCGGCTCGGGGACGACGAATCCACGACGCACCAGCACCCGATGGATCGTTCTGACGCATGGGACGTCGGTGCGCAGCAGACCCAGGTGGTGGTGAAGGGTCGCCGCGCCGGCATCCAGGCCGTCCTCAAGCAGGGTCTTGCGCAGCGAGAGGATCTGGTCCTCGAGTTCGGGCGATGTGCGGGAGGGAATCGTGTGGGCGGCTCGGGACCGTGGGCCGATCGCCTCGTAGCCGCCCTCCCGGAACCGGCCGACGACCTTGCCCACGAAGCTCTTGCTCACCCCGTGCGCTGCGGCGACCTGGCGGTAGCTGCGTCCCTCCAGCACCACCGCGTCCACGACGTACCTGGCCAGCTCCACCCGACACCCCCGGCTCTCGAAGGTGTCCACGATGCCCTGACACATCGAACCGGCGCCGCTGTCCACGAAGGTGTGGCATCACAGACTCCCGGGCGCACCGCTCAACCAGCTAGCACTGCGCGCGGCCGAT
>JBOGVG010000021.1:0-3865 GCA_050692435.1 Actinomycetota bacterium
TCGGCCAGGCCCCGCTCCGCCAGCACCTTGGTGATGGCCGCGGTGAGGGTGGTCTTGCCGTGGTCGATGTGCCCGATGGTGCCGATGTTCACGTGGGGCTTGTTCCGCTCGAACTTCTTCTTTGCCATGGCCTTCCCCTCTACTCCCCTCGTACCCGGGCCACGATCTCCTTCGAGATCTGGGCCGGAACCTCCATGTAGGCGTGGAGCTGCATCGGCGTGTGGGAGGCGCGTCCCTGGGTCCGGGAGCGCAGCTCCGTGGCGTAGCCGAACAGCTCGGCAAGCGGCACCCGCAACCTGATGGCCTTCATGCCCCGGTCGTCGATCCGCTCGATCCTGCCCCGGCGGGCGGTGACGTCGCCCATCACCTCGCCCATGAACTCCTCGGGGGTCACGACCTCGAACTCCATGACCGGCTCGAGCAGCACGGGGTCGGCCCGGCGGGCCGCCTCCTTCAGGGCCATCGAGCCGGCGATCTTGAACGCGATCTCCGACGAGTCCACGTCGTGGTAGGACCCGTCCACCAGGGTGGCCCGCACGTCCACCAGGGGATAACCGGCCAACACGCCGGACTCGCAGGCCTCCTGGATGCCCTGGTCCACCGAGGGGATGTACTCCCGGGGGATCGCTCCGCCCACGATCTTGTTCACGAACTCGTAGCCGCCGCCCTGGCCGGTGGGCTCGAGGTCGATGGAGACGTCCCCGTACTGCCCCCGGCCGCCCGTCTGGCGGATGAACCGGCCCTGGACCTTGTGGACGGCTTTGCGGATGGTCTCCCGGTAGGCGACCTGCGGCTTGCCGACGTTGGCACCCACGTTGAACTCGCGGGTCAGGCGGTCCACCAGGATCTCCAGGTGCAGCTCCCCCATGCCGGAGATGATGGTCTGGCCCGTCTCGTCGTCGTACTTCACGACGAACGTGGGGTCCTCATCGGCCAGCTTGCCGAGGGCGTTGCCCAGCTTGTCCTGGTCGGCCTTGGTCTTGGGTTCGACGGCGACCGAGATCACCGGGGTGGGGAACGCGATCGACTCGAGGACGATGGGGTTCGCCGGGTCGCACAGCGTGTCGCCCGTGGTGGAGTGCTTCAGTCCTACTACGGCCACGATGTCGCCGGTGAACGCGGCCTCCTTGTCCTCCCGGTGGTTGGCGTGCATCTGGAGGATGCGGCCAACGCGCTCCTTCCGGTCCTTCGTCGAGTTGTAGACGTGCGCTCCCGCCCGGACGACGCCCGAGTACACCCGGAGGTAGGTCAGCCGACCGACGTACGGGTCGGACATGATCTTGAACGCAAGCCCCGAGAACGGCTCGTTGTCGTCCGGCTTTCGCTGAGCCGGTGCGCCTGAGGGCATGTGCCCCTCGACCGGAAGGACCTCGACCGGCGACGGCAGATAGGCCACGATGGCGTCGAGCAGAGGCTGGATGGCCTTGTTCTTGAACGCGCTGCCGCACAGCACGGGCACCCCCTCGCCGGACAGGGTGGCCCGGCGGATGGCCCGGCGGAGCTCCTCCACCTCGGGCTCGTCCTCGTGAACGAACTTGTCCATGAGGGCCTCGTCGTGGTCGGCCAGCTTCTCGAACAGCTGGCGATGGGCCTGGCGGGCCCGCTCCAGCTCGTCGGCGGGGATGTCGGAAGTCTCCCACTCCTCGCCCATCTCGCTGGTCCATCGGTGGGCCTTCATCTCCACGAGGTCGATGACTCCCTCGAAGCGGGCCTCGCTGCCAAGCGGCAGCTGGATGACCAGCGGGTTGGCGTGGAGGCGGTCCACCATCATCTTGACCGTCCGGCCGAAGTCGGCCCCGGTACGGTCCATCTTGTTCACGAAGCAGATCCGGGGAACGCGGTACCGGTCGGCCTGGCGCCAGACCGTCTCCGTCTGCGGCTCCACGCCGGCCACCGCGTCGAACACCGCGATGGCCCCGTCGAGGACGCGGAGCGACCGCTCCACCTCCACGGTGAAGTCCACGTGGCCGGGGGTGTCGATGATGTTGATCCAGTGACCCTTCCACTGGCAAGTGGTGGCGGCCGAGGTGATGGTGATGCCTCGCTCCCGCTCCTGGACCATCCAATCCATCTGGGCGGTGCCCTCGTGGACCTCGCCGATCTTGTAGGCCTTGCCCGTGTAGTACAGGATCCGCTCGGTCGTGGTGGTCTTGCCCGCGTCGATGTGCGCCATGATCCCGATGTTCCGGGTCCGGGCGAGCGGATATTCCCGGAGCACGAGGTCCTTGCCGGACCGTCCGGTCTGACGTCCCTTGACTTCCTGTGTCGCTTCCACCACGTCGACCTTCTCCGCGGGGGTGGCCACTAGCTCACCCCCTCACCAAACGCCGGGCCCGAGAGCCCGGCACGAGGGTTTCCCTCGATCACCATCGGTAATGCGCGAACGCCTTGTTCGCCTCCGCCATCTTGTGCATGTCCTCGCGCCGTTTCACCGAGGCGCCCTGGCCCTGCGAGGCGTCCATGATCTCGCCCACCAGGCGCTCGGGCATCGAGTGCTCCTTGCGGGCCCGCGCGTAGTTCACCAGCCAGCGGAGCGCGAGCGTGGTGCCCCTGGTCGGCCGGACCTCCACCGGGACCTGGTAGTTGGCGCCACCCACCCGCCGGGACCGCACCTCGAGCATGGGCCGCACGTTCTCCACGGCCTTCTTGAGCGTGATCACCGGGTCGTTCGCGGTGCGCTCTGAGATGACCTCGAGGGCCGAGTAGACGGTCCGCTCGGCCAGCGACTTCTTCCCGTCCAGGAGGACCTTGTCGATGAGCTGCGTCACCAGGGGGTTCTGGTAGACGGGGTCGGGCTCGACCTCTCGACGTACGGCAGGGCCCTTGCGCGGCATGGCTACTCGCCCGCCCTCTTCGCGCCGTACCGGGACCGGGCCTTCCGTCGATCCCTGACCCCGGCCGTGTCGAGGGTGCCGCGGATGATCTTGTACCGAACGCCGGGGAGGTCCTTCACCCGGCCGCCTCGCACCAGGACGATGGAGTGCTCCTGGAGGTTGTGGCCGATGCCCGGGATGTAGGCGGTGACCTCGACCCCGCTGGTCAGGCGGACGCGCGCGACCTTCCGAAGGGCCGAGTTCGGCTTCTTCGGGGTGGTCGTGTACACGCGCGTGCAGACCCCGCGGCGCTGCGGAGAGCCCCTGAGCGCAGGGCTCTTCGTCTTGCTCCGCGGGCGCTCGCGCCCGCTTCGGACCAGCTGTTGGATCGTGGGCATGGCTCTCTCGTCTTCACTCTCGCCGTTTCTCCACAGGGGGCCCAAACAAAAGCCGGACCCGCGGGCCCGGCTCCCAGGGACTTGCCTCAGGCACAGTTGTCCCTTCGGGGTACCCCCTGAAAGCTCGCATGGATATCGGACCCGTCCGCCGGGTCCGGGGCGCAACCGTTAAGGCTACTAGGCACGAAGCATGCCCGTCAACGAACCGGCGTCACTAACCGCCCTGCTAGCGCTGGCGGCCGTGCCCAGCCTGCCCGAGCTACTCCTCGGGAGCGAAGGAGCCGCCAAGCATCTGTTCGGCCTCCTCGCGGGTGAGGCCGGACAGGACCGGCTCTCCCTCCACCTGCTGGGCCAGCTCTCGCTGCCGGGCCAGCCAGTACTCGGGGATAGCCTCCGGCTTGATGCGCACCGCAACGTTCCGGTAGCGGCTCATGCCGGTGCCGGCCGGGATGAGCTTGCCGATGATCACGTTCTCCTTCAGCCCGAGCAGCTGGTCGGACTTGGCCCCGATCGCGGCCTCGGTCAGGACCCGGGTGGTCTCCTGGAAGGACGCCGCCGCCAGCCAGGAGTCGGTGGCCAGGGATGCCTTGGTGATCCCCATGAGGATCGGGCGGGCCGAAGCGGGCTCGCCGCCCGACTCGACCACCTCGGCGT
>JBOGVG010000022.1:0-2580 GCA_050692435.1 Actinomycetota bacterium
TCGGCCAGGCCCCGCTCCGCCAGCACCTTGGTGATGGCCGCGGTGAGGGTGGTCTTGCCGTGGTCGATGTGCCCGATGGTGCCGATGTTCACGTGGGGCTTGTTCCGCTCGAACTTCTTCTTTGCCACTTCCGTTCCTCCAGCGTTTCTCTCTCTCTGGGGCTGCTCCGTAGCGGGGGCGGGATTCGAACCCGCGACACAGCGATTATGAGCCGCTTGCTCTGCCACTGAGCTACCCCGCCCAGGCGCGGAACAAGTATAGACAGCGAGCCCTCGCTTCACCTTTGACCAGCGACGTTCCTGAGCCGGAGCGGGGAATCGAACCCCGGACCCCTCCTTACCAGGACAACTGGCCGATTTGCTGACCACCGACGATGGGCGTTCGCGCTGGTAGGGAAGCTATCAGAGCAACGGACGGTTACCCGAGTACGCCGGCGTCCCGTTGCTCGCAGTACATCGTTGGTACGCGGGATGGGGGGGTGGAATGCCCCGGCCTACGCCGAGCGCCAGCCCCCGAAGTAGGGATCAGCGTCGAGGATCGCGGGAATTCGCGCATCAGCTCCGAGGCGTTCGGAAGTCGGCCTTGTAGGTTGGCCGGACAGACGCCCGACTAACGCGTCCGGGCCGCGCCGGGGCCGCCTCCAAGTCCGCCCCAGCTCCAGGAGCTCGCGCTTCCTGTGCGCCGGTCGTACTCGGCGCGGCAGGCGTCGGCGACGCCCCGGCTGAACGGGGTGTCCTGGCGCTCGATCTCGGAGGCCGCCTCGAACAGGCGTTCGGGGTAGGCGACGGGGATGCGGGCAGCGAGCCTCCTGCCGTAGTCCTGCCCCTTCGCGTAGTCGTCCATTGGTCCTCCTTCCTCTGTCGGGCTGAGGGTAGGCCTTCACCCGTTCGGGGGATATCCGTCGTCGGTCGCATTCCCCCGTCCGTCCGCCCATCCCCCGAACGGGGGACACCTGTGGAGGGGTTGCTGTTGTAGCCGGAGGTATCACTCTCGTGGCCTAGGGCGGGTTCTAGGTGCGGTCCGAGACCTCGGGACGAAAGAATCAGGAAATGGGAGGTAGCAATTAACGGAAGACTCGGAACAGGAACAGACCGCCCCCCTGAGTAGGCGGCGCGCTAGGGCGTCCGGGCCGCGCCCGACCGCTTCCAGGTCTCCCCACCGACACCGGAATCGGCAGGCGTCCCATCGCAGGGTGATCTCCGAACCGTTTCAGTCAGGGTGGTGGTTGGCGACCAGGTACTCCAGCAACTCCGGAGCGACCTTCCCGTACCTGCGTTTCGGTCCGTGGGAGGCCGCTCCTTTCAGAGCATCTAGCAGGCCCCCGCGTCCAACAGTTGGCGCTCGCATCGACCCAGATTCGCGCGTCCCTCCACTCGATTGCATCTTCGCCAACGCCTTCGGCAAACGCCGCGACGAACTGCCCCGCCGGAGTTGCCGTTCAGGCTCCGCGAAAAGTGCTTCGTTCTCCGGTTTCGGTGGAGCCGGAGAGGGGAATCGAACCCCTGACCCCCTCCTTACCATGGAGGTGCTCTGCCGACTGAGCTACTCCGGCGCAGCCGCGATGATAGCAATCACTCGACCTTTCCCCGTGCCACCATGGAACGGTGCACCGGACCGCGCTCCTCGCCGTCGCCGTCGTCGCTGCCCTCACCGCGCCTCTCGTGGCCTGCAGGGACGACCGGGAGCCGGTTCACAGGTCCGCCGGGAACCGCATCCTGGTCCGGATCCATACCCACGGCGGCGTCGTGGAGCTCACCGACCTCGAGATGGCCCGCACCCCGAAGGCCCGGGCCGTGGGCCTGATGGGCCGGACTGAGCTCGGGGAGGGCGGGGGCATGGTGTTCCTGTTCGATGAGCCGACCACGGGTGCGTTCTGGATGAAGGACACCCTCATCCCCTTGTCGATCGCCTTCTGGGAGGAGGACGGGGACATCACCGATATCCTCGACATGCGGCTCTGTCGCTCCGACCCTTGCCCCCTGTACCGTGCGTCGGAACCCTTCGTGGGGGCCATCGAGATGAACCGCGGCGCGTTCGATCGCCTGGGCGTGGAGGTCGGAGACACCGTTGAGTACCGGCTTCTCACCGAGTGACAAGAGCTGCCTGCTGTGCCGGGCGGAGCGGGTGACCGCCTGGCACTTCGAAGACGAGGAGTGCTGGGTGGCGGACTGCCTAGTCTGCGCCACGCCCATGATCGTGTGGCGGACTCACGGGCTCCCCGACCCCGAGCAAGAGGCCCGGCTCCTCCGACACCTGGAACGGATTGCGGCGCAGCGGTACGGCGAGGAGGGCTACTGGGTCGATGGCGATCGCCGCCGCATCCCGGACCACTGGCACGCCCACGCCCGGCCGGCGGGCGGGTTCTTCGACCCCACGAGCGACCTGTACGACAGGTATCGAACACGATAGCGACGACCGGCGAGGCCCGGCCCAAGCCCGTCCGTGGGAGGGGGAGTGTCTGGTTTCACGACATAGTTCCGCCCTGTCTCGCGACATCGTGCCTACCTCAGGCAGAAGGGGTGGGCAATGTCGCTTGCGAGGCTGGTGGTCACCGCGGTCAGGATCGAAGGGCGAACGAAG
>JBOGVG010000023.1:0-9535 GCA_050692435.1 Actinomycetota bacterium
CCCCCCCGCCTCTCATCAGGCGAAAGGGCACCCGCTGGGCGCGTCGGGCCCCTCGGGTCTGTCGAGCTGGTCTCTTGGGTCCCGAAAGGGAAACGGGCCATCGATCCGGGGGGTGAGATGCAGACTCCACCTACAGACGCGAGGGTCTCCGCCCGCCGATCCCCAGGAGCCCACGAGGCTTTCGGCGCGATCATGCCGCTCGTTGAGGCGCCGGGCTGTACCTCGCTCGTTTCCCCGCCCGCACGTGCGCTCGGGACCACGTGACGGGAGGCCAGGCCGATACCGAGCGCATCAGGACCGCGGCGCAGGGGGTCCTGATGGTCCGAGCCAATCCCCTTCACACGAGGTCGGAGCCTTAGCAACGTCGCTGTGCCGTGAGCGGCTCCAGCTGCCGCCCCCTACGCTCGTGCCGTGGTGAGAGGTCGTTCGGTGAGCGGGAGCCCGTCGGCGGCCTCGATCAGCTCGCGAAGCGCCGCTGCGAACCGGGCCGCGGGGGCGCCGTCCACGACGTCGTGGTCGAACGCCAGGGTGAGATCCTGGTACTCCCTCGGCTCGATGGAGCCATCGACATACCCGGGCCTCACGCTGATGCCGCCCACCATGACCCCCAGAGAATGCTGAATGAACGAGATCCCCCAGCCGCCGCCACGCCCGAACTTCCCGACGGCGTCCACCGCGACGGTTCCCCCCAGCCGCTTCTGCACGGCGGGCAGCCGGTGGAGGGACCGCACCAGCGCGGCCCGGACGAGACCGGGAAGCATCAACACGACCCTCGCCTTCCGGGCCAGCGCCGCCGTCGGGCTACGCGACGGATCGCTCTGGATCGACCGTATCTCCCGATGGATGTCCAGGACCGTCCGCCGGTCGGCAGCGCGGACGACGTGGTTCATGGGGAACGGTCGACCCTCGAGCGTCGTCTCGACCAAGACGTCGACGTCGACCTCGTCGAAGATCACCAGCCGCCCACGGAGGTCCCGGTACGCCTGGACGCTGCGGTCGGCGGCCATGGCCCGCGCAACGCAGGCCATCACGAACGCCGTGAACGAGATCCGCTCGCCCGTCGACTCTCGGTAGGCGGCGATCGTCGACGCGCTTCGGTGACGTCGACCTCGATCAGGCCGAGCATCGGGTGGCGGGAGCGGCCGGCCCGCCCGGCGTCCACGATCACCCGTCGCCAACAGGGGAATGGCCGGACCTCGACCCCTGGCCTGCACTTCCTTCCCATCGCTCCCTCCGCCGTCAGGATGCCGCCCCCCCACGAGTCCCTGGACGGGGCGAAGGCACTTGCCCCCCGTGAGGCCGTTCACGTGCTCCGGCCGATCGAGATGGGGTCCTTCTGGACACGGCGTCATCAGGAGCGCCGCCTCACCCGGGTGAGCCCTACTCCTCCGGCGCGAAGAGCTCGAAGAACGTCGGGAACGTCAGGACAAGGCCGATCACGACGAGCAACGCCACCCAGATGAACACCGTCCCCACGTTCATGCTCTTCCCTCTGAACAGCGCGGCCAGGATGGCCCAGGCGACGAAGAACGCGGCGGTCGCGATGATCGTCTTGCCGGACAGCGATCCAACGGACTCCGACCACTCGAGCCAGGATTTGAGATCCTCGCTCGCCTCGGCCACGCTGGTCAGGATTCCCAACACCATGCTCCCGATCCCCGCTGCGATGAACACCGCCGCCACAGGGCCATTCGGCTTCTGCGCTCCCGCTTCGCCTCGAGGGGCTTCCGGCATCGTGTTCGTCTCCTCCATGATCTCCACCTCCTACGAGACCGGAGCGGCCTTGGTGATGAAGGCGCCCAGCGCGCCCGCGATCCCGGCGATCACGAACGCGGCCGTGAAGAACACCATCAGGGTCCTGCGAACCCCCTTGTGCCTGATGAGGGACGTCCCGTAGTAGGTCACCGTGAACGCCACCGCCGTCGCGAGGAGTGGTGCGATCCATGCGATGTGCTCCTTCCACTCCATCCCGAACGTGTGCCAGTCGGTCCTTTGTGGGTCGGCCAGCAGGAGGGACCGGGGGCTGTCCGGCGCCGGGTCTCGGTACCAGGGGTAGACGACCCACGTCCCGGTGATGACCGTCAGCCAGGCCGCGGCGGCCATGATCCAGGTCCCGAGCTTCAAGCGGCGGGTCCGAGTCATGACGCCCTTCTCGGTGAGCTCGCCGGACCGAAGGCTCCAGAACTCGGCCAGGCCGCCGGCGAAGGCCAGCAGGAACAGGGCCCCCAGACCCATTCCGTGGATGATCGCCCACCACTCGCGATCAGTGAGGTTCATCGCTTCCCCCTGTCCAGTCGCCTTGATCGCGCACAGTGTCCTCGAGCCGATCGTACGCCCCTAGGGCATCCCGGCCCCCTCGAAACGGGCAAGGAGTCCCGTCCGGCCGGCTCACGCGGCCCGTTCCCTCGCCGAGAACGAGAGCGTGATCTCCGGCGCCAACCGGATCGAGTTGTGCACCGTGCGGTGCTCCAGCCCGTGACGGAGCGGAGGCCGAGCGTCCCGGCTTCGATGGGACAGGTGGACGGCGCCAGGCGGGACCTTCGGCCCTTTCCGCAGGTCCGGGGGCGCGTAGCGTGGGTGAGGACCGAAAGAAAAGGACGCGCGCTCGGAGCGGCGTCGCGGTCAGGGGGTGAGGAGCGTGGAGCGATGGGAGGGGTTCCGGAACTGCCCCGGCTGCGGGTACGACTTCGCGACCGGCGAAGGCGAGCGGTCGTGCGCCTGGGGGGACTGCCCCTACCTGCCCGAGGAGCTAAACGTGTTCTGCGACTACTGCCGGTTCAACTTCTTCACCATGGAGGGCAACCCCTCGTGCGAGGACCCTTTGTCCTGCCCCCACGCCGCTGAGCCGCTCTCGCATGTCGAGAGCACGCGGCGCTGGCACGAGCGCGTCACGAGAGCAACCGATCGGCCGTAAGACGCCGTGCGTGGTCTGGGAACGTGAGGGCGAGGCCACCCACCCGGCGCGCCGGGTATCGAGAGGGAGGCGAGAGCGATGTTTGAGCGGATCTTGCTTGCAGCGGATGGCTCCGCCAGCAGCCGGAAGGCCGCGGACGTGGCCGCCGACATCGGGAAGAAGTACGGGGCGGAGGTCCTGGTCTTCCACGTCCTCGAGCAGCAGATCACCGAGTTCGGCGCCTACGACGTGGAACAGCCGGGCGAGGCCTCCGACTTCGTGGACGAGATCGTGCGAGCGCTCAAGGACGCCGACGTGAACGCACGGGGCGAGGTCGAGACGGCCCCGAAAGGCCGCGTTCCGCGCGCGATTGTGGAGGCGGCGAAGGAGCAGGGCGCCGGACTCCTCGTGATGGGCTCTCGCGGCCTGTCCGAGTGGGAGGAACTGTTCCTCGGGAGCGTCACTGATCGGGTGTTGCACCTGGCCGAATGCTCGGTCCTCATCGTGCGTTAGCCGAGGGCACTCGAGGAAAGGAGAGCCCGATCACCGACGAGCGAGAGCTCCGGGAACGCGCGGTCGTGAGCTGGAACAAGAAGCGTGAGTTCACCGCACACCTGCTCGCCTATGCGCTGATCAACGTGTTCATCGTGGTGATCTGGGCGGTCACGGGCACCGGCAACTTCTTCTGGCCGGTGTTTCCAATCTTCGGCTGGGGGATCGGGATCGTGTTCCATGCCTGGGACGTGTACTCACGCGGGCCCCGCGAGGAGCGCATCCGGCGGGAGATGGAGCAGATGCGCGAGCGGGCGACACGCGCCGCGCGGCTCAGATGAGCGGTGGGATCGCCATCGACTTGGCGATCATGGCTACCTCGCGCTGTCCTCTTGGGCGCGCGGGCTGGGGATCGGCTGAGTCAGGAGGCCAGCATGTGGCGAAGGACCATCTGAAGGATGCCGCCGTGACGGTAGTACTCCACCTCGGCCGACATGTCGATCCGCACGCTCGCCTGGAACGAGATCTCGCCGCCGTCTTGCCCACGGGCCACCACCGTCACGTCCTGCGCCGGCGTGATCCCTTCCGACAGCCCCTGGATCGTGAACGACTCCCTGCCCGTCAAGCCGAGCGACGCCGCGGATTCGCCCGGGGCGAACTGGAGGGGCACGACGCCCATCCCTACCAGGTTGCTGCGGTGGATGCGCTCGAAGCTCTCCGCGATGGCCGCCCGGATCCCGAGGAGTGCGGGGCCTTTGGCCGCCCAGTCCCTCGACGAGCCCGACCCGTACTCCTTCCCCGCGATCACGAGGAGCGGCACCCCCTCGTCGCGGTACCTGAGAGCGGCGTCGTAGATGGTCGATTGCTCGCCGCTCGGGAGGTGGGTGGTCCACGGTCCCTCGGTCCCCGGCGCCAACTCGTTCCGGAGACGAACGTTGGCGAACGTCCCCCGCATCATCACCTCGTGGTTCCCCCGGCGTGACCCGTAGCTGTTGAAGTCGCGCTGCTCCACGCCGTGTTCGATCAGATAGGCGCCCGCCGGCGAGTCCGGCTTGATCGAACCGGCCGGCGAGATGTGGTCCGTGGTAATCGAGTCGCCCACCTTCACCAGCACCCGGGCGTCCACGATGTCGCCCGGCTCGGCCGGCTCGGGCGCGAGGCCCTCGAAGAACGGCGGCTCTCGCACGTAGGTCGACTCCGGGTCCCACTCGTACATCGGCCCCGTCGGCGAGGGCAGGGCGTTCCAATGTTCGTCCCCCTGGAAGATGCGACCGTACTGATCCTTGAACTGCTCGGGCGAGACCGACCGGGCGATGGCCTCACGCACGTCGTCGGCCGAAGGCCAGATGTCGCGGAGATACACCGGCTCGCCATGGTGCCCCTCGCCGAGCGGCTGGGTCGTCAGGTCGAACTCCACGTGGCCGGCCAGCGCGTATGCCACGCAAAGCGGCGGCGACGCCAGGTAGCTCGCCCGCACCAGCGGATGGATGCGTCCCTCGAAGTTCCGGTTGCCGGACAACACGGCGACCACGGCGAGGTCCTTGTCCTGGACGGCCTGTGCGACCTCGTCCGGCAGCGGCCCGGAGTTCCCGATGCACGTCGTGCACCCGAACCCCACCAGCGAGAACCCCAGCTTGTCGAGGTACGGCTGGAGCCCCGCAGCGTCCAGGTAGTCGGTCACCACCCGCGAGCCTGGCGCGAGCGACGTCTTCACCCACGGCTTGGTCTCCAGCTCCGCCTCGACGGCCTTCTTGGCCAGCAGGCCGGCGGCAAGCATCACGGTGGGGTTCGAGGTGTTCGTGCAGCTCGTGATGGCCGCGATGACCACCGACCCGTGCCGGACCACCGCGTCGTTCAACTGCACTGGTTCCGGGTTCCGCTCCGGGTCGACGATCCGGCCCGCATCGACGGCCGGTTCGGTGATCCCGGTCTGGGCGCCGCCCTCGTCGAGCAGGCGGCCCACCTCGGTCGGCTCCGGGTCTGGCTCCAGCCGGTCTCGGAACGCCTCCACGAACGACGTCCACACCCCCGGCAGCGCCACCCGGTCCTGGGGGCGCTTCGGCCCCGCAACCGAGGGCTCCACCGCGGCGAGGTCAAGGTCGAGGACCTCGCTGAACACGGGCTCGGGATCGGCGTCGGTCCGGAACAACCCCTGCTCCTTCGTGTACCGCTCCACCAGGTCCACCCGGTCCTCGCGCCCCGTGAACCGGAGGTAGTGCAGGGTCTCCCCGTCGACCGGCCAGAACGCGGCCGTCGCGCCGTACTCGGGGCACATGTTCGACAGTGTGGCCCGGTCCGCCAGCTCCAGCGTCGAGCACCCCGGCCCGAAGAACTCCACGAACTTCCCCACCACGCCGTGGGCCCGGAGCATCTGCGTGAGCGTGAGGACGAGGTCGGTCGCCGTCGTGCCGGCCGGCAGGGCGCCGATCACGCGGACACCCACCACCACGGGCTGCGGCAGGAACATCGGCTGGCCCAGCATGGCCGCCTCGGCCTCGATCCCGCCCACTCCCCATCCCAGGACGCCGAGCCCGTTGATCATCGTGGTGTGCGAGTCGGTCCCCACCAGGGTGTCGGGGAACGCCACCTCGTCCTTCACGGTCACCACCTTGCCCAGGTGCTCCAGGTTCACCTGGTGGCAGATCCCGGCCCCGGGAGCAACCACGCGCACCCCGTCGAACGCCTGCTGTGCCCACCGCAGCAAGGCGTAGCGCTCGCCGTTCCGCCGGTACTCCCACTCGATGTTGGCCTCGTAGGCCTGAGGGCTCCGGAACAGGTCGACCTGGACCGAGTGGTCGATGATGAGGTCCACGTCCACCAGGGGGTTGACCCGTTGCGGGTCGCCTCCGGCCCGGGCCATGGCCGAGCGCATGGCCGCGAGGTCCACCACGGCCGGCACGCCGGTGAAGTCCTGCATCAGCACCCGCGCCGGCATGAACGCCACATTCGCCCCAGGCGCCGGGCCCGGCCAGATCGACAGGGCCGAGACGTCTTCCTCGGTCACGTCGCGCCCATCCGCCCGGCGGAGCAGGTTCTCCAGGAGGATCTTCACGGTGTGGGGCAACCGGGCCACATCTCCGGCCCCGTGCTCGGCTAACCAGTCAAGCCGGTAGATCTCGACCGGACCGACGGCCGTCTCCAGCCAGCCCTTCACGCCGGCGAACCCATTGGCCATGGCGACGCCTTCCTGTGGACGTGCTCGGACACCTCTATTGTCCTTCATGGGAGCCCGTCACGATCGGCCCGGGCGGGCGGAGACGTCAGAGGCGGAGGTGGCGTTGCCTGCGGGCTCGCTCGGGGCCGCCGCCGTCGGACCCGGGCCCCTCGGAGCCCTCCTCGACGGGCGGCTGCTCCGGGACCGCCTCGTCCCGGTGCTCCAGGATGGCTTTCTTGTGGGCTAGCCGGGTCTCCCGGCGGATCTTGGCCTCGCGTTGGCGGCGAACCTGGGTGGGGGTCTCGGCCAGGATGGGCGGGACCGGGCGAGGCTTCCCCTTGTCATCAAGGGCCACGAACACCAGGTACGCGCTACCCGTATGGGTTCGCTCCCCGGCGATGATGTTCTCCGACTCCACGCGGACCCCGACCTCCAGCGACGTCTCCCCCACGTCGTTCACCGAGGCCTTCACGGTCACGGTGTCGCCGATCCTGACCGGGGCGTGGAAGGACATGGAGTCCATCGTGACGGTGACCGCCAGGCCCCCGCAGTGCTTCATGGCGGCCAGGCCGGCGGCCGTGTCGACCAGCTTCATCACAGTGCCACCATGGACGATGCCGGCGATGTTCGCGTCGGTGATCTCCATGAGCTGGACCAGGGTCACCTGGGAGGCGGAAACGGTCTTCGGCGTGAGGTTCCATCGAGTCATGGAAGGGACTGTACCGGACGAGCGCAGCGATCCGAAGCAGGCCTGGGCCGGTAGCATGGCCGTGAATGCACCGCATCGCCGTTCTCGCGCTCATCGCGCTCATGGCTTCGGGGTGCGGCGGTGAGGCGATCACGCCATCGAGCCCGTCGGCCACCGCCACGCCGCAGGACGGTCCCTCTCCGAGCGCGAGCTCTCCTCCCCTCACTTCTTCGCCTACGCCGTCCCCCGCGATCGACCTCCCATCGGACGCGCCGGCCACGTATTCGAGGCCCGTGTCGCCGGAGGAGGTCCCGGTCGAATCGTTGGCGCCGTCCGGCGCTGAGATCATCTCCACCTGGTACCTCACGCCCCCAGAGGACCCCGTCGCGCAGGTCAGCTTGGCCTGGACCCGGGGCGCCGACCCGTTCGCGGCCGAGCACGGGTTCGCGGTGTGGCAGCGGTTCCCGGACCGCCCTTCCTGGCGCGTGGTCTACGCCTTCACCGACCCGCCCGCGGCGGGCGTCCTGGGCGTGCGGTTCGACGCAGCGGACCTCACCGGGGACGCGATCGGCGATGCCCTGACGTTCGAGGACATGGGCGGGAGCGGGGCGTGCGGCCTGTGGCGGGTCGTCGAAAGCGGGGCGGGCTTCGCCACCGAGATCTTCCGTCGAATGACATGTGACACCGAGATCCAAGTCGCGGACGTGACGCTTCGGATCCGGGCGGCCGTCTACGAGCCGGGCGACTCCCATTGTTGCCCGAGTAGGTTCCGGACTACGACCCTTCGGTGGGACGGCGAGACCTGGAACGTGATCGACAAGGTCGTAACCCCGGCCTGACCAAGCTACCTGAGGACCTGGAGCCGGCTCCCCCGGGGCGACTTCTCGACCTCGATCCTCGCCGGGAGCCGGATGGCCAGCTCCTGCACGTGGGTGATGACGCCCACGATCCGTCCGTCGCCCCCGAGCTGCTCGATGGCGTCCACGACGACCTCGAGCGTCTCGGGATCGAGGGTGCCGAACCCCTCATCGAGGAACAGGCTGTCCAGCCGGGCCCGGTCGGCGACGGAGAGCGAGCGCACGTGCTCGGACAGCGCCAGCGCGAGGCCGAGCGATGCCAGGAAGGTCTCGCCGCCGGACAGCGTCCTAGCCCTCCGCCGCTCGTCGCCGTTCCAAGTGTCGATGACGAAGAACTCGTCCTCGTCGAACGCCAGCCCGTACCGCCCGCCCGACAACGTGGACAGGTGGCGGGATCCCCCAGCCGCCAGGATCTGGAGGGCTTCGATCTGGAGGAAGGCCACGATCCGGTCAGCCCGAAGCTCCCTGGAAAGGGCGTCGAACGTTGCGGCCCGGCCTCGTTCCACCGCAACCTCTTCCAGGAGCTTGGCGGCGTTGTCCAGCCGCTCGCGCATCCCGGAGGCCTCCTTCTGTGTGGTGGCGCGGACGGCCGCGGCCGTCCGGCACGCCTCGGCCACCGCGTCGAGCAGGCCCGCGAGCGTGCCCGGCGACTCCACGAGGCCGTCGACGACCGCCTCGGCCTCTTCCAGGAATCGCCGCTCCCCCTTCTCCCGCTCCGCGGCCTGCGCGTCCAGGCGTTCCCCGAGTTCCTCCAGGCCGTCGACGAGTCCCACCGCCAGCTCGAGGACCGCCCCCGCGTCCTTCTTCGCCCCCGCCAACGTGGGGATGCTGGGGGCCGTGAACCCTGCGCCCGCGATCGCTCGGGCTCGCTCCACGATCCCTGACGCCGGGAGCGCGTCCAGGCGGGCTCGATGCTCGGCGACCGAGCCGAGCAGCGCGTCGCGAGTCCGCTCTGCGAGGTTCGCCGCCCGCTCCGCCTCCTGGGCGGCGTCCCGGGCATCTTCTTCTTCGTCCTCCAGCGCCTCGAGCCGATCGATCCGCTCCTCGAGCGTGGCGACCGGGTCGGGGGGCAACGTCCCGCCGAAAGCCTTCGCCACGTCCCTCTCTGTCGCGATGAGCTCCTTCCGCCGCTTGGCAACCTCCCTGTCGAGCCGTTCGATCTCCTTCACCGCCTGCCCGCCCGCCGAGAGTGCGGCGTCCCGCTCTCGCTCGGCCTCGCGAGCCGCCCGGTCAGCGCCCGCCGCCGTTTGCTGCGCCTTTGCCGCGGTCGTCCTGGCCCGGTCCAGCCCGGTGCCCTTCGAAGTCTTGGGGAGGGTCCTGACGGCAGCGCCGCACACCGGGCAGGCCTCGCCCGGGCTCATGCCGGCCCGGATGGCGGCCACCAGATCCGCGTGGGTCGCCCGGTCCATGGTCTCCCGGGCGGCTTCCAGGGCGGCCGCGGCCTTCTGGGC
>JBOGVG010000024.1:0-9588 GCA_050692435.1 Actinomycetota bacterium
TGACTTGGCACGATGAGTTCGCCACTGGCGCGAGCTACTTCGGGCTGGTGGACCTGGAGCCCTTCGCCACGTTCACCCACAAGTTCGAGCTCAAGTACACGCACAACCTGGTCGGCCCGTGGCCGGAGGCTGCCGACCTGTGGCGGGCGCGCTCCCCCATCCACTCGTTCGACGCGTTGTCATGCCCCGTCATCGTGTTCCAGGGGTTGGATGACGAGGTAGTGCCGCCACAGCAGGCCGAGATCATGGTCCGCGCGCTAGAAGCAAAGGGGTTGCCGTACGCTTACGTCGCCTTCGAAGGAGAACAGCACGGGTTCCGGAAGGCCGAAAACATCCGGCGGTCCCTGGAAGCGGAGCTGTACTTCTACTCGAGGGTCCTCCGCTTCGAGTTGCTCGAGCCGGTCGATCCGGTGGCCATCGCGAACCTCGAGTGACGTCGAAAACGGGGCGCGGGGAGCCGGGTGACGGTCCGGCTCCCCGCTGGAGAGGGGCGCATGCCTCTCGGCACTTGCGACGCTAGCGGCTCGCGGTGACCGGAAGATGGCCCGTCCGTGACCGCCGGCTGAACACTCGGTGCGTGAACGCTGTGAACCCGGCTCAGCCGCCGATCATCGACATGCTGCGTTCGGGCTGCACGAAGTCGGGATGGTTGATGCGGTGCCCCGACCACTTGCGCCATACGGCGGTGCGAATGACCGTCTCGAGCTCCCGGTCGGTCGCGCCGTCTCGCAGCGGACCTCGAAGATCGAACTCCTCCAGGGCGAACAGGCACGAGCGGACCTGACCCTCGGCCGTCAGGCGAAGGCGATTGCACGTGTCGCAGAAGGGCTCCGTGACCGACGCGATGACCCCGATCCCGCCCGGCTGGCCATCGGCGAACCGGAACGATGTGGCCGGCTCGCTGTCCGGACCCATCGATTCGAGGGAATATACGCGGTCGATGGCGTCCACGATCTGGCGGGAGGGCACGACCTTGGCCCGCTCCCATGCGTGCTCCGCGTCGAGCGGCATGTACTCGATAAACCGGACGACGTAGCCGGTCTCCCGGGCCCACGCCGCGAAGTCCACCACCTCGTCTTGGTTCTCCCCCTCGATCACCACGCAGTTGATCTTGATCGGGGTGAGGCCGGCCTCCTGCGCCGCCCGCAGGCCGGCCAGCACCTTGTCTAATGCGTCGCGGCGGGTCATCCCCTCGAACCGGTGGGGCATCAGCGAATGGCACGACACCGTCACCCGGTCAAGGCCAGCGTCCGCCAACGGGGCGGCCAGCCGATCCAGGAGGATCCCGTTCGTGGTCATCGACATGTCGAGGTCCGGCCCGGCCTCGCGGAACATCCGGACGAGCGTGGGCAGGTCGGCTCGGACCGTTGGCTCGCCGCCGGTCACCTTGATCGACCGAACGCCGAGCGAGACGAAGATCCGAAGGAGCCGGGTGAGCTCCTCGAACGTCAGGACCTCGTCCTTGGGCAGCCACTTCAGGCCATCCGCGGGCATGCAAAACACGCACCGGAAGTTGCACCGGTCCGTGACCGAGATGCGGAGGTCATCGGCCACCCGGCCGAACGTGTCGCCCAGCGGCCCGTCGGCGGGCGAAGCGGTCTCGGGTGGCTGCCAGTTGCTCATCATCGGTCGAACCTCCAGGTTACCCCTCCGGCGTCCGAGCGGCTAGGCCTGGCCGAGCGGCTGGGCCTCGCCGGGCGGCGCCTCGGGGAGGAGCGACCGCACCGTGTCCAGCGCGGCCTGGAGGGCATCGTCCCGGGACGCCCCTCCGGCCAGGCTCCGCCCGGAAGCAGCGCCCAGCAGGAAGGTCGAGAGGGGCGTGATCCTTCGTTCGACCCGGTGGGCCACGTCGCGGGCCACGTCGAGCAGCACGGCCGTCTCTCGGGAGCTGAGTGTGTCCTCGCCGAGGGCCTCGGCGAGCTGGTCGATCCAGGCCTCCATGGGTCGCCTCCGGTTCGCGGTCTGGCGTTCACGTTAGTACGTGGGCCATCGCCGCGGCCCGCCCGACCCCGTCCGGTCTGGCAGGATAGGGCGCATGGGCGAACAGTTCCGCGCGGCCGTTGTCACCGTGTCCGACGGGGTCAAGGCCGGCACGCGAATGGACGAGTCGGGCGACGCCGTCGAGGAACTGCTGCGGGGCGCGGGGTACGAGGTCGCCGGGCGCTCCACCGTCCCCGACGAGCAGCCGGAGATCGAGGCGTTGCTTTCGTCGCTGGCCCAGGCGGGTGTGCACCTCGTCGTGACCACCGGGGGCACCGGGTTCGGGCCGCGCGACGTCACACCCGAGGCCACGCGGGCGGTGATCGACCGGGAGGCGCCGGGCCTCGCTGAGCTGATGCGGAGGGCCGGCTTGGAGAAGACCGCCATGGCCGCGCTGTCCCGCGGCGTCGCCGGCAGCCGGGGCGGGACCCTGATCCTGAACCTCCCCGGAAGCCCGACGGGAGTGCGCGAGAGCCTGGAGGCCGTGCTGCCCGTGGTGCCGCATGCGCTCGAGCTCCTGGCCGGCCAAACCGGAACCCACCCCACCGGTCATGCAGGCCAGGGACGGGGGAGCGCCGACGAACCGGACGAGCGGGTGGTCCACCAATGGCTCACTTCGCATGCGATGCGCGATTGGGTCGACGTCAGGGCCGTGAAGGTGACCGGTTCGCCGCCGTGCCGGGTGGGGAACCGGATGACGATCGTGCCCGGTGGCCACGTGGGGGGAACGCTCGGGTGCGCTGAGTTCGACGAGCAGGCGGTGGTCGATGCCGCCGAGGTGTACGCATCGGGCGAACCGCAGACCCGCACCTACCGGCACGAGCACGGTGAGGTCGAGGTCTACTTCGAACCCCACGTGCCAGGGCCGATCCTCGTCGTGGTGTCGGCCACCGACGTCGCGCGCGAGCTCCGTCCCCTGGCACAGCGTCTTGGCTTCAGGACGGTATTGGTGGAACCGCGCGTTGAGCGGCTTGTCCCGGCCGACCGGAACCTCCCCGGCGGCGTGGTCGGCTCCTTCGGGGAGCTCGAGCTGAGCGACCGAGACCACGTCGTCTTCACCGACCACGATGCTCCGGGCGTCGCCGAGCAGTTGGCGAGCGTGCTCAGCTCGCCGGCGCGGTTCGTGGGCGTCATGGGCAGCCGCCGCCACGTCGGCCCGTACATCCAAGAGCTCCGGGCTCGCGGCTTCACCGACGAGGACCTGGCCAGGATCCGCTCCCCGGTCGGGGTGGACCTCGGCGGGCAGCGGCCGGAGGAGATCGCGCTCTCGATCGCCGCGGGGCTCGTCGCGGCCCTGCACGGCCGCGACGCCGGCTGGATGGACCGGCGATGAAGCCATGAGCGGCACCCGGCGGCACGTTCGCAAGAACCGACGGGATTGGGACCGGACCAGTGACGCGTACCAGCGCGAGCACGCCAAGCAGCTCAACCGGTGGGACCGCCTGGCATGGGGAACGTGGGGCATCCCCGAGTACAAGCTGAACGTCCTGGGCGACGTTGAAGGCAAGCAGATGCTGGAGTTCGGCTGCGGCGGCGGGCAATGGTCCATCACTTTGGCTCGACTGGGTGCGCGCCCCGTGGGCATGGACGTTTCGGCCCGCCAGCTCGAGCACGCGAAGCTCCTGATGGTCGAGGCGGGGGTGTCGTTCCCCCTCGTCAACGCCGACGCCGAGCGGACCCCCTTCGCCGACGAGAGCTTCGACATCGTGTTCTGCGATCACGGCGCGACGACCTTCGCCGATCCGTATCGCTCGGTCCCCGAGGCCGCCCGGCTCCTCCGCCCGGGTGGACTCTTCGCGTTCAACATCGAGAGCCCCATCCACTTCGTGTGCTGGAACGACGAGATCGAACGAGTGGACGACCGGCTCCACCTCGACTACTTCGGGATGCGGAAGTGGGAGGACCGCGAGTCGGTGAACTTCCAGCTCCCTCAGGGGGAGTGGATCCGCCTGTTTCGGGCGAACGGCTTCGAGGTCGAGGACCTGATCGAGCCCCGTCCGCCGGCGAACGCCCGAACCACGTACCTGGACTACGCCGAGCTCGGGTGGGCTCGGCGGTGGCCCGGTGAGAACATCTGGAAGCTCCGGAAAACTCGGTAGATGGATCGGCTCCACGCCCGAAGGACCAGTGTGGCGCTGGTCCTCTCGCTGCTCGCGGTAGCTATCGCGGCGGCGGCGCCCTCGCCCGCCCGCCCCGAGGACCGCCGGCCGAACATCGTCCTGATCCTCACCGATGACCAGTCGCCTGCCTCGCTGCCGCACGACCCCCCGGCCATGCCGTACCTGCAGGCGCGGATGGAGGATCCCCAGGACCACTGGATCTGGTTCCCCAATGCCTTCCTCAACACCCCGCTGTGCTGCCCGTCCCGCGCGTCCATCCTCACCGGCCGGTATTCCCACCACACCGGGGTTCGAACGAACGACGACGGGCACCGGCTGGACGAGTCGGCGACCATCGCTACGTGGCTGCACGCGGCCGGCTACCACACGGGGCTGGTCGGCAAGTACGTGAACGGATACCCGTTCGGCCCGGGCCGGTACGTACCTCCGGGGTGGGACGTGTGGCTGTCCAAGAAGCAGGGCGCCCAGACGTCCGCCTACCAGCGGTACACCCTCATCGACCAGGGGTTGCCCGCGTACCACGGTGACGGTCCGGCCAACTACTCCACGGATGTGTATGCGGATGCGGCCGTGTCGTTCGTCCGCGACGCCCCGCCGGACCGCCCGTTCTTCCTGACGATCGCGACCACCGCGCCACACCGCCCCTGGACCCCCGCGCTCCGGCACTCGACAACTTCGGCGGACGTTCCCATCGTCGAGGCGCCGAGCGTTGGCGAGGAGGACGTGTCGGACAAACCGGACTGGGTGCGATCGCTGTCCCCGCTGGATCGGGATGACCTCGCCCAGCTCCACCGACTTCACCGGCGGTCGTTTGAGACCCTCCGCGCCGTGGACGAGCTCGTGGCCGCCGTGATCGCGGCGCTGAAGGCGCGCGACGTGTTGGATCGCACGATGGTGCTCTTCCTCTCGGACAACGGGTTCTCGTTCGGGGAGCACCAGTGGGTCGGCAAGACGTGCGCCTACGAGGAGTGCATCCGTACGCCGTTCCTGATCCGGTACCCAGGAACCCTCGGTCGTGCGGACGAGCGTCTCGTCTCCAACGTTGACGTCGCGCCCACCATCGCGGATCTGGCCGGCGTGCGGCCGGACCCGCCGGCCGACGGGCAGAGCCTCGTACCGGTGCTCGAGGGAGCGTCGGACGTCCCGTGGCGCTCCGGCGTCCTCCTCGAGTACGTGGGAGACGAAAAGATTCCGCCGTGGTGGGCCGTTCGGACGTCGAACTTCCTGTACGTGGAGCTCGCCACCGGTGAGCGAGAGCTGTACGACCTGGGCGGTATCCTCGGGCCCCCTGACCCCTACCAGCTCGAGAACCTGGTCGGCGACCCGGCCTACGCCGGGATCACGGTGCGCCTCGCCGCTGCGCTGATCCGGCTGCGGGCCGGGTGAGCGCGGCGGGCCGCCGCGCATCAGGTTGCTGCTAGCGTTTGGAGCGGTGCAGCACACGCCAGGCCCCGGCTCCCGGATCCCGGTCCCGCGTTCACGACGGCGCGACGCTCGCCGGCGCATGGCCAAACGCATCCGGTTGGTCGTCTTCGTCCTCGGCGTGTCGCTGTTTATCGCGTGTCAGGCCTGGCCCACCGGAGGAGGGGGCGATGGCGGGGGCGGAACCGGCGCGACAGGTGAGGGATCGGCGAGCGGGACCCCTGGGGCGTCCCCCACTGCGAACAACACCATCGTGCCCGGCCAGACCCCCATCGAGCACGTCGTCTTCGTGGTCAAGGAGAACCGGACCTTCAACAACTACTTCGCCACCTACCCTGGAGCGACGGGGGCGACCGAGGGGGGCACCATCCGGTGCACCGAGGAGGGCTGCGAGGACGGTCCCGTCGTGAAGCTGAAGAAGGCGCCCGACGTCTTGGCCCACGACCTCACCCACTGCTTCCGGTGCGGCCTGACCGCCATCAACGGCGGAAAGATGAACGGGTTCAACTGGATGAACGGGCCGATCCCCATGGACGCCGAGCGGTCGCTGCTCTTCGGCCGGGACCTCGCGGGCTACGTCTACTTCACCCGGAGAGGCCTCCCGAACTACTGGGCCTACGCGGACCGATTCGTCCTGGCCGACCACTTCTTCACGTCGATGTACGGGCCGACGCTTCCCGAGCACCTGTACGCGGTGGCGGCCGACGGGAACGGCATCGTCGACAACAAGACCACCACGGACCATTCGGGCAGCTACTGCGGCGACCCCACCGAGTACGCCAGGCGGTTCAAGCCAGGGCTGTCACCCCGCGACATCCGCGGCATCATGGACCTCGAGGACCGGATCGCCGTGAACGGCGATAACACCTACGCGCTGACCCGGTACTGGGGCAACGTGCGGCTCTGCTTCGACATCCCGGTGCTGCCGGATCAGTTGGAGGAGGCGGAGATCTCGTGGAAGTACTACGCGAACGAGAACGCCTGGATGAACGCGCTCCAGATGATCCGCCACGTCCGGTTCGGGTCGATGTGGAGCAAGGTGGTGCCGCCCGACGAGTTCGCCCCCGACGTCCGGCGGGGCAACCTGCCGGCCGTCTCGTGGGTCATCCCTCCGGAGTCGTTCAACGAGCACCCGGGCGGAGGGAAGAGCGCGTGCGCCGGTGAGAACTGGACCGTGAACCTGGTCAACTCGATCATGCGGAGCGAGTTCTGGCGATCCACGGTGATCGTGGTGGTGTGGGACGACTTCGGCGGGTTCTACGACCCCGTCCCGCCCCCTCACGTCGACCACATGGGCCTGGGGCCCCGGACGCCTGCCCTGATCATCTCGCCCTACACCCGGCGGGGCGACAGCCCGGATGGGGGTGCCTTGGACCACACGGTCTACGAGTTCTCCAGCGTGCTGCGCCTGATCGAGCTGGTGTTCGACCTCGACCCCATGGCCGAGCGCGACGTGAACGCCGACCCGCTGTCGGGCGCGTTCGATTTCGAGCGTCCCCGGTTCAAGAAGCTGGTGCTGCCCCTCCGGAAGGATTGCCCCTACGGCACCACCCCGGCCCACCTCGCGCCGGGATGGCCGCTCGCCCGCACCATCGGCTCGCCGTTCGACTAGCCGGGCTCAGCCGTGGGGGAACTTCAGGCCGGGGCAATCGGTCCGGACCGGCTGAGGGAGGGGTGGGCGAGGCTGCTGCGTGAAGTCGAAGGCCGTGGCGAGGTTGTCCGCGTTCCGGTCGCGGTGCGTGAGTTGCGACAAGCCCCAGTTGTCCTCGATAAATCGCAGGACCGACGAGAACTCCCCCAGGGTGTTGTCCACGAAGCCCCGCTTCGCGTACGGTGAGATGACCAGCAGTGGTACGCGGATCCCGAACCCGAACCGGTCCACCTGGGGTGGCGGCACGTGGTCGTAGAACCCGCCGTAGTCGTCCCACGTGAGGAAGATGGCGGTGTCCTTCCACATGGGGCTGCGCATGATGGCGTTGATGACCTTCGTGCTCCAGTTCTGACCGTGGCAGAAACTGTACTCGGGGTGCTCGGAGAGCTCGAACCTCGGTGTCACCCATGTGACCGGCGGAAGGCGCCCGTCCTCGATGTCCTGGACCACGTTGTCCACGGGGAAGACGTGCGTCTGCCATAATTCCTCGTCCTCCCGGATGTGGCGGACGGCGTCGTAGGCCGACCATAGGTAGCCGCTCTGCATGTTGGTTGCCGAGTAGTACGCCCAGGGGATCCCAGCCCGCATCAGCAGGTCGGCCTCGGTGAGGAAGTCGAAGCACGGGGGGATCTTCTTCTCCACGCCCTCGCGGTCCTCGACCCTGACGTACGAGCCCTCCACCGAGTCGCACCCCCACGCTTTGAACAGGCCGGTCTTCCGGTGGCGCTCCGCCAACAGGTCCAGGTCCTGAACGGGGTTGTCGTGCGTCCCCCCGGACTGCGCGGCGATCGTGTACAGGTGGTTGGGGAACGACGGCCCCTGAGCCGAGGCAAAGAAGTTGTCGGCGAGGACGAACTCCTCCGCCCACCGCCAGTACGCGGGAAGGTCCTCCGGCCCGTACTGGGTGTACGCGTACCGGTCGGCGGGGTCGTCGATCGTGGCGAAGCTGTCCATCTTCCCACCGTTCCAAGCCTGGAGGGCGCACTCGTAGCAGTGCTTTATGTCGTCGGGGATCCGGTCGATGGCCGGAGTCAGTGGACGGACGACGCCTCGGTCCATCCCGGTCGTCACGCCGTTCGCCATAGGGAACCGGCCGAACAGGTTGTCGAAGGTGCGGTTCTCCTTGATCACGAAGACCACGTGCTTGATGGGCCACCGGGTCTCGAACGCGGCCGCATCCACGGGCGCGGGCCGGTCTCCGAGGTGGGCCGGCGGCACGGTGTCCCAGTCCAGGCCTCCGCCGGAGCACGCCATCCCGACGAGCCCAAGCGCGAGGAGCGCGGTCGAAGCGGCGAGCGCCCCGCTTCGGCGGCGCGACTGACGGCGCATGGCGAAGCACGGTACCCCATCGCGGGGGCGGCGCCGGGGCTCCGTGCGCCATGATGGCCCGCGATGGGCGACAGGGAGCGCGTGCTCGCGCGACGCCTGCTGGTCGTGGTGGGGGCGGGCTTCCTGGTGGCCCAGCTCGTCCTGTTCTCGCTCGACCGGGCCCCCTCCTGGGACGAGGCGATCTATCTCTCGCAGGTCACGCCGGGAGCGGAAGCCATCGTCTTCGCTCCCTCTCGGGCCCGGGGCATCACGTTCCTGGTGGCCCCGGCGACGGTGTCGGGCGGTTCCCTGGCGACGGTGCGGCTGTTCCTGGCGGTGGCGTCGTCGGCCGCTCTTGTCGCCGCGTTCATCCCGTGGGTCCCGGTACTGGGGCTCGCCGCACCGCTCGCCGCGTTCGCTCTGGGATTCTCCTGGCTCGGCCTGTTCTACGGCTCGGAGGCCATGCCCAACCTGTGGGCGGCCATGCTCGGGGTGGCGGCGGCCGGGATGCTCGCCGCCGGGTTCGGCGGCCCCCGTCGGTGGGCGGTACCCGCCGCCGCAGCGCTCCTCGCCCTCATGGCGCTGTTCCGGCCGTCCGATGCCCTGGCGCTGGCTGCCGGGCTCGGTGTGGCCGTCCTCCTCCTCGAGGGTCGTGGGTCGCTCCGAGCGCTCGCGTGGCTGGGGGGCGGCGTGGCGGCGGGGTGGGCGCCCTGGCTGGTGGAGATGTCGATGCGGTACGGGGGTCCGCTGGCGGCCCTCCGCGAGGCGGGGAACGTGGGCCACGTCGCCCCGGGCGGCCTGGGGGAGAAGGCCCGTCAGTACCTCGCCCTGACGAATGGGCCGACCATCGGGCCGGAGCAGCCCGCGCGCGTCCCGGTGGGAGGGGCGCTATGGGTGGGGGCGGTCGCCGTCCTCGCCGCCTTCACCCTGGCCCGGAGCAGGAGGTCGGCGGCGTTCGGCCCCCTGCTAGCCGCGACCCTCGGCGGGCTCACCCTGGCCCTGGAGTACCTCCTGGTGGTGTCGGGCCTCGCCCCCCGGTTCCTGCTCCCGGCGTACGCACTCCTGTGCGTGCCGGCGGCGGCCGGCGTGGCGTACCCGCTGAGAAAT
>JBOGVG010000025.1:0-18849 GCA_050692435.1 Actinomycetota bacterium
TCGTCGACGAGGTCCCCAACATCCGAAAGCTGATCGAGGGCGGGATGCACGGAGAGCTCGCGAGCATCACGCCACCCATCACCGTGCCGGCATGGGCGTGCGCCATGACCGGCAAGACCCCCGGCCAACTCGGGATCTACGGCTTCCGCAACCGCAAGGACCACACCTACGACGGCCTGTCTATCGCCACGTCCGACGCCGTGAAGGAACCGGCGGTGTGGGACCTCCTCGGCCGGGAGGGCCTGCGTTCGCTGTTGATCGGCGTGCCGCCGTCGTACCCGCCGAAGGCGGTCGAGGGCTGGCGGGTGGGATGCTTCCTCACGCCGCCCTCGAACCGGGGCTACACGCATCCTGCGGAGCTCCAGAGCGAGATCGAGGACGAGCTCGGCGGGCAGGACCAGTACATCTTCGACATCCCGAACTTCCGGGAGCAGAGCATGGAGCACGTGTTGGACCAGGTGTTCAAGATGACCGAGCGACGGTTCCGGGTGGCACGCCGGCTGGTGAAGACCAAGCCGTGGGACTACTTCATGCTGGTCGAGATGGGGCCGGACCGGCTCCATCACGTGTTCTGGCAGTATTTCGATCCCCGCCACCCGCTGTATGAGCCGGGGAACCGGTTCGAGACGGCGTTCCAGGACTACTACCGGTTCCTGGACCGGGAGGTAGGCTCGCTCCTCGAGGTGCTGCCCGAGGACGCCGTCACCATCGTGATGTCCGACCACGGGGCCCGTCCCATGATGGGTGGCGTCTGCTTCAACGATTGGCTGATGAAGGAGGGCTACCTCACCCTCTCCGAGCCACCGTCGGGGATCATGCGCGTCGCCGAGGCGTCCATCGACTGGTCCCGCACCGTCGCGTGGGGCGATGGCGGCTACTACGGCCGGCTGTTCCTGAACGTGAAGGGCCGGGAGCCGAACGGCATCGTCGAGCCGGGACGCTACGAGGAGATCCGCGACGAGATGATCGCCGGGCTGGAGGCCATGCCCGGTCCGGACGGCGAGCCCCTCGGCACGAAGGTGTTCCGGCCGGAGGACGTCTATCCGGACGTTCGCGGTGTTCCGCCCGACCTCATCGTGTACTTCGGCGACCTGGAGTGGCGGTCGGTGGGCTCGATCGGCAACCCCAGCGTCTACACCTACGAGAACGACACCGGCCCCGACGGGGCCAACCACGACCGGTCCGGCGTCTTCGCGCTGTCGAACCTCCCGGGCCAGCCCGTGGGGAAGGTGGACGGGCTGAACCTGGTGGACGTGGGCCCGACGGTTCTATCGCTGTACGGCATCGAGGCACCGGAGGGCGCGGTCGGAAGGAGCTTCCTGTGAGCGAGGATCGTGGATTCTGCGTGTGGTTCACCGGCCTGTCGGGGGCGGGAAAGTCCACGATCGCCGAGCTCTTGGTGCCGGCGCTCCGCGAGCGCGGGCTGAAGGTCGAGCTGCTCGACGGCGACGTCGTTCGGACGAACCTGTCCAAGGGCTTGGGGTTCTCCAAGGAAGACCGCGACGCGAACATCCTTCGGATCGGGTTCGTGGCGAACCTGCTGGTGCGGAACGGCGTGGTCACGGTGTGCTCCGCCATCTCGCCGTACCGCGAGATCCGGGACCGGAACCGCGAGCTGATCGGCGACTTCGTGGAGGTCTACGTCGAGGCCTCGCTGGAGGAGGTGACTCGGCGGGACGTGAAGGGCCTGTACGAGAAGGCCATCGCCGGCGAGATCCTCAACTTCACGGGCGTGTCCGACCCGTACGAGGCCCCGGAGAACCCCGAGCTCGCGATCGACACCGAGCGGTGCTCCCCTGCGGAGGCCTGCGCAATGGTCATCGAAAAGCTGGCCGAGCTCGGGTATATGAAGGAGAGCCAGCCGGCCACGGCCTGATCGGGGCCCCGGAGGGCCCCCGGTGCGAGGCGGTCCACGAGGAGCGCCGGGATGACGGTCGGCCCGGCGCCGACCTCGCGTTCAGCGTCAGCCGAACGGCATTCGCATGGACGTCAGTTTGCCGCTCGGCCAGGGAGAACGCAAGGGCGGGCGGTCGGCGCGCCTAGCCGCGGTGGTTCGAGATGGGCACGTCGAGGTCGCGGGTTCGAACGAGCACCGATGCGACGTCGTTCGGGTCTCGCAGGAGCGCCCGGTGCTCCACGATCCCGCCGGCCACCCGCCGGAGCACCTCGTCCTCGGAGAGCCGCGATAGGAACGCCGCTTCCCGAACCGTGACCCAGCCGGGGACGCCGCCGGACACCCGGGAGTGTCCCGGATCGGGGAGAAGGGAAGTGCGATTCGGGTCGGCCGGTCTTTCGTCGGCGATGTCGCCGATCGTCCACCCTTCGTGCCGATCGGAGATCGCCGTCAGGCCGCCACACGTGGAGCAGAGCTTCTTCTCCCAGCCCGCATCGCCCGGCCTCGTCCGCTCGAGCTGTGCCTCCAGCCGCTCGAGCAACTGTTCGGCTTGCGGCGTGAGCAGGCACTCTGGGCACCGCTCCGACGTCATGTCCCTCCGTCGGTCATCGTTTCGCTGTGCGCTTCGCTGCTCGGCCGCGGGAACCCGCTCCTCCTGTCCGGACAACTCGTGCTGTGGCCTCGAGGTCGTTCCGGGCGGCCTCCAACGCGACGTCCAGACGCGCCGCCTCCGCCGCGGCCCGCTGGAGTTCCACCCGGGTGGCGTCGCGATCGGTCCGGAGGGTGGCGGCCTCGGCCTCCAGGGCCCGGAGCCTCTCGACCTGCCCTTCAAGCTGCGTCTTCAGCGCCCCGGCCTCGGAACGAAGCTCGAGCACCAGCGCCTCGGCCGCGCTGGCCTGCTCTGAGGCTCGGACGAACATCTTGTCGCGATCCGCCAGGATCAGGCGGACGCTCATGGGCGTGTAGCCGAACAGGCCTAACTTGAGCTGGGGTGGTTGCATGGGAGTCCTCCCTTGTTGCATCGGGAGCCGCGACGCGATTCTGGAGCCCGAGTGAGTCAGTTCGATCTCCCGAACGGACGTCCGCCGGACGGGCTTTCGATGCCGGCGCATGGTCGCTACCCACCCCCGCCGCTGGTACCGTTCCGATGACTGGGGGAGCGGCGTGGAGATCGAGATCGGCATCGGGAAGACCGGCAGGCGGGCCTACGGGTTCGATGAGGTATCGATCGTTCCATCCCGGCGTACCCGGGACCCCGACGACGTGGACATCTCCTGGGAGATCGACGCGTTCGCGTTCGGCCTTCCCATGATGGCGGCCGCTATGGACGCCGCCGTGTCGCCGGCCACGGCGGTCGAGATCGGCAAGCTCGGGGGCCTCGCGGTACTGAACCTGGAGGGACTCCAGACCCGGTACGAGGACCCCGATCCGGTCTTCGACGAGATCGCCACGGTTCCCGACGAGAAGGCTACCCGGCGGTTGCAGGAGATCTACAAGGAGCCCGTCAGGGAGGAGCTGGTCGTCCGGCGGATCCGCGAGATCAAGCACGGAGGCGTGGCGGCGGCCGCTTCGCTGACCCCACAACGGGTCCGCCGGTACGCCCATCTCGTCCTCGAGGCCGAGCTCGACATCCTGGTGGTCCAGGGCACCGTGGTCTCGGCCGAGCACGTCTCCACCCGGACCGAGCCGCTCAATCTGAAGGAGTTCATCGCCCGGTTCGACCTCCCGGTCGTCGTGGGTGGGTGCGCCTCGTACCAGACCGCGCTCCACCTCATGCGGACCGGCGCCGCCGGCGTGCTGGTCG
Source organism: Actinomycetota bacterium (assembly GCA_050692435.1). GTDB lineage: Bacteria > Actinomycetota > UBA4738 > UBA4738 > HRBIN12 > AC-69. The sequence continues at coordinate 3,699 of JBOGVG010000025.1, forward strand.
GGGTAGGGCCCGGCAACGCCTGCACCACTCGGGGCGTTATCGGCGTGGGCGTGCCACAGGCCACGGCCATCGCCGACGCGCAGGCCGCTCGGGCCGAGCACCTCCGCGAGACCGGGCGGTACTGTCAGGTGATCGCGGACGGCGGCATGCGAACCGGCGGGGACATCGCCAAGGCCATCGCCTGCGGTGCCGATGCCGTGATGATCGGCTCGCCCCTCACCCGCGCGTACGAGGCCCCCGGCCGTGGCTTCCACTGGGGTATGGCCACCTTCCATCCCACGCTTCCCCGGGGAGCCCGGGTGAAGACCGAGCAGGTGGCCTCGCTGAAAGAGATCCTTGTCGGTCCGGCCCACGAGAACGACGGCACGCTGAACCTGTTCGGCGCCCTGGCCACCTCGATGGCCACCACGGGCTACGCCACCGTCAAGGAGTTCCAGAAGGCCGAGCTGGTGGTGGCTCCCTCCATCAAGACCGAGGGCAAGGGGTACCAGCGGGCCCAGCGCGTGGGGATGGGACACTGACCGGATGACGGAGCGGGACCCGCGCCCCGTCCTCGTGGTGGACCTGGGGGCGCAGTACGCGCAGCTCATCGCGCGGCGGGTCCGGGAGTGCCACGTCTACTCCGAGATCGTCCCCCACGACCTGCCCGTCGCCGAGCTGAAGGCGAAGCGCGCCGCCGGGCTGATCCTGTCCGGGGGCCCGGCGTCGGTGCACGAGCCCGGCGCCCCGCAGGTGGATGCCGAGCTTTTCCACCTGGGCCTACCGCTGCTGGGCATCTGCTACGGGCAACAGCTCATGACGCAGGCCCTGGGTGGCGAGGTGCGCGCCACCGGCCTTCGCGAATACGGCCGGACCGAGCTTCTCGTGGACGACCCGGGGGTGCTTCTTGCCGACGTCCCGTCGAAGGACACGGTCTGGATGAGCCACGGCGACACGGTGGTACGTGCCCCGCAAGGGTTCCGAGTGACCGCCCACACCGGCTCGACCCCCGTGGCGGTGATGGAGGACCGGCAGCGAGGGCTGTTCGGGACGCAGTTCCACCCCGAGGTCGCGCACACCCCCAAGGGCCTCGACATCATGAAGCGGTTCCTGTACGAGGGTTGCGGCCTGCTTCCCGACTGGACGCCGGCGAACGTGATCGAGCGCTCGGTTGCCCGGATCCGCCAGCAGATGCGCGACGGTCAGGTCGTCTGTGCGCTCTCCGGCGGCGTGGACTCGGCGGTGGCGGCGCTGCTGGTGCACAAGGCCGTGGGCGACCAGCTGACCTGCGTGTTCGTGGACACCGGGCTGCTGCGCGAGGGCGAGCCGGAGCAGGTCGAGGACACGTTCTCACGCCACTTCTACGTGCCGCTCGTCCACGTGAAGGCGGCCGACCGGTTCCTGGCGAAGCTGGCCGGCGCGACCGACCCCGAGGAGAAGCGGAACGGGATCGGCGAGGAGTTCATCCGGGTGTTCGAGGAGGCGGCCGCGCCGATCGGGGCCCGGTTCCTGGTGCAGGGGACCCTGTACCCCGACGTGATCGAGTCTGGATCGCGAATCGCGGCCAGGATCAAGAGCCACCACAACGTCGGCGGGCTGCCGGAGGACATGGACCTCGAGCTGGTCGAGCCCCTCCGCGACCTGTTCAAGGACGAGGTCCGGCAGGTGGGAGAGGAGCTCGGCCTCCCCGAGGAGATCGTGTGGCGCCAGCCGTTCCCGGGGCCGGGCCTGGCCGTGCGGATCGTCGGTGAGGTCACGCCGGAGCGCCTGGAGATCGTCCGGGCCGCCGACCGAATCGTGAACGAGGAGATCCGCCGGGCCGGGCTCCATCACGAGCTCTGGCAGTGCTTCGCGGTGCTCCTGGGCGACGTCCGAAACGTCGGCGTGATGGGCGACGGACGAACCTACCAGCACCCCGTGGTGATCCGGGCAGTCACCAGCGAGGACGCCATGACGGCGGACTGGGCCCGCCTGCCCCACGAGGTTCTGGACCGCATCTCCGGTCGCATCATCGCCGAGGTGCATGGGGTGAACCGTGTGGCCTACGATGTGTCGTCCAAGCCCCCCGCGACGATCGAGTGGGAGTAGGGCGCCGTTCCTTCAGTTCACGCGGTCGGCGACCACGACCAGCCGCTCGGCCCGGCTTTCCCCGCGTAACTTGACGGTCCGGGGCGGCCCCTACAATCGTGGACGTGGTGCGCTCGTCCCCCCTGCTGGAAGACCTGAACCCTGTCCAGGCCGAGGCCGTGCGGCAGACGGAGGGCCCGGTCCTGATCGTGGCCGGGGCCGGGTCGGGAAAGACCCGGGCCCTCACCCATCGCATCGCCTACCTCATCCGGGAACACGGGGTCTCGCCCTACGCCATCCTGGCCATCACCTTCACGAACAAGGCTGCCCGGGAGATGGCCGAGCGGGTGGAGGGGCTCCTCGGGGAGCGGATCGCCCGGGGGATGTGGATCCTCACCTTCCACTCGGCGTGCGCCCGGATCCTCCGCCGCGAGCACCAGCGCCTCGGCCTGCCGTCGTCGTTCACCATCTATGACGAGGCCGACACCGAGCGGCTGCTGGCCCAGGTGCTGAAGGACCTGAACATCGATCCCAAGCGTTTCCCTCCCCGGGCCATGGCCGCGGCCATCGGCAAGGCCAAGGACCACGTCCTCGGGGCCGACGAGTTCGCCCAGCTCGCGGGGAACTTCTACGAGCAGACCGTGGCCAAGGTGTACCAGGGCTACGAGCAGCGGAAGCTCGCGGCCGGCGCGCTCGACTTCGACGACCTCATCGCCGAGACGGTCCGGCTGTTCCGTCAGCACCCCGAGGTGCTCGAGCATTACCAGGAGCGGTTCCGCTACATCCTGATCGACGAGTACCAGGACACGAACCGCGCGCAGTACCAGCTGGTGAACCTGCTGGCGGCGAAGTACCGCAACGTCTGCGTGGTGGGGGATGCCGACCAGGGCGTGTACTCGTGGCGCGGGGCCACGATCCAGAACCTCCTGGACTTCGAGCGCGACTACCCCGACGCCGCCGTGTTCCTGATGGAGCAGAACTACCGGTCCACCAAGGCCATCCTGGAGGTGGCGAACGCGCTGATCTTCCACAACCTCCAGCGCAAGCCGAAGTCGCTGTGGACCGAAGAGCAGCAGGGCGAGCTGCCGGTGCGCTTCCGCGCGGAGAACGAGCACGAGGAGGCGCTGTTCGTGGCGGAGGAGGCCCATCGCCTGGTGGAGGAGGGCGCCTACCGCTACGCGGACATGGCCGTGTTCTACCGAACCAACGCGCAGAGCCGGGTGCTGGAGGACGTGTTCATTCGGGGCGGCCTCCCGTACAAGGTCGTCGGCGGCCTCCGGTTCTACCAGCGGAAGGAGGTCAAGGACGTCCTGGCGTACCTTCGGCTGCTGGTGAACCCCCAAGACGTGATCTCGGCCCGCCGCGTGATCAACACGCCGAAGCGGGGGATCGGCGATCAGACCGTGGCCGCTCTGGAGGGGTTCGCTGCGACCGAGGAGGTCCCGTTCCTGGAGGCCTGCCGGCGGGTGGAGGAGATCGGCTCGCTCGGCCCCCGGGGACGGGGCGCGGTGGCGGGGTTCGTGCAGGTCATGGACCGGCTGGCCCAGGCGCTCGAGTCCGGCTCGGGGGCCCCAGGGATGGTCCAGGCCGCCGCCACCGAGTCCGGCTACCTGCTGGAGCTGGAGTCGGAGCGGACCATCGAGGCCGAGGGACGGATCGAGAACATCAAGGAGCTGGTGGGCGTGGCCACCGAGCACGAGGAGCGGTTCCCACAAGAGGGCCTGGCCGGGTTCCTGGAGCAGGTGGCCCTGGTGTCCGAGCAGGACGAGTACGACGAGCAGGCGTCGGCCGTCACGCTGATGACGCTCCACAACGCGAAGGGCCTGGAGTTCCCGGTGGTGTTCATCGTGGGGCTCGAGGACGGGGTGTTCCCCCACTACCGGTCCATGGGGGACTCGGCGGAGCTGGAGGAGGAGCGGCGCCTGGCCTACGTCGGCATCACCCGGGCCAGGGAGCGGCTGTACCTATGCCACGCGTGGAGCCGGTCGCTGTTCGGGACGACTTCGTACAACCCGCCGTCCCGGTTCCTGTCGGAGATCCCCGCCGAGCTGTTGCGGTCGATCGAGGAGGAGGAAGCCGGGTCCCCCGTGATCGGTGGGCGGAGCTCGTCGATCCGAGAGGCCGTGACCACCGGGCGCCGGGAACCGCTGGAGGTCTCGCCTGGCGAAACCGTGCTCCACGACAAGTGGGGCGAGGGGGTGGTGCTCGCAGTAAGCGGGTCCGGCGGCGACGCCGAGGCCACCGTGATCTTCCAGGACGCGGGAGAGAAGCGGCTGCTCCTCGCCTACGCGCCATTGAAACGGGTCGGTTAGGCGGGTCTATTCGACGTCGAGCGAGAAGACGTGGTGGTTCAGCTCCCTGAACTCCTCCCAGTTCACCGGACCAGCGCGAAGTACCCGGCCACCACGATCACCATGCCAGCCACGACGGGCGCGATCACCCAGGCCAGGCCGAGCCGGCCGCGGTACGGCCCCAACGTGCCGACCTTCGTCGTGGGCTTGAGGCCGGGCGGACGGAACCGGAGCCACTTCCTCGCCATGCCATTCCGAGTATAGGTGGGTCGGGACGAGGCTTGAACGGGGCTCGCTGAGGGGTTCGCTATGATGGCCGGTCATGGCCGTCAAGCATCGGATCATCGTGGCCAAGCCCGGTCTGGACGGGCACGACCGGGGGGCCAAGGTCGTCGCCAGGGCCCTCCGCGATGCCGGGTTCGAGGTCATCTACACCGGTCTTCACCAGACGCCCGAGCAGATCGTCGAGACCGCCATCCAGGAGGACGCGGACGCCGTTGGGCTCTCGTGCCACTCCGGCGCGCACATGACCCTGTTCCCCCGGACCGCGAAGCTCCTCCGGGAGCGGGGGGCCGCCGACGTCGTGCTGTTCGCGGGCGGCGTCATCCCGAAGGACGACATCCCGAACCTCCAACGCGAGGGCATCGAGAGGATCTTCACACCGGGTACGTCCACGGGCGAGATCGTGGCCTGGCTCCGCGACCGCCTCTCCGCCAGGCAGGCGGGCTGATGGACCTCTACGAGCACCAGGGGAAGGAGCTCTTCGCCAAGCACGGCATCCCCCTGGTCGAGGGGTTCGTGGCGGGATCGGGAGAGGAGGCTCGCCGTATCGCCGCGCGCTTGGGCGGGAAGGTGGCCGTGAAAGCCCAGGTCCAGATCGGCGGTCGGGGCAAGGGCGGCGGCATCGCGCTGGTCGGCTCGGCCCAGGAGGCGGAGGCCGCCGCGACCAGGATCCTTTCCGAGGGGTTCCGGGGGACGGCGGTCACCCGCGTCCTCATCGAGCAGCTCGTTGACATCGACGAGCAGTTCTACGCCGCCATCTCGCTCGACCGCAGTGCCGGCGCGTACCTCGCGATAGTGTCGTCCGACGGCGGCATGGACATCGAGCAGATCGCCACGGAGCGCCCGGCGGCGCTCCGGCGCGCGACCATCGACCCGCTGCTCGGGTTGCACGACTATCAGGTCACGTACGCGGTCGGCCACCTCCCGGCGGGGGCCAGGGAGGGCTCGGCCCACGTCCTGCGGAAGATGTACGAAGTCATCGTGCAGAACGATGCGACGCTGGTCGAGATCAACCCCCTCGCCCAGCTGAAGGACGGCCTCGTGGTAGCGCTCGACGCCAAGGTCACGATCGACGACAACGCGCTGTGGCGCCACCCCGAGCACGAATCGCTTCGGTCCGCCTTCCCCATCGACCCGGTCGAGCTCCGAGCCCGGGAGGCCGGGCTCCAGTACGTGAAGCTCGACGGCGAGGTGGGCATCATCGGCAACGGCGCCGGCCTGGTGATGTCAACGCTCGACGTGGTGCAGCTCGCCGGTGCCCGCGCCGCAAACTTCCTCGACGTCGGCGGGGGGGCCAGCGCGGAGGTCATGGCCACGTCGCTGGAGGTGATCCTGTCGGACCCCAGCGTTCGGTCCGTGCTCGTGAACATCTTCGGGGGCATCACCCGGTGCGACGTCGTGGCTGAGGGGATCCTGGGGGCGCTCGAGCGGGTCACGCCGAACGTGCAGATCGTGGTCCGGCTGGACGGCACCAACGCCGCGGAGGGGCGGGCCATCTTGGCCCGGGCGGAAAGCCCTCGCATCGTCCCGGCGGAGACCATGCTCGAGGCGGCGCACAGGGCCGCGGAGCTCGCGGGGACGGCCGCCTGATGGCGATCCTCGTCTATGAGGCCAGCCGAGTCGTCGTGCAGGGCCTGACGGGCCGGGAGGGCAGGTTCCACGCCCTGCGCAACCGGGCGTATGGCACGCAGGTGGTGGCGGGCGTGACGCCCCGGAAGGCCGGCCAGGACGTCGAGGGTATCCCGGTGTTCGACACGGTGGCGGACGCCGTCGCCGAGACCGCGGCGAACACGTCGCTGATCTTCGTGCCACCCCGGTTCGCCGTCGAGGCCGTCTATGAGGCCGCCGACGCCGAGCTCCAGCTGATCGTGTGCATCACCGAGGGTATCCCCGTCCGCGACCTCGCTCGTGCGGCGAGCTACCTGCGGGGCAGGTCCTCCACGCTGGTCGGTCCGAACTGCCCCGGCGTCATCTCGCCGGGGACGTCCAACGTCGGCATCATCCCCGGCGAGATCTGCACACCCGGCCGGGTCGGCCTCGTGTCGCGCTCCGGAACGCTCACGTACCAGATCGTCCACGAGCTCACGCAGCGAAGGATCGGGCAATCCACCTGCGTGGGGATGGGCGGCGACCCCGTCCACGGCATCGGGTTCATCGGCTCCCTGGAGCGGTTCAACGACGACCCCGAGACGGGCCTGGTGGTGCTGATCGGGGAGATCGGCGGGGACGACGAAGAGCGCGCCGCCTCGTTCATCGCGGAGAAGATGACCAAGCCGGTAGTGGGCTACATCGCGGGGTTCACGGCTCCCCCCGGCAAGCGGATGGGCCACGCCGGCGCCATCATCACGGGGTCTAGAGGGACGGCCCAGGCCAAGGCGGAGGCCTTGGAGGCTGCAGGCGTGAAGGTGGGGCGGACGCCGAGCGAGGTGGCGGAGCTCGTGGAAGGCTCTCTCTCGTGACCGAGGTCCCTCCGCCACCGGGCGGCCCCGCGGGGATGCCCTGGGGACCTCCGGCATCCCCCCTCGACGCCCTGAGGCGAGGATGGTCCACCGCGCTCGCGCGGGGCGGCCTGGCCTTCGTGGTCATGGCGGCCCTGGGACAGGCTGCGGTGTTTGCCGTGTATCTCGCCCGCGATGCCCGGGGCTCGGTCGGCGCGTTCGCCGAGCTCGGCTGGTTCTACTTCGGGTGGTTCCATCGGGTCTCCGTATCGGCCCACGCGTCCGTCCTCGTGCCCAGGGACACCCCCGGCGTCGGCGAGCTGGCTTCCGGCTCCGCATCCTTCGACTTCGGGGTCGCCCTGATGGTTGGGACGTTCCTGGCCATGTGGCTGCTGTACGGAGCCGGCCGGGCCGTGGCCGACCAGGCGGGTGGCGGCGGGGCGGCCCGGGTCCTCCACGGCTTGAAGGTGGCGCCGGTGTACGCCGTCCCCTCCTGGCTGATCTCGCTGGTCGTGAGGATCGACGGCGGGCTCCCGGCGGACCTGTTCCGCGCCGGCAGCATCGAGATAAGGCCTTCGGCCGCCGAGTCGCTGCTGCTCCCGCTCCTCATCGCGGCGGCGGCCGGGGCCGCCGGCGGCGCTCGTTCCGGTCGCTACGAACTGCTTGCCCGCGAACCTTGGGGACGCCGGCTGGCCGGAGCGCTGGCCGGCGGGTTTCGGATGTTCCTGCTCGGCCTGGTGCTGTCGTTCGTCGGGCTCCTGGTGCTTGCCGTGGTACGCCCGGACGCCACGAAGGCTTACTTCGACGCCGTGACCGAGCCCCCGCCCGACGGGACGACGGTGATCATCGCCAACCACGTGCTCTTGCTGCCGAATCAATCGATGTGGGTCCTGGTGCCGGCGATGGGGGGATGCGACGGCTTGTACATGGGTGGCGAGTCCTCGACGTTCCTCTGCTACGGGAAGTATCCGACGGCTGTATCCGACAACTTTGACTTCACCTCGCTGGAGGCCATCCTGCTCACCTCGGTGAACATCGTCCTGCCATTCGAATCGCCCGTGAGGACCGAGTTCGGGACGGCGCCTCCCGGCTACTTCCTGTTCCTGCTGGTGCCGGCGTTATCGGTCGTGCTCGGCGGCCGGCACGCCGCCATGAGACGGGCAAGGACCAGGACAGAGGCCCTGATGGTGGGCGCCGGAGCTGGGGTGGTCTTCGCCGTCCTGGTGGCGGTGGGCGCGTGGCTGGCCTCCATCACGGTGGACGCTTCCGTGGTGGCCGGGGAGATCTCTGCGGGCCGTGCGTTTCGGGTCGGGCCCGACGTCGCCGTCGGCAGCGTGCTGGCGCTGGTCTGGGGGGTCGTCGGCGGGTTGATCGGCGGATGGTGGGTGGGAAGAGATCTCCCGGCCCTAACGACCCTTGCGGGCCCATCGCCGGAGGCGGAGACGTCATACCCGGCGGAGGACGGCTAGCTTCCGGTGCTCGCCGCGACCACGAGCAGGAAGATCGCCGCGCTGATCACGATGCCGGTGATGAGCATGGCTCGGGCCTTCTGGGGGTCGTCCTCCCTGTTGATCAGCCATGCGATGAGGCCGCCCAGCCAGCCCATGAAGATCGGAAGGAGCCACCAGGCCCCGCTGACCTCGCGGCGCGGGCGGCCGCCGAAGCCAAGGGTCCCGACCTGCCCCGCGCCGATCCCCACCTCGGTGTTGTAGGGCTCCTCGGCTGCGAACTTCAGCCAGGCCTGCCGCCACCCGTCGTCGGTCCGGGAGAACCTTGCGATGGGCGGACCCGGCCGCAGCCGATCCCAGATGCCGAAGAAGTTGTGTCCGTACCCCAGCAGGAACCGCCGTCCGGAATGCGTGTACTGGAGTGCCTCGTCCCCCTGCCCCGCTCGGGTCGAGTACGCCTGTGCGGTGGCCGGAGCGCCGGTCAACATCTCGCCGCACCACCGGCACTTGATGGCCTCGTCCCGGATCTCCTCGGCGCAGTACGGGCACTTCTTCACGGGTCCACTTCTCGCTCGCGCAGCGTGGAGGCCGACGCCTTGCCCAGGCTCAACCAGGAGAGCCCCCCGGGCGGATCTCCTCGCCCGGTCTCCTAGCTCGTGAACCCGCCCGGGCCCGGGGCCGATGTGCCGCCGCTCGGCTCCTGGAACCGCATCCAGGCTCCGTACCCGACAACGAGGACCAGGACGAAGCCGATGAAGGCGCCGAAGCTCGGCGACTCGGTCAGGGCGAAGATGAACGTGAGGACGGTGAAGCCCACGACGCCGAACCCCAGGTAGGCGCTGAGCTTGGAGGCCGGCATCCCCACGTCGAGGTTCGTCCCGGCGAGCATGAGGCCCTCCCACACGATGAGCACGACCATGAGGATTCCGGCGATCACGCCGAAGAACGCTCCGCTGCCACTCCACATGGAGGCCCCTTCCTGCCACGAGAGGAACGAAGCGATCAGGAACAGGATCCCGCCACCGAGGATGATCTTGCTTGGTGTGGACATCTTGGACAGGTCAAAACCTTGACCCTGCTGTCCCATGCACTCTCCTTTCCGGCTTCCCCAGAGCGTCCAAGCCGTGCGCTTGCTCATCCAACACCGGGGTTGGGACCGAGTCAAACATCCGCCGCCCTCGGTCCCCGAACCCTGCGCATCGTGGTCCAGGCCGCTGCACAGGAGAGCAACCCCGCGCCGAGGGCGAACCACGGCCCGATCCATGGGCGCGTGAATGGGGGAGGCCGCACGATCGCCAGGACGACACCCAGAACGACGATCGCGCCGAGCGCGGTCTCGACCGCCACCCACGACCATCGAACGACTCCCTTTCGAAGCGCGAACCAGACGCCGAGACCCAGCACCGCCGCCACCGTGGCGAGCGCCGACCACCGCGTGGTCCGACCCCACGCCCCGAACAGGCCCGAGCCCTCGCCGAACCGGGTCCAGGGAAGGATGGTCGCGGCCACGGAGAACGCGAAGCCGGCGCCGGTCAGGGCCCACGGCGCGGCCCAGGGCGCTCGCGACGAGACGTCCTCGTCCTGGCGGACGTCGGGCCCGAGCGCGGCGGCCAGGCATTCGCTCCCCAGGACCCGGCCCCGAACGGGTACGGCGCACGTAAGACAAAGCGGCCTCCCGCACCCGCCGCATCGGGCCACCGAGGGGCTTCCCGGATGGACGGTGCACCGCTCGGCGCTCTTCAGGCGTTCGTCGGACGGCACCGGTCAAGCTTATCGTCGTGGTTGGGCCGGGGCCGTTTGACAGGTCCGCCGGCCGCTCCCTAGCGTCCGGGACCATGGACGCGCGCGTGGCCGTGCTGGCCTCGGGCCAGGGTACGAACCTCCAAGCCCTGTTGGACGATCCCGTGGTGGGGCCGTGGATCGCGCTCGCCGTCTCGGACCGCCGCGACGCCCCTGCGCTGGAGCGGGCGCGGGCTCGAGGGGTGAAGGCGGTGTTCCTCGATCCGGCGGCGCACTCGGATCGTCCTGGCTACGACCGAGCGCTCCGGGACCTGCTGGAGTCGGAGCGGATCGAGTACGTCGCCCTGGCCGGGTTCATGCGGATCGTGGGCCCGGAGGTGGTCGGCGCCTACCCGGCCCGGATGTTGAACGTCCACCCGGCATTGCTCCCCGCGTTCCCGGGGACCCAGGCCGTGGCCGACGCCCTGGCGTGGGGGGTCAAGCTCACCGGCGTGACGGTCCATCTCGTGGACGAGCAGGTGGACCACGGACCGATCGTCTCGCAGCAGGCGGTCGATGTCCGGGACGATGACGACTGGGACTCGCTCGAGCTGCGGATCCACCTGGCCGAGCACCGGCTGTTCCCTTCGGCGGTCCGCGCCCTGGTGGAGGGGCGGTTGAAGGTTGAGGGCCGCGTCGTGCACGTGTTGGAGGGATCCGGTGAGTGACGTCCGCCCCATTCGACGCGCGCTGCTCGCCGTGTACGACAAGTCGGGCCTGGTGGAACTGGCCACGGAGCTCTCGGCGCTCGGTGTGGCCCTGGTGTCGTCGGGCGGGACGGCCGGGGCAGTCCGCAACGCCGGCCTGGTGGTGACGCCGGTCGAGGAGGTGACCGGCTTCCCGGAGATGCTTGGTGGCCGGGTGAAGACCCTCCACCCCAAGATCCACGGCGGCATCCTGGCCGACCGGCGCAATCCCGAGCACGACGAAGAGCTCCGCGAACTCGGGATCGAGCCGTTCGACCTGGTGGTCGTGAACCTGTACCCGTTCCGTGAGACCGTCGCGGGCGGTGCCACGGCCGACGAGGTCATCGAGAGGATCGACATCGGCGGCCCGGCCATGGTCCGGGCGGCCGCCAAGAACTTCGAATCCGTGGGTGTGGTGGTGTCGCCCCGGCGCTACCCGGAGATCGTGGAGGAGCTCCGGAAGGCCGGGGGGCTCACCCGCGAGACACGGCGCGCCCTCGCGGCGGAGGCGTTCGAGCACACGGCGGCCTACGACGCGGCGGTGGCCGGGTGGTTCGCCCTTCACGAAGACGCACTCCCGAACTTCGTGGGACTCGCGCTGCGGAAAGTGACCGATCTTCGGTACGGGGAGAACCCGCACCAGCGGGGCGGGCTGTACGAGGAGATCGCCGGGCCGGGACCGTTCGCCGGGGCCGACGTGCTGATCGAGGGGAAGGAGATGTCGTTCAACAACTGGCTGGACCTGGACGCGGCGTACCGGCTGGCCGCGGCGTTCGACGAGCCGGCCGCCGTGATCGTGAAGCACAACAACCCGTGCGGCGCGGCCGTGGGAGGCTCGCTGGCCGAGGCGTACGCACGGGCGTTCGAGTCGGACACCGTCTCCGCTTTCGGCGGCATCGTGGCGTTCAACCGCGAGGCCGACGAGGCGGCAGCGGGGGCCATGGCCGACGTCTTCACCGAGGTGGTGGTGGCCCCCTCGTTCGCCGACGGCGCGCTCGGTGCGTTCGGGACCAGGAGGGGTCTGCGGGCCGTGCGGGCGCCGCTTCCGGCCGGCGGGTCGCTCGACCTCCGTCCCATATCCGGCGGGGCGCTCGTGCAGGACGCCGACAGGGTGACGGAAGCACGGGACCGGATGGAGGTGGCATCGGGGCGGGAGCCCACGGACGACGAGTGGCGCGATCTCTTGTTCGCCTGGACCGTCGCGGCACGAGTGAAGTCGAATGCCATCGTGTTCGCCAGGGACCGGGCCACGGTGGGCATCGGGGCCGGGCAGATGTCGCGGGTGGACGCGTCCTGGCTGGCCGTGCGGAAGGCGGGAGACCGGGCCAAGGGCGCGGTGATGGCGAGCGACGCGTTCTTCCCATTCCCCGACGCCGTGGAGGTTGCGGCGGAGGCCGGTGTCACGGCGGTGATCCATCCCGGAGGCTCGGTCCGCGACGGGGACGTGCTCGCCGCCGCCGAGAGTCGGGGGATGGCCGTGGTCCTGACCGGCCGCCGGCACTTCCGCCATTGAACGGTCCTCGTGAACACCGTGACGACGGCCGAGCTCCTGGCCGGCAGGTGAGCCCGACCGGCAGCCGCCTCGAGCGGGTCGTTCGCTCCGGCCGGTTCTGCGTGACCGCGGAGGTGGTGCCGCCGCGCACCGCGGATCCGAGCGGCCTCGAAGCCCAGGCTCGGGAGCTGGTCGGCTACGCCGACGCCGTGAACGTCACCGACAACCCTGCGTCGAACGCCCACATGTCGCCGCTGGCGGGCGCGGCCACGGTTGCCAGGGCCGGCCTGGAACCGATCCTCCAGCTCACCTGCAGGGATCGGAACCGGCTGGCCCTCACCGCGGACCTCCTGGGCGGCTGGGCCCTGGGGGCGCGCGGCGTGCTGTGCCTGTCGGGCGACCCGGCGACCAGAGGCGATCACCCGGACGCGAAGGAGGTCTTCGACCTCACCGTCACCGAGCTGGTCCGGCTGGCCGTGAGCCTCCGTGACGAGGGCCGCCTGCTCTCCGGGACCGTGATCGACCCGCCGCCCCGGTACCTGGTCGGGGTGGCCGACCTTCCGCTCGTCCCGAACTACGACGTCGGGCGCCTGGAGGCGAAGATCCATGCGGGGGCGGATTTCGTGCAGACCCAGATCGTCTACGACGTCGATGCCTTCGCCGCCTGGGCCGATGCCCTCCGCGCCCGCGGGGTTCTGGAACGCGTCGCCGTGATCGCCGGTGTGGCGCCGCTTCGCAGCGCGAAGCAGGCGAGGTTCATGTCTTCCCTCCCCGGCGTGAGCGTGCCGGACGGGCTCATGGGGGTCCTGGAGGAGGCCGGGCCGAGCGCCGAGGCCGAAGGAACCCGCCTCGCCGTGGAGATGGTGGGCGGTCTCCAGAAGATCCCAGGGATCGCCGGGGTGCACCTCATGGGCCTGGGGAACGAGCGTGCGGTCCGGCACGTGGTCGAGGACGCCGGACTGCTCCCTCGGCCCACCGGCGCCGCATAGACTCCGGGCGGGAAGACCGAGGGGAGGGGAGAGACATGGCCGAGACCGTCACGATCGAAGGGCAGCCCTACCTGAAGCGGAACCCGCTCGGGGTGCTGGGGCTCACCTTCATCACGCTCGGGATCTACGGGCTCTACTGGTACTACAAGATCAACGACGAGATCCGCAGATTCGAGAAAGACGAGACGATCAGCCCGGTGAGGTCGTTGCTGGCACTGTTCCCTGGTGTCATCATCATCGTGCCTGCCGTGATTGCCGTTTGGAACACGGCAGTGCATGTGCAGAAGATGGAGGAGCGGACGCGTGTCCAGAGTCAGATCTCTCCCGCCCTCGCGGTCGTCCTGCTGCTCGTGATCTCGTTCGCGCTCGGCATCTACGTGCAGGAGCATGTGAACCGGGTGTGGGACAAGGCGGCCGGGATGCGGGCTCCCGCGACGCCCCCGATGCCGCCCCCTCCGGCCCCGCCGATCGCCTAGGGCTAGCCGCGCTGGTCGATGGGGACGTAGACCTGGTCCCGGGGGCCGACGTATTCGGACTCCGGCCGGATCAGGCGGTTGTCCGCGTACTGCTCGCGGACGTGCGCGGTCCACCCGGACATGCGCGCCAGCGCGAACACCGGCGTCATGAGGTCGGTGGGGATGCCCAGATAGCGGTAGACGCTTGCCGCGTAGAAGTCCACGTTCGGATGGAGGCCCTTCTCGCCCGCGACCACTCGCTCGATCTCGGCCGAGATCTCGAACCACCGGGGGTCGCCCTTCCGCTCGCCGAGCTCCCGGGACAGCCGGCGGAGGTGGGTGGCCCGGGGGTCCTCGGTCTTGTAGACCCGATGGCCGAACCCCATGATCCGTTCCCGCCGGGCCAGCTTGTCCTTCACGTACCGCTCGGCGTTGGAGGGGTCACCCACCTCCTCCAGCATCTTCATGGACTCCTCGTTCGCCCCCCCGTGCAGTGGGCCCTTGAGCGCCGCGATGGCCCCCGTGATGGCCGAGAACATGTCGGCCAGGGTCGAGGCGATGACGCGGGCGGTGAACGTCGAGGCGTTCATGGTGTGGTCGGCGTACAGGATCAGCGTGGTGTCCAGGGCGGCCGCGTCCTCCTGGTCGGGCTCCTCGCCCGAGAGCATGTACAGGAAGTTGGCGGCGTGGGGGAGCTTCGGGTTGGGCGGCACGGCCTCCTGGTCCGTCCGCATCCGGTGGTACAGCGCGATCAGGGTGGGCGTCTTGGCGATGAGCCGCATGGCCTTTCGCTCGTTCGCCTCCGGCGTGTCCTCCCACCCGTCGGGGTCGTAAGCCGAGGCCGCCGAGACGCCCGTCCGGAGCATCGACATGGGCGAGGTCTGCTGAGCCAGGGTCGGCATCATGCCGGCCAGGAACGGCGAGACCTCCCGCTCGGCCACCAGCCGGTCGGAGAGCTCGTCGAGCTCCGCCTCGGTGGGGAGGCGGAGGGTGTGAAGGAGGTACACCACCTCCTCGAACGTCGAGCTCGTCGCCAAGTCGTGGACGTCGAAGCCCACGTACCACAGGCGCCCGAGCTTCCCGTCGACGTCGGACAGCCGGGTCTCGGCGGCGACGACCTCTTCCAGCCCCTTCTGGGTCACGGCGTGCTCCGATCCTGAATCAACGGTCAAACGGCGACGATCTCGTTCGAACCCAGGGTACCGCGACCAGCGGACACGGGGGCGCATCGCCGGCGGGGTTGGG
>JBOGVG010000026.1:0-10721 GCA_050692435.1 Actinomycetota bacterium
GGGGCGAGGTCTCTGGCGGCGGACGCAAGCCGTGGCGCCAGAAGGGCACGGGCCGTTCGCGCCAGGGCTCGATCCGGGCGCCCCAGTGGGCGGGGGGTGGCGTGGCCCACGGACCCACGCCCCGCGACCACTCCATGCGGGTGAACAAGAAGATGAAGCGGGGCGCGCTCCGTTCGGCCCTCACCGACGCGCTTCGCTCGGGCAAGCTCGCCGTGGTGGACGAGCTGCGGTTCGAGGAGCCCAAGACGAGGCTCGCGGCCGGGGTGCTGGACGCGCTGGAGCTCGCCGGCAAGGTGCTGCTGGTGTTGCCGGACCCGACGGAGGACGGGGCAGTCGAGAAGTCATTCCGGAACATGTCCGACGTGCGGATCGCCTACGTACCCGCGCTCGGCGTGTACGAGGTGCTCGCCGCCGACCGCGTGCTCTTCACGCAGGCGGCACTCGACGCAGTCGAGGGGCGCACGGCCGCGCCCCAGACGGGCACGGAGGAGGAAGCCGGATGAAGACCCCCCGCGATGTCATCGTTCGCCCCGTCGTTTCGGAGAAGTCGTACGCGGGTCTGGAGGGCAACGTCTACACGTTCCTGGTGGACCCTCGAGCCAACAAGACCGAGATCAAGGAGGCCATCCAGCAGATCTGGAACGTCCGGGTGGTATCCGTGAACACGCTGAACCGCAAGGGCAAGGTCAAGCGCCGCCGGTGGACGCAGGGCAGGCGACCCGACCAGAAGCGGGCCATCGTCACCCTGGCCGAGGGCGACGCCATCGAGATCTTCGAGACCGGGAAGTAGCCATGGCCATCCGAAAGTACAAGCCGACCACGCCGGGCCGCCGGGGGATGACGGGCTCCACGTTCGAGGAGATCACCCGGGGCCGTCCCGAGAAGTCCCTCCTCGACAAGGGTCGCAATCGAGCAGGGCGGAACACCGGCGGCCGCATCACGGCCCGGCATCAGGGCGGGGCCAACAAGCGGAGGTTTCGGCTCATCGATTTCCGTCGCGACAAGGACGGCGTCCCGGCGAAGGTCGCTCACGTCGAGTACGACCCCAATCGCACGGCCCGGATCGCGCTGCTGCACTATCGGGATGGCGAAAAGCGCTACATCCTTGCGCCGGAAGGCCTCGAGGTCGGGGACCTGGTGCTGTCGGGCGAGGGCGCGGACATCCGCCCCGGCAACGCCCTGCCGCTTCGCAACATCCCGGTCGGCACCACCGTGCATGCCGTGGAGCTCCGGCCCGGAGCGGGGGCTCGGATGGCGCGGTCGGCGGGCACCAGCGTGCAGCTGATGGCGAAGGAGGGGCGGTTCGCGACCCTCCGACTGCCGTCGGGCGAGATGCGGCTGGTGGAGACGACCTGCAAGGCCACCGTCGGTGTGGTCGGCAACGCCGAGCACGAGCTGGTCGTGCTGGGCAAGGCGGGGCGGAACCGGTGGCGTGGGAAGCGTCCGTCCGTTCGGGGCGTGGCCATGAACCCGGTGGACCACCCGCTGGGCGGCGGAGAAGGCAAGAGCTCCGGCGGCCGGCACCCGTCCTCGCCGTGGGGCAAGAAGGAAGGGCGCACCCGGAAGAAGAACAAGGCGTCGAACAGGTTCATCGTGCGGCGCCGCGGGAAAGGGCGTGGATAGGCGTGACGAGGTCCATCAAGAAGGGCCCGTTCGTGGACGACCACCTGATGGTCAGGATCGTCGAGATGAACCGGAGGGGCGAGAAGAAGGTCCTCAAGACCTGGTCCCGCCGCTCGACGATCGTGCCGGAGATGGTCGGGCACACCATCGCGGTCCACGATGGGCGGAAGCACGTCCCGGTGTATGTCTCGGAGTCGATGGTCGGGCACAAGCTCGGTGAGTTCGCGCCGACCCGGACCTTCCGGTCGCACGCGAGAGCCGAGCGGAGCACGACGGTCAGGTAGGCGATGGAAGCGAGAGCCACGGTAAAGTACGTCCGCATCTCGCCGCCGAAGGCGCGGCGGGTGGTGGACCTCATCCGGGGCCAGCAGGTGGAAGAGGCCCGGCGGATCCTTCGGTTCGCGCCGCAGGCCGCGTCTCGTACCGTCGAGAAGGCCCTGAACTCCGCCGTGGCCAACGCGGAGCAGAGCCCCGGCGTGGTGCCCCAGAACCTGATGGTCGAGCGGGCGTGGGTCGACGAGGGGCCAACGCTCCGGCGGTGGCGGCCCAGGGCGTACGGCCGGGCGGCCCGCATCCGCAAGCGCACGTCGCATATCACGCTCGTCGTGAAGTCGTTTGGAGAGGAACTGTAGTGGGTCACAAGGTCAATCCGTACGGGCTGCGGCTGGGGGTCATCTACCCGTGGAAGTCGAACTGGTACGCGGGGCGTGACTACGCCGACGCGTTGCACGAGGACGTCTGGATCCGCAAGCACATCCGGAGCCGGCTGGCTCGTGCCGGCATCTCCAGCATCGACATCGAGCGCAAGGGCGACCAGATCTGGGTCTTCATCCGCACGGCCCGGCCCGGCATCGTGATCGGCCGCAAGGGAGCCGAGGTCGACCGGATCCGGAAGGACATCGAGCGGGTCACAAAGAAGCGGGTGGACGTGAAGGTCGAGGATATGAACTCGGCGGCCAGCCAGCTCCGTCCCGAGACCGACGCCACGCTCCTCGGGCAGGGCGTGGCCGAGCAGCTCGCCGGGCGCGTGTCGTTCCGCAGGGCCATGCGTCGCGCGGTCCAGACCGCCATGCGCTCCGGGGCCCTCGGCGTGCGGGTGCAGTGCGGCGGCCGTTTGGGCGGCACCGAGATGTCCCGTCGCGAGTGGTACCGGGAGGGTCGCGTCCCCCTCCACACGCTCCGGGCCCGCATCGACTTCGGCACCGCCGAGGCCAAGACCACGTTCGGGCTGATCGGCGTGAAGGTATGGGTGTATCACGGCGACGAGATCCCGGCGGCGGAGAAGGAGACCGAGCTGGCCCGGGCCCGGGCCCTGGCCCACGTCACGACCGGTGGGGCGGCCTCGACCGGGGCGCTGATCACCGACGAGGCGGAGGCCGAGGCGCTGGATGCCGAGGAGCCCGCAGCGTCGTCCGAAGAGGCCGTTTCGGCCGACGAGCCCACCGGCGCCGAGCACGCCGCGGCCGAGGAGCCGACCGATACCGAGGTGCCCTCCGCGAGCGAGGAGCCGGCCGATACCGAGGTCCCCTCCGCGGCCGAGGAGCCGGACGCCGAGGCGCCCCCCGCGGCCGCCCCGGACGAGGGGGGCGAAGTCTGATGCTCGCCCCCAAGAAGGTGAAGCACCGCAAGGTCCACCGGGGTCGGATGCGGGGCCACGCCAAGGGCGGCACCGAGGTCCATTTCGGCGACTACGGCCTGGTGGCGCTGGAACCGGCCTGGATCACCAGCAGGCAGATCGAGGCAGCCCGTGTGGCCATGACCCGACACATCCGCCGGGGCGGGAAGGTGTGGATCAACATCTTCCCCGACAAGCCTTTCACGAAGAAGCCCGCCGAGACCCGCATGGGCTCGGGCAAGGGGAATCCCGAGGGCTGGGTGGCGGTGGTCAAGCCCGGCCGCGTCATGTTCGAGCTGTCCGGTGTGACCGAGCAGTTGGCACGGGAGGCCATGAGTCGCGCCGCCCACAAGCTCCCGATCAAGAGCAAGTTCATCAGCCGAGCGGGTGGGTCGGAATGACCCGGGCGGCCGAGCTCCGCGAGCTCACCGACGAGCAACTCATCGAGCGCTTGGAGTCGCTCAGGGAGGAGCTGTTCAACCTGCGGTTCCAGCTCGCGACGGGCCAGCTCGACAACCCCATGCGGATCAAGCAGGTCCGCCACGACACGGCGCGGATCCTAACCCTCCTTCGCGCGCGGGATCTGGAGCCGAACATCGAGGAATCGAAGTGAGCGAGCGAGGCAGCAGCACGGAGCAGCGAGGCCGGCGGAAGGTCCGGACCGGCGTGGTGGTGTCCGATGCGACGGACAAGACTGTGCTGGTCAGGATCGAGCGGCAGATCCGCCACCCCCTGTACAAGAAGATCGTGCGGCGTTCGGCCAAGCTCACCGCGCACGACGAGCGGAACGAGGCGCACGTGGGAGACACCGTACGCCTGGTGGAGACCCGCCCCCTGTCGAAGACGAAGCGGTGGCGGGTCGTGGAGATCGTCGAACGGGCGAAGTGATGAGGCCATGATCCAGCAGGAGTCCCGGTGCCGGGTCGCGGACAACACGGGGGCCAAGGAGGTCCTCGTGATCCGCGTGCTGGGCGGCTCGCACCGTCGGTACGCCGGCGTGGGCGATGTCATCGTGGGCTCCGTCAAGGACGCCCTGCCGGGCGGGGCGGTGAAGAAGGGCGAGGTGGTGAAGGGCGTGGTCGTCCGCACCGCCAAGGAGCGACGGCGGCCCGACGGCTCCTACATCCGGTTCGACGACAACGCCGTCGTGCTCATCAACGAGCAGCGGAACCCCCGGGGGACCCGCATCTTTGGCCCGGTGGCCCGCGAGCTCAGGGAGAAGCGGTTCATGAAGATCATCTCGTTGGCGCCGGAGGTGCTATAGCCGTGCCGGGTGTGGACATCAAGAAGGACGATACCGTCCAGGTGATGACGGGCAAGAGTCGGGGCCACTCCGGCCGCGTCATCCGGGTGCTTCCCGGGGAGGGCCGGCTCCTGGTGGAGGGCGCGGCCCTGGCCAAGAGGCACCAGCGGGCCACCGGCCGGAAGGCCAAGAGCGGTCAGCAGCTCCAGCAAGGCGGCATCATCGACAAGGAACTCTTCATCGACATCTCGAACGTGCAGATCGTGTGTACATCGTGCGGCCGGCCGACACGCGTCGGCCACCGGACCGAGGCCGACGGCAGGAAGGTCCGGATCTGCCGGAAGTGCGAGGCGGAACTGTGAGCGAGCGCTACGTGCCCCGTCTGAAGTCCCGCTACCGCGAGAGCGTCCTCCCGCGCCTCCAGCGGGAGCTGGGCCTGAAGAACGCCATGCAGGCCCCCCGCCTGGAGAAGGTCGTCATCAACATGGGCGTCGGTGACGTCCTGAAGGACGGCCGTATGCTGGAGGCCGCCACGGCCGACCTGGCCGTCATCACGGGGCAGCGGCCGGTGGTGACGAAGGCCCGGAAGTCGATCGCGGGCTTCAAGGTCCGCGAGGGGATGGCGATCGGGGCGAAGGTAACCCTGCGGGGCGACCGGATGTGGGAGTTCATCGACCGGCTCATCGCGATCGCCATCCCCAGGATCCGCGACTTCCGGGGCCTGTCCCGCCGGTCGTTCGACGGCCAGGGCAACTACACGCTGGGGCTGACCGAGCAGCTGATCTTCCCCGAGATCGACTACGACAAGGTCGTGAAGGTCCGGGGCATGGACATCACCGTCGTGACGACGGCGAGGACGGACGACGAGGGCAGGTCGCTGCTCATCGCGCTGGGCTTCCCGTTCGAGGGTGCCCCGGCGGTGGCGGCGGAGGCCTCGTAGCAAGGGAGCGAGATGGCGAAGAAGGCGTTGACCGAGAAGCAGGAGAAGCCGGCGAAGTTCGGCGTCCGCGAGTACACCCGGTGCCGCCGGTGCGGCAGGCCGCGGGCGGTGTACCGCAAGTTCATGCTGTGCCGGATCTGCTTCCGCGAACTGGCCCACATCGGTGAACTTCCGGGGGTGACGAAGTCCTCATGGTGAAGACGTTGGTTCGAACGAACGTGACCGATCCGGTCGCGGACATGCTGACGCGGATCCGCAACGCCAACCTGGCCTACAAGGACGACCTCCTCGTACCCGCGTCGAGTCTGAACGAGGCCGTGCTGAAGATCTTGGTGGCGGAGGGCTACGTGGGCGGCTACGAGCGAGAGGGAGAGGGCGTCCACCAAGCGTTCCGGGTCGGACTGAAGTACGGGGTGAAGCGGGAGCGGACCATCACCGGCCTCCGCCGGATCTCCAAGCCAGGCCGCCGCGTGTACACGTCCCGAGACCGGCTCCCCCGGGTCATGGGCGGCCTCGGCATCGCCATCCTGTCCACGTCCCGAGGTGTGATGACCGACCGTGAGGCGTCCCGCCGGGGGATCGGGGGCGAGATCTTGGCGTACGTGTGGTGAGGTCGGGATGAAGCGATGAGTCGGATCGGCAAGCAACCCATCGAGATCCCGAGCGGCGTCGACGTCGAGATCGGCGCGGACGCCACGGTGACGGTGAGGGGCCCCAGGGGGACCCTGTCCCGGCGGCTACACCCCGAGATGCGGGTCGTCCGCGTGGACGGCGCTATCCGGGTCGAGCGCCCTTCGGACGAGGGCTACCACCGGAGCCTGCACGGCCTGACCCGCACCCTGATCGCCAACATGGTCGAGGGCGTTACGAAGGGTTATGAGAAGCGCCTCCAGATCGTGGGGGTCGGCTACCGGGCCGCCATGAAGGGCAAGGACCTCGAGGTGCAGGTGGGCTACTCGCACCCCGTGCCCGTGCCCTGCCCGGAGGGCATGGAGTTCGAGGTTCCCACGCCCACCACGATCGTGGTTCGAGGCAGCGACAAGGAGCAGGTGGGCCAGGTGGCCGCCACCATCCGGAAGGTCCGCAAGCCCGAGCCGTACAAGGGCAAGGGCATCCGGTACGAGAACGAGGTTGTCCGCAAGAAGGCCGGGAAGGCAGCGAAGGGCGGGGCCGGATGAGGCTCGTTTCGAACGCGAAGGACAAGCGGGGGGCGAGGGTCCGCCGGCACATCCGGGTCCGCAGGAAGATCGCCGGCTCGGCGGCCCGTCCGCGCCTGGCCGTGTACCGGTCCAACCGCCACATCTACGCGCAGCTCATCGACGATGTCTCCGCCCGCACGCTGGCGTCGGCATCCGACCGCGACGTCAAGGCCAAGGGCGACAAGAAAGACGTGGCCAAGGCGGTGGGCGCGGTCATGGCGGAGCGGGCCAGGCAGATCGGGATCGATCGTGCGGTGTTCGATCGCGGGGGCCGGCTGTACCACGGCCGGGTCGCCGCGCTGGCCGAAGGGGCCAGGGAAGGGGGACTCGCGGTCTGATGCGAAGGTACGACGCGTCCAGCGAACAGAAAGGCCTGTACGAGGAGCGGGTCATCGCCATCAACCGAGTGGCAAAGGTCGTGAAGGGCGGCCGGCGCTTCTCGTTCGCCGCGCTCGTGGTGGTGGGCGACGGCGCTGGCCGCGTCGGCGTGGGCTACGGGAAGGCCAAGGAGGTGCCCGCGGCCATCACCAAGGGTGTCGAGGAGGCCAAGCGGAAGATGTTCGATGTGCCGATGATGGGCACGACGATCCCCCACCAGGTGACCGGGGAGGACGGGGCCGGCGTGGTGCTGCTCAAGCCCGCCGCCCCCGGCACCGGGGTCATCGCCGGGGGGGCGGTCCGGGCACTGGTCGAATGTGCCGGGATCAAGGACATCCTGTCCAAGTCGCTCGGCTCCAGCAACGCGATCAACATCGTGAGGGCCGCCGTGGATGGCCTGAACCAGCTGCGCAAGCCAGAGCAGATTGCCCGGCTCCGAGAGCGCCAAGTCAACGAAGTGGCTCCCAAGCCAATGGTCGACGCGGTGGTGGCGGCGCAGGAGCGGATGCAGGCGGCGAGGGCCGCCAAGCTCGAGGAGGTGTACGGTGACCAGTCTTAAGGTCACACAGGTCCGAAGCGTCATCCACCGGCCGAAGGACCAGAAGGACACCGTCCGCCGGCTCGGCCTGCATCGGGTGAACGACACGGTGGTCAAGGAGGACCGGCCCGAGATCCGGGGCATGATCGCCAAGGTCCGCCACCTCATCAGGGTTGAGGAGGTGGCCGAATGAAGCTCCATCACCTCCGTCCGGCGATCGGTGCCACCCAGCCCAAGACCCGGGTGGGCCGGGGACGGGCGGGCAGAAGGGGCAAGACGGCCGGCCGGGGCACGAAGGGCTGGGGCGCGCGCCACAACCCCAAGCTGGGATTCGAGGGCGGTCAGATGCCGCTCCAGCGCCGGGTGCCCAAGCTGAAGGGCTTCACCAACCGCAACCGGGTGGAGTACTCGGTTGTGAACGTGGAGAAGCTGGCCCAGGTGTTCCCGGGCGGCGAGGTGGAC
The DNA here is from genome assembly GCA_050692435.1 of Actinomycetota bacterium. GTDB lineage: Bacteria > Actinomycetota > UBA4738 > UBA4738 > HRBIN12 > AC-69. The sequence continues at coordinate 7,999 of JBOGVG010000026.1, forward strand.
CCTGTGGCCATGCTGGAGCACGGGCTGGTCCACAAGGGGCTGCCGGTCAAGGTCCTGGCCCGGGGCGACATCGACCGGGCCCTGATCGTGCGGGCCCACGCGTTCTCCAAGGCCGCCAGGGCGAAGATCGAAGGAGCCGGAGGCAAGGCCGAGGTCATCACGTGACCGGGTAGAATCGAGTTCTCGTGCTGCGAGCCTTCGTCAACGCGTTCAAGATCCCGGATCTCCGCAAGAAGATCCTGTTCACGCTGTTCATCATCGCCATCTATCGGTTCGGCTCGCACGTGCCGGTGCCGGTGGTGGACATCGAGATCCTCCAACGGCAGCTCGAACAGCAGGGAACGCAGGGGTTCCTAAGCTTCATCGACTTCTTCTCCGGCGGCGCGCTGACGCGGATGGCCGTGTTCGGGCTGGGGATCATGCCCTACATCACGAGCTCGATCATCATGCAGCTCCTCGTCGTGGTGATCCCCAAGCTCGAGCGGTGGCAGAAGGAGGGCGAGACGGGGATCAAGAAGATCAACCAGGCGACCCGCTACGTCACCGTGGTGCTGGCGCTCCTCCAGTCCACGGGCCTGGTGTTCCTGTTCCACTCCCGCTCCGACCAGCTGGGTGGGGTCGACATCTTCCCACCCGGGACGTTCACGCCACCCAACATCGCGCTGATCGTCTTGGTCATGACGGCCGGCACCGCCATGATCATGTGGATGGGCGAGCTCATCACCCAACGGGGGATCGGGAACGGGATGTCGGTCCTCATCTTCACCAGCGTCATCTCCCGGCTGCCGCAGGAGGGGCGTGCCATCTACGCGCAGAGCGGCCCGGGCGTGTTCACGGCGATCCTGCTCATCGGCCTGGCCATCATCGTGGCCGTTGTGTACGTCGAGCAGGGCCAGCGACGGATCCCCGTGCAGTACGCGAAGCGCGTGGTGGGGCGGCGGATGACCACCGGCGGGAGCACCTACATCCCGCTGAAGGTGAACCAGGCCGGCGTCATCCCCATCATCTTCGCCTCGTCGGTCCTGTACTTCCCCACGCTGATCGGCAGCGTGTATCAGGCCAGCTGGTTCCAGAACTTCCTGAACAACTACGTCACGAACCCGCGGAGCTTCGTGTACATGGCGATCTACGGCCTGCTCGTGGTGTTCTTCGCCTACTTCTACACGGCCATCGCCTTCAACCCCGTCGACACGGCCGACAACTTGCGGAAGTACGGCGGGTTCATCCCCGGCATCCGACCCGGCCAGCCCACGGCCACGTATCTGAACGACGTGCTGGTTCGCATCACGCTGCCGGGTTCGCTGTTCCTGGCCTCCATCGCGCTCCTGCCGTCGATCGTGCTGGCCTTCTGGGTGATCCAGCAGTTCCCCTTCGGCGGGACGTCGTTGTTGATCACCGTGGGCGTCGCCCTTGAGACCATGAAGCAGCTGGAATCCCAGCTGCTCATGCGCCACTACGAGGGGTTCCTGAAGTAGCCATGAGGATCGTCCTCCTCGGTCCTCCGGGGGCCGGAAAGGGCACGCAGGCGAGGAGGCTGTCCGAGCGATACGGGCTCGCCATCATCGGGACCGGGGACATCTTTCGGAACCACGTGGCCCGAGGAACTCCGCTCGGCCAGTCCGCTAAGCAGTACATGGACCGAGGCGAGTACGTCCCCGACGAGATCGCCGTCGAGATGGTCCTGGACCGGCTGGACCAAGCCGACTGCCGAGAAGGGTTCATCCTCGACGGCTTCCCCCGCACCGTCCCCCAGGCCCAGGCGCTGGAGAGTGCCCTGGCCGGGGCGGGGCGACCGCTTTCGTGCGTCCTGAACTTCAAGATCAGCGACGAGATGGCGGTGAAGCGGTTGACCAGCCGCATCGTGTGTCCGAACTGCAGGCGGGTGTACAACCTGCAGTTCAAGCCCCCCCGGGTGGAGGGGATCTGCGACGTCTGCGGCCACGAGCTCCAGCTCCGGTCCGACGACGACGAGGCCACGATCCGCCGCCGGCTGGAGGTGTACCGGAGGGAGACCCAGCCGCTGGTGCTGTACTTCTGGGAGCGCGGTCTGCTCCGGGACATCGAAGCCGACGCGCCCGAGGAGGTCGTGGCGGACCGAACCATCGAGGCCATCTCCGACCTGCTCGACCTGGAAGCATGATCATCTACAAGTCGCCCCCGGAAATGGAAAAGATGCGAACGGCCGGACGGATCGTGGCAGGCACCATCGATCGAGTGCTTGCCGCCGTCCGGCCTGGCATCTCGACGGCCGATCTTGACGGGGTGGCAGAGGAGGAGATCCACCTTCGGGCGGCGACCCCCTCCTTCAAGGGCTATAAGGGCTTCCCGGCATCCATCTGCGCGTCGCTGAACGATGAGGTCGTTCACGGCATCCCGTCTCCGAAGCGGATGCTGAAGGTCGGCGACATCCTGTCCCTGGACTTCGGGGCCATCTGGGAGGGCTACCACGCGGACTCGGCGGTCACGGTGTTCGTGGGCGAGCCGCCTTCGGCGGAGGCCGAGAAACTGGTCCGCGTGACCGAGGAGGCCTTGGAGGCCGCCATCTCCCAGGTCCGCCCGGGCGGGCGCCTTTCGGATATTTCCCACGCAGTCGAGCAGGTGGTGGAGGGCGCGGGGTTCTCGGTGGTTCGCGAGTACGTGGGCCACGGGATCGGTCGGAGCCTCCACGAGGACCCCCAGATCCCGAACTACGGGCCGCCGGGGAGGGGACCCGAGCTCCGCCC
>JBOGVG010000027.1:0-1581 GCA_050692435.1 Actinomycetota bacterium
CCCCCCCGAGGCGACCCCTCTCGGCGACGGCAGCCCCACCCTGAGCGGGCCCACGCCCCCCGAGATGTTCACCCCGACGCTCATCGAATGCCACCCAACCTCCGTGGAAGGCGACATGACGGGCGACGGGATGCTTGACCTGCTGATCGTGTACTGGCCGTCCGAGACCACGTGCGAGCCGGTGCCGGAGGGAGTCCCCTACCAGGCCAGGGTCGTGACGTCCGCCGGGACGCCGGAGGCCGTCGCCCTCCAGCCCCAGGAGCTACCCGAGTGCGAGACGGTCTTCACCGGCTGCAAGGCCTTCGGTGCCCCGGACATCGACGCCGACGGTAGGGCGGAGATGGCCATCGCGATCGCTCCCGGTGGCCCCGCCACGTTCTTCGCGCTGTACCGGTTCGACCCGGACCGCGCCTCCGGCCAGCCGGCGCTGATCCGGTTCACCATCGCGCCCCCCGGCGACCCGTGGCACGAGGAGTACGGCTGGGGCTTCCCCCCCGGACCGGCGGTGTTCGCGTCGTACGGGTCACCCGCCCACCTCCACTGGGGCACCTGCCGGGAAGAGGATGGGGAGCACCACCTCGTGGCGTCCACCGCCCTCCGGACCGAACACGACCCGGATGTCTACGACGTCCATTCCACGGTGTTCCGGGTGAACGGCGTGTCGCTCGAGGTGGTTCGCACGGAGGATCAGCGGGTCAACGGGAAACAGTTCGAGGCCTCCGGCGAGCTGTGCGGGTCCCGGCTCTTCGTCCGGGTCTAGCTTTCGTTCATGTGCACCGGCTCTCCGACGAGGGCGCCGGGGACGTGCGGGAGGGCGAGAGGGTCGATCTGACCTGGGACCGCGACGACACGTCGGTCCTGGGCGATGCCGGGACCCCAGCGCACACCTAACGGATGGGGCCGACCCGCCCCGGAGGGCCATCCCAGGATAATGGTGGCGTGAAGGCGGTCACCCGCAAGGTCGACGGCTTCCTCCAGCGCCACCCGGCAACTGCCTTCCCCGTGGCCGTGTTCAAGAAGTTCGGCGAGGACGAGGCCGGGAATCTCGCCGCGTTGATCGCGTACTACGGGTTCTTCTCCCTCTTCCCTCTGCTGCTGGTGTTCGTCACGATCCTGGGCCTCGTTCTTCGCGATAACCCGAGCCTGCAACAGAGCATCGTCGACTCTGCCCTCGCCAACTTCCCGGTTATCGGCACCCAGATCTCGAGGAACGTGCGCGCACTTGCCGGAAGCGGCCTGGCGCTCGGGATCGGGATCGCCCTGACCTTGTGGTCCGGGCTGCGGGTGGGCAAGGCGGTGCAATCGGCCATGAACACTGTTTGGAACGTCCCACACAAGCGCCGGCCGAATTTCCTCTTCTCCACGCTCAGGGCGGTGGCCATGCTTGCGGTGCTGGGGGTCCTCACGCTCGCCTCCGCCGTGGCCGGAGGCGTCGGGGCCGGCAGCAGCAACTGGCTGTGGGGGATCCTGGGGATCGCCATCTCGCTCGTCCTGAACTTCGCCCTGTTCATGCTGGCCTTCCGCATCCTCACCGCCGAGGAGGTGTCCTGGGCCGACGTGGCGCCCGGCGCCGCCGTGGGT
>JBOGVG010000028.1:0-11416 GCA_050692435.1 Actinomycetota bacterium
TCCCGGAACCCCGCCACGAGGTCGGCCTTCAGGCCGGCCGGGAGAGGGCAGAACGGGATGCGGGCCGGCGCCGGGGCCGAGTCGCACGTCTCCCCGGCGCACACGGCGCGCAGCACCCCGGCGGGGATGCCCAGCGCGGCGAGCCCAACGAGCAGGACCAGGAGGCGCCGTCCGAACACAGCCGCACCACGCTACCGCATCGTCGCCGACGTTCAGTGGCTGCGGTCCCCGGAGACCATCCGCTGGCGCCCCGGACTTGTTGCGAGGCGGAATCGCGTGTGGGATTCTCACCGACCATGGTTCGCGGCCCAAGCCTCGCCCGCGTCTTGGCGCTCACGCTCCTCCTGACGGCATGCACCACGTCCCCGGGCGCGCCCACCGGTGATCCGTCGCCCCCGGAGACCTCTTCATCGCCGGGCGACCAGGTCGGAACGGTCCAGGCGGGCAGCCTGGCACGAAGGATGTGCTCCACCCCCCGAGAGGTGCTGCTCCGGATCTGGAACGGACACCGGGCAGACCGCGGGCCCGAGATCCAGATGGTCCCCACCGAGCCCAACTTCGTGGGGTCCGGCCTGCCGCACGTCGGCCCGCAGGACTACATCCAGCGCGTGCCCATGCTCTGGTTCGGACCGGGGTACATCGCTCCGGTGGGGCCCGTTCGACGGCCCGTTTCGTCGGCGGATATCGCGGCCACGCAAGCCCGGCTGCTGGACTTCGAGTTCGAAGCGCCCGATGGCGTGCCCATGGCCGAGGCGCTCGTCCCAGCCTCGGAGCGTCCCGCCGCGCCCAGGCTCGTCGTCACCATGGTTTGGGACGCGGGTGGCCGCAACGTGCTCTCGGCCTGGCCCAACGACTGGCCGTACCTGCGCTCGCTGATCGCTCGGGGCACCTGGTACGAGAACGCCACCGTCGGGTCCTCTCCGAGCAGCACCGCCCAGATCCACACCACCATCGGGACCGGCGCGTTCCCACGGGTGCACGGGCTGGTCGGCCACCGGATGAGGATCGGGGACCGAACCACGACCCCCTGGGCCTCGGGGCCAGCGTTCATCATCCGGCCGACCCTGGCCGACCTGTTCGACCGGGCGATGGGCAACCAGCCGCTCGTCGGTCTGGTGGGCACCGTGAGCATCCATCTCGGCATGCTCGGCCACGGGGCCATGTGGGGCGGGGGCGACCGGGACCTCGTGATCCTCCGAGAGAAGCTCGACGCGACGACCCTCGGCGCGGAGGGGTTCGAGTGGAACCTCCCCTCCAAGCTCGAGCCGTTCTACGAGTTCCCCGAGTACGCCAACGAGGTTCCCGGGTTCGAGCGGGATGTGAGGGCGATCGATCAGGCCGACAGCAAGCTCGATGGGAAGTGGCGAAGCAACTCCATCGACCAGCTGCTCCTGGGGTTCGACACCCCCGCCCGTATCCCCTACCAGAACAGGGTGGTCCAGGACCTGATCACGCGGGAGGGGTTCGGCGCGGACGACGTCCCAGATCTCCTGTACCTGAACTTCAAGGAGATCGACTACATCAGCCACATCTGGACGATGAACAGCCCCGAGATGAAGGACGCTGTGGTGTGGCAGGATGCGGCGCTGCAGGAGTTCGTCAGCTTCCTCGACCGGGAGGTGGGGGAGCGAAAATGGGTGCTTGCGCTCACCGCTGACCACGGGGCACTCCCGGATCCGGAGCTCAGCGGGGGATTCCAGATCTCGACCGGGGCCGTGGCCAGAGCCGTCGAGGCCCGATTCGGCGACTCCGACGGGACGAGCGTGGTCGATCTCATGCAGCTCACCGGGATCTACATGAACACGGGCGAGCTCCGCGAGAACGGCTACACGCTGATGGACGTGGCCGAGTTCTTGATGACGCTCACGAAGGGGGAGACGGGCGAGGCCGGCACGGTCCTTCCGGCCGGAGAGCAAGACGATAAGGTCTTCTCCTTGGCCTTCCCGTCGTCGATCATGCGCGCCCTGCCTTGCCTGCCGGAGGCCCGCCCCTGAAGACGCGGTTCCTCACGCTGCTGGCGGCCGCCGCCGTGATCTCGGTGGCCTGTGAGGCGAGCAGCGCCGATCCCACCAGCCCCACGACGGGCCCGTCGTCAGCGGTGACGCCCCCCGAGGGCGTCCCGGAGGGCTACGAGAAGCTCGAGCACCTGATCTTCATCGTGCAGGAGAACCGATCGTTCGATCACTACTTCGGCACGTTCCCCGGGGCCCGGGGGATCCCCATGGACAACGGGAAGCCTGCCGTGTGCAACCCCGACCCCATCCTGCGTCGCTGCGTGAAGCCATGGCACGACCCGACCCTGGTGGACGACGCCGGACCCCATGCCCAAAGGGCGTCGGTGAAGGACGTGAACGGCGGCAGGATGGACGGCTTCATCACCACGGCGGTGGAGGGGAAGCCATTCTGTCCCGAGCATCGCTTCGACCCACAGTGCGATCACCTCGTCGGCCCCCGGGACCAGCCCGGGTTGATGGCGTACCACGACGCGCGGGAGATCCCGAACTACTGGGCCTACGCGGAGCGCTACGTCCTCCAGGACCGCATGTTCGCACCGGCCGATTCCTGGACGTTGCCCGCGCACCTCTTCCTGGTCTCGGCGTGGTCGGCCCACTGTGAGGACCCCCGGGATCCCATGAGCTGCGAGTCGGATCTCAGCGTGTACGAGGAGTGGCAGATCCAGAGGCGGGGTGTTCAGGAGCCCGTGTATGCCTGGACGGATATCACCTGGCTGCTGAACCGGTACGGCGTGAGCTGGGCGTACTACGTGGGCCCCGGCACCTGCGTGGAGGGGCCGTGCGAGAAGGGATGGCGGAAAACGGGGACCAACCCGATCCAGAACCCTCTCCCCGGGTTCACCGACGTGCACGAGACCGACCAGCTCGAGAACATCAAGGAGCACGCCGAGTATCTCGAGGCCGCCGCCAGCGGGACCCTGCCATCGGTGTCCTGGATCATGCCGGGGCCCGGGTACAGCGAGCATCCGGCGACCGGGGAGTCGCTCGGGGCGGGACAGGCTCACGTCACGCGCATGGTGAACGCGGCGATGCAGGGTCCCGACTGGGAGAGTACGGCCATCTTCATCACCTGGGACGATTGGGGCGGCTTCTACGACCACATCCCGCCGCCCCGGGTGGATGAGAACGGATACGGCATCCGCGTCCCGGGCATCATGATCAGCCCGTGGGCCCGTCCCGGCTACATCGACCATCAGGTGCTTACGTTCGACGCGTACCTCAAGTTGATCGAGGACCGGTTCATGGGCGGGGCGCGACTGGACCCCAAGACGGACGGCCGCCCCGACTCCCGCCCTACGGTGCGGGAGGAGGTGGACATCCTGGGCAGCCTATGGAAGGAGTTCGACTTCACCCGGGAGCCGCTCCCGCCGCTGGTCCTCGACCCGTGCCCGTATCTGGACGAGCAGCTGTGCGAGCCGAAGAGGGGCGCCCGGATGCTGCCGTGAGGCCGTGCGGGCGGGCTGGGGCCGCGCTGCCTTCGTCTATGCTGTCGCGGCTCCCGTGCCTCCCCGAGGCTCGCGCGGGCCGATCGCGGATCGAGGGGCCGAAGAGGGCATGACGATCACCAATCACGCTCCCCCCAAGGATGCCGTGCGCGTGCCGGAGCGGGGGAGCCGCTTCCTCGGCCGCCCGGTCGTCTTGATCGTTGCCATCCTCGTCCTGCTCGTGGCGTTCGGCTGGACGTTCCTGCTCGACCCGTCGATCACCGCCCCCACCCGCGACCCCGCCTGGTACACGTGGCGGTCCAACCTGATCATGCACGACGACCCCGGCCTCATCGCCCGGGACTGGGGCCCGCTCAGCCTGTTCTCCGCCGGGTACCGCGTTTCGGTCCCGCTCTACGGCTCGATCCTCCAACGGGTGGCCGGGATCGACCTGTACACGTTCAGCGCCTTCATGATGGTCGGCATCCCCATCCTCACGGGCCTGGCGCTCGGCGCGTTCTCGTACCGCCGGCACCGCGACCCGCTGCTGTTCCTGTTCGTGATGGCGGCCACGGCGGCCCTGTTCATGACGACGCCGTATGTGGGCTACCTCGACAACATCGCGGTCCTGTTCTTCCTGTCGATGATCCTGGCGTTCTACGAGCCGGCGCAGACATCGTGGGGGGCCAGGTCGGCGGTGTTCCTTTTCGGCGTGGCCGCCGCGTTCACGCACCCCACGACGTGTGTGGTCTTCGGGGCGTCGCTGCTCGCCGTGTTCGGCCTGCACCTCGTGACCAGCCGGCTCTCACTCGGCGCGGCCCTCCGCCGCAACGGCCCGAGCCTCATGGCCACCGGCTTCGGGATGATCGTGGGCCTGGCGTCGTGGCTGGTCGGGCCGTGGGGCGTGGCGGGCTCGCTGGCCGACGCGGCCCTGCCGCCGCCGTACACGCGCGAGGTCTTCCTCCACAGGCTGGGCGGGTGGGTGGCCTCGCTCCAGCCCCTCATCACGTTCCCTCTGATCCTCCTGGGCATCGGGTGGGTTATCTACCGGGCTCGCAAGGACCGGCAACCGGCGGACGGCTTCGGGACGATCTCGGCCCTGTGGCTCCTCCCGCTCGTCGGCGTGTTCGGGTTCCTGGTCGGCAAGGCCTACCCGTACTACCGGTTCATGAACGCGACCGTGGCCTTGATGCCCCTGCTCGGACTGGGGGCGTGGGTCGCCGCGCGGTGGCTGCTGAAACGATGGGACACGACCCGGGTCGTCGCGGTGATCGGCATGGTGGCCCTCGTTGGCTCACTGGCCTTCGTGTGGGTGCGGGGGCGCGACGCCGCACAATGGGCCACGCCGAGCAACCAGTGGATCGGCCAGCCCACGCGAACGTCGCTCGCCGCCGCGAGCGCCATCGTCGAACGCGAGCCCGGCCACCCCTTCGTGTTCATCCTGGACTACGAGGACACGTACCAGGCCTACGGGTGGGCGAAGACGTTCACGAACGTCTCTCGGACCGGGCTTCCCGGCGACGCGGTCAAGCGGTCGATGTCGTACTTCGGAACCGTCGACGACTTCCTGGCCGACCGGCCCACGGTCCTCACGGATCCCACCTACAACACGATGTCGCGGGGCTTCTTCCACGAGGTGCAGGCCCTGGAGGAGGAGTATCCGCAGCCTCCCGTCGTGTTCTTGGTCAGGCAGTTCAACGCCGGAACCGGCAACGAGGCCCTCCTCGACCGCGTGCCGGCGCCCGAGTATCTCGTCTCTCTCGGCACCGATGTCGCCGTGGTGACCGGGCCGGGCCTGGCGACGCCGTCGCCGGAGGCCGTCGAGGCGGCGCGGGCAGCCGAGCGCGGGACCGCGGCCCTGTACGCGAACCACCCCGGACTCTTCGGGAACTTCGGGCACACGCTTCGGGTGCTGTTCTGTCTCGCGCTGCTGCTTGTGGTCCCCGGCCTCATCGCCGCGAGGTGGTTCGAGCTGGAGGGGTTCTGGATGAGGGCGGCGCTGATCCCCGGCATCTCCATCGCGCTCACGGTGGTGGCGGGGATCCTGGTCGTGGCGGTCCGAAGAGCTCCGTTCTCGATGGTCGACGGCTGGGCCTCGCTCGGTCTGGCCACCGCCTTCGCCGTTGGCCTCCGGGTCGGGAAGCCCGCGCTCGACCGGATGTTCGCTGGGGTGTCCCGGTTCTTCGCCGACATGTTCGGCGTCTTCTCGAACCGCAGCTTCTCGGCGCTCATGGGGACGCAGTTCGTGGCCCAGGCCGCCGACGGCATGATCCAAGCGTCGTTGGCCAAGTCCATCGCCTTCGGGGGCGAGAAGGGATTCGACGTCACGAGCGCACCGTCCGCCAGGTACCTGCTGGGCGTGGTTCTGGCCCTGTACGTGCCGTACACGCTGGTCAGCCCGTTCGCCGGCGCGTTCATCGACCGGTACGACCGCAAGCAGCTGCTCATCCGGTCCAACCTGTTCCGGGCCGGAGTCGTCGCGCTGGCGGCACTGGGTCTGGCGACGGCCGGGAACGGGCTGCCCGACGTCGTCCTGGTCCTCGCGATCCTGGTGGCCCTGGCGTGCACGCGGATCCTGCTGGCCATCAAGTCCGCTGGGCTGCCCGCCGTGGTCCACGGCAGGGACCTCCTCCAGGCGAACGGGCTGTCGCAGGCCGGAGGGGCCATCTTCCAGGTGATGGGGGGTGGCGTTGCGCTGGTCGGGACGGCCCTCGCGCCCTCGTGGATCGTGGCCCTCCTCGGCGCCGTCCTGTATGCCACGGCCGCCATCGCGGCACGGGGGGTGGAGCGCCTCGAATACGAGCGCCACACCGCGCGGTTCGCCGACGAGGTCAAGCGGGTATTTCGCGACATCGCCACCGGCCTGCGCGAGGTGTTCGCCCGGCCGGCCGCAGCCCTCGGGCTGTCGGGCTTCCAGGCCCTTCGCATGGAGTTCTTCGGGTTCGTGGCGCTGGTCTTCGCCCTGGAGGCCCGGGACCTGCTGTCCGGCCCGGACTCAGACCGGACGGTCCTGGCCATCGCCGGCGCCTTCGGCGCCCTGGGCGCGGCCATCGGGATGGTTCTCGCGCAGAAGCTGAAGGACCGCGTGCCGCCCCACCGCCTGCTCGTTGCGGCCATGTCCGCGGTGGGCGTGGGGGTCATCCTGTTCGGGGGCGTCCCAACGATCGCCGGCTACTCGGCCATCACGTTCGTGGGCGCCTTGGGGTTCTTCCTGGGCAAGATCGCCGCCGACACGATCATGCAGCAGGCTCTCCCCGACGGCTTCCGGGGCCGGGGATTCAGCTTGTTCGACATCGCCTACAACATGGGGTGGATCGTCCCGGCCCTCGTGCTGGCCGTGGTGTGGAGCGACGACCGGGTCCGGGTCATCCTGATCGGCTCGGGCATCGTGTTCTTGGCGGTGACCGCGGCCATCTCCCGGTGGGCGGCAGGCATCCGGGACCAGCTCGCCCCGCAGGACGACGTGGCCGAGCCCGAGCTCGCCTCCACCGACGGCGACCTTCGCTGACCCGACCGGTCAGAACGGCGTGGCCTGGCGGATCTCCTCCTCGAACTCGGGGAAATAGGTCGAGATCGCGGACACGTCGAATGAGGGCAGGATGGACTCCTTCGGCTCGCGCTCCAGCAGGAACTCGAAGCAAGCTCGAACGAACTCCTCCAGGGAGCGGAAGTGCACGGCCAGGCGCTCGAAATCGGCCAGCGACACCGTGACCTGGTGCTCGGTGACCCCGTCCTCCTCGGTCACCGTGACCTGGAACCGCGGAACGAGGTCCTCGCCGCCGATCCGCCTGACCTTGATCTCGGCCACGGTTCTCCTCCCGGCCGTGTATCGTACGCGAGCTTCGGACGAGGGTGCCAGGAGATGCCGACGGTCGAGACCGAGGACGCCACACTCCACGTCGAGATCGACGGCGAGGGCCCGCCGGTAACGGTCGTGGCCCACGGCCTGACGAACAACTGCCGGGAGCTTGCGGGGCTCACGCCGCTCATCCCCGGCACCACGGTGCGGTTCGACTTCCGGGGCCACGGCCGGTCGAGCGCCCCGGATATGGGGTATCGGTTCGAGGACCTCGCCCGCGACCTGGATGCCGTGGCGAGGGCGTACGGGGCGACGAGGGCCGTGGGCACGTCGCTCGGGGCCGGTGCCATCGCGAACCTGGTCTCTCGGGAGCCCGGCCGGTTCGAGCGGATGGTGTGGCTCCTGCCGGCCGCGCTGGACATGCCGTTCGGGTTCAAGGACCGGTACCTGGAGCTCGCGGGGCAGCTCGACGGCAAGACGCCTGAGGAGGCCCTGGACGCCATCGTCTCTGACCCGGCGCGGGTCGCCGAATATGTGCAGACGCCGTGGAAGCTCGAGATCGACAAGGTCATGTGGGACCACCGGCATCCCGAGGGCGTGGCCCGGGCCATCCGGGAGGTCATCGAGGACTGGCCGGTGAGCGACCGTGAGTTGCTCCGGCGGGTCACGGCACCAACGCTCCTCATCTGCATCGAGGGGGACGACATCCATCCGGCCGAGCTGAGCCGGATCCTGGACGACCTCCTTCCCCACTCCGAGCTGCTGCCGTTCGAGAGTGAGGCGGCGCTGTTCCAGGCGATCCCAATGCTCGTCCAGCGGGTGGGCGCGTTCCTCGCGGGGAATGACTGACGCCAGTGGTGCGTTGTCCAGTCCGTCATGAGCGAGCTGGACGAGTTCAGGCGGGACAAGGACGAGTTCTTCCGTGACGACCCGCGGTCGCCGCTCACGCCGGAACAGCGGGCGAACTTCGCCGGCCTCTCGTATTTCCCGGAGAACCCGAGGCTCCGGATCGAGGCGGAGCTCGGCACCGATGTGGACCGCGACGAGGACATCGTGATGCAGACCACCACCGGCGGGACCCAGGTGTACCGGCGCGCCGGGAAGGTGCGGTTCGAGGTCGACGGGCAGCCGGCCGAGATCACGCTGTACGAGTCACCGGACCAGCACGAGCTGTTCGTCCCGTTCCGGGACGCGACATCGAGGAGTGAGACGTACGGCGCCGGCCGATACCTGGAGGTCGAGCCGCCCATGGACGGCCGGGTGGTGGTGGACTTCAACGACGCCTATAACCCGTACTGCGCGTACAACCCGGAGTGGAGCTGCCCCATCCCGCCCGGCGAGAACTGGCTCGCCGTCCCCATCCGCGCCGGGGAGAAGGACTTCTCCGGGTAGCGCGTCGCCGCTTCGTCCACCCTCGTTCGGTAGGCTCTGCCGGATGACCGAGGAGATCTGCGCCACCGACGCCTACGCTCGCACCTGCGACGCGACAGTGACCGCAGCGGGCGAGGACGGTGTGGTGCTGGACCGGACGGTCTTCTACGCGCGAAGCGGGGGCCAGCCCGGGGACACCGGGGTGCTCCGGTGGGACGGCGGCGAGGTCCGGGTCGTCGACACGGTCAAGCAGGTCGGCACGCTCCGTCACCTGATCGAGGGGACGCCGCCTCCCCTCGGTGCAAGCGTCACCGCCGAGATCGACTGGGACCGCCGGCACACGCTCATGCGAACCCACACGGCCCTGCATGCCCTGTCGGGGATCGTGTGGCGCGGCTACGGGGCCAAGGTCACCGGGGGGAACATGGAGCCCGGCGTGGCCCGCATGGACTTCGAGCTCGAGAGCATCTCGGCCGAGTTCGGCCGGGAGGTCGAGGACAAGCTGAACGCGGCGCTGGCAGAGGACCACCCGGTCCGCGTGTCCTTCGTGCCCCGGGCCGAGGCGCTGGCCGACACCGACCTCATCCGCACGAAGGTGAACCTCATCCCCGAGCACGTCGATCCGATCCGGGTGATCGACATCGAAGGCCTGGACAAGCAGGCGGACGGCGGTACCCACGTGCGCTCGACCGCCGAGGTCGGCCCGGTCCGCGTGGCCAAGACCGAGAGCAAGGGGAAGGGCTTCAAGCGGATGCGGATCGAGCTTGTCGACGGGTAGCGAGAGCGGCCTGGGGACCAGGACCGAGGCCGTTGGCGGGGCGCTCGTCGCCTTCGGGGCCTTGTGCTTCGGCTCGATCGTCGTGCTCGGCAAGCACGTGCTCGAGGGCGGGATCACCGTGTACTCGCTGCTCGCGATGCGGTTCGGCGTGGGGGCCGTGGTCCTGTTCGCGTTCCTGGTCGCGCTCCGCCGTCCGCTCGCCGCGGCGGAGGGAGAGCGAACCGGGCTGACGGTCCTCGCGGTGTGCGGGTACGCGGTGGAGGCGACGCTGTTCTTCGCCGCGCTCCGACACGGCACGGCAGCCGCCGTCACGCTGCTGTTCTTCACGTATCCCGTGTTCGTGACGTTGATGTCCTGGGTGGTGGGGCGTGACAGGCCGCGGCGGCTCACGCTCGCCGCGCTCGCGTGCGCGGTGGCGGGTGCCGTGGTGGTCGTGGGGACTGGGGCCGGCCTGGCCATCCGGACGGCGGGGGTCGTGTTCGCCCTGGGGGCCGCGGTGACCTTCAGCGCTTACCTGGTCGGGGCCGACCGCGTGCTCCGGCTGACAAGCCCGCTCACCAGCGCCCTGTGGGTGAGCGCCGGCGCGTCCATCGGCCTGTGGGCCTTCGCCGTGCTCACGGGGAACGACGGGCTCCCCGCGGGCTGGAGCGAGTGGTGGCCGGTGCTCGGGATGGGCGTGGCCACGGCGGCCGCGTTCGTCTGCCTCCTGGAGGGCGTCCGGCGCATCGGCGCCGTACGAACCGCCATCGTGTCGGCCATGGAGCCGCTGGCCGCGTCGGTGCTCGCCGTCGTGTTCCTGGGCGAGTCGGTGAGCGCGGGGATCGCGCTCGGGGGAGGCCTGATCCTGGTCGGCGCCGTCACCGCGAGCCTGGCCCGAGCCGCGGTCACCCAAGAACCGCAGATCCCTTAGGAACCGCCCGTCGCGCCGCGGCTCTCCCGGGTGCCGTTCGCCTGGGGGCCCGCTACGGCCGATGGACGAGCGCCTGTACGCGCGCCCGCCAGCCTGCCGCACCCGGACTTGACCGGCGCTCTTCGTGGTGCTCACATACGTGTGGCTTCCATGGCCACCGTCTTCGATGGCCGAGGGGAAGGGGGGAGTGCGATGCGAGAGGACGTCGAGTTCGATGCCGGGGGCGTCACCCTCAGGGGCTGGCTGTACCTCCCGGAGAAGGTCCGAGGACACGTTCCCACCATCGTCATGGCGCACGGGTTCTCCGCGGTCAAGGAGATGTACCTGGACAGCTTCGCCGAGGTGTTCGCCGAGGCCGGCCTGGGAGCCCTGGTGTTCGACAACCGCAACTTCGGGGCGAGCGACGGCGAGCTTCGCCAGGAGATCGACCCCTGGGACCAGGTCCGCGACTACCGGCACGCCATCAGCTACGCGCGGACTCGGATGGAGGTCGATCCGGAGCGGATCGGCGTGTGGGGCTCAAGCTACAGCGGTGGGCACGTGTTGGTCCTGGGCGCGATCGACCGCCGGGTCAAGTGCGTGGCCTGCCAGGTCCCCCTGGTGAGCGGCCACGACAACCTCCGGCGTCTGGTCCGTGCGGACTTGATCGCCCCGACCCAGCGGATGTTCGAGGAGGACCGGGAGGCCCGCTACCAGGGCAAGGACCCGGCCAGGATCCCCGTTGTGGCCGACGATCCCAGCGCGCCGTGCGCCCTGCCCACCCCGGATTCGGCGAAGTGGTTCCTGGAGACCGGGAAGACCCGCGCGCCGGCGTGGCGGAACGAGGTCACGCTTCGAAGCGTCGAGATGTTCACCGAGTACGAGCCGGGGTCGTACATCTCCTGGATCAGCCCGACGCCGCTGCTGATGGTGGTGGCCGCCGGTGACCACCTGGTCCAGGCCGACCTGGCCCTGGAGGCCTTCGGCCGCGCCCGGGAACCGAAGAAGCTGGTGCTACACGCGGGGGGCCACTTCGATGCATACACCGAGGACTTCGAGACGGCCAGCGGCGCCGCGCGCGACTGGTTCCTGGAGCACCTGGGCAGGAAGTAGGCGCACGGCGGCCCGATGAGAGAGTAG
>JBOGVG010000029.1:0-6052 GCA_050692435.1 Actinomycetota bacterium
GGATAGGGACGCTTGTTGGCCGGGCAGTTGGGGCGGCCGCAAAGCGGCGCGCCGACCCGGCGGCAGGTGCGATGAGCAGGTCCGAACTTGTCCATGCGGCCAGTCAGCGTACCAACCGGGAAGCGCGTTCGACCGCGGCCGATAGCATCGCGGGCCGTGGACGTCGCAGACCGGATCGCGGGGAGCGTGCTGGGGCTCGCGCTCGGCGATGCCCTGGGCGCTCCGTTCGAGGGCCGGATGGCGGCCGAGGTCCCCGACCCGTTGCCGGCACTGGAGCTTCCGTGGATGGGCCTGCCACCGGGCTCGCCCACCGACGACACGGCCATGGCCCGCAACCTGGTCCGAAGCCTGGCCGCTCGAGGGGAGTTCGACCCCGACGACCTGGTGGCCCGGCACCTGGAGTGGTTCCGATCCGGTCCGCCCGACGTCGACGCCTTCACCCGCCGGGTGCTGTCCCGAGTCGATGGAGGCGGGGATGCGGTCGAGGCCGCCAGGTCGGTGTGGGGGGAACGCGGGCCCGAGGTGTCCGCCGGTAATGGCTCGGCGATGTACTGCGCGCCGCTCGGCCTGGCCTACGCGGGTCGCCCGGAGGAGTTGATCGAGGTCGGTCCGAGGCTGTCGGCGCTCACGCACTTCGACGAACGGTGCCGGACGGCGGTGCTCGCCGTGACCCTGACCGTCGCCGCATTGACCCGGGGCCAATCACCGGAAGGAGCGGTGGCCACCGGATTGGCCGCAGTCGTGGACCGAGAGGGAGGGGAGGAGCTCGAGTACCTGGTTGAGATGGCCGGCGTGGGGCGGCGGATCGACGGCCCGGACCAGGGCTTCTGCCTGTTCACGGCGGGTGTCGCGCTCCAGTCGCTCCTGGGCACGGGGGACTTCGAGATCGAGGTGAGCCGGGTGGTGGCGCTCGGCGGCGACACTGACACGAACGCCGCGGTCGCCGGCGCGCTCCTCGGCGCCCTCGTCGGTGAGAACGGCCTGCCGGGGGAATGGCTCGAACGCCTGGGCGACCGAGACAACATCCAGACTGAAGCCAACGCCCTGATTCCGTTGGCCCAGCGGACGGACTAACACTCCCGGACATATCTCTCCGCCACGACACCTTATGTCCTGCCGTGACTTGTGCCCCTGTGGCTGGAACTACCGCTCATTTCGTATCAGGCGAGCCACCCTGTTACCAAGGCTCTTGAGTGTGCGGCGTGGACACAGGAGGCTAGGGTTGGGAACTCATCTGGCTCGGGTCAGTGTCTACTCTCTTTGTGGCCTTCTGCATGGAGTCTTTGGACTCATGACAAGCGGCGACAGCTTCGGGAGGAGATTTTACTTGAGACGTTGGTGGGCGTGGTTCGCATGTGTGTCGATCTTTATTGCGATGTGGCTCGTCCTCGCGCGTTCCGGAGCGTTCGCCAAGGTGAATTCCTGTTACGACAGATCGAATCCTGATGCCATCGTAGGGACGCCGGAGGCGGACACGTTGGAGGGCACGCCCGGAGACGACATCATCCTTGGCCTAGATGGTAAGGATGTCATCCGAGGACTGGATGGCGATGATCTCCTTTGCGGTGGGCGCGGCGATGACAAAGTGGTGGCAGGTCAGGGCAACGATCGGGTCGAAGGCGGGGCCGGTAGCGACGTCCTCAGCGAGGGACCGGGTAGGGGTCTCCTCTTCGGCGGGTCAGGCGACGATGGCGTTCTCGGCGGGACCGATCACGACCACATCTACGGAGGGCGGGGTGATGACGCATTGCGCGGAGGCCGCGGCTCCGACAGTGCGGATTTCAGTCAGGCGAGGAGAGCCGTGCGGATAGATCTCCGGAATGGAACGGCCGCAGGTGACGGACGCGACACCGTATCCGCTATCGAACAGGCGTGGGGTTCAGTCTTCGGCGATGCACTCATCGGAACATGGAGGGGCGAAAAACTTGTCGGCTACAACGGTGATGACATGATTCTGGGACGGGGGGGAAAGGATCATCTGTGGGGCGACCAGGGTGATGACATGATGGATGGTGGGCGAGGCGACGACCGCCTCAGGGGTGGAGGTGGGGCTGACGCACTCGATGGCGGCGCGGGCAAGAACGAGCTCGACGGAGGCCCCGGAAACGACGGCTGCGTCAATGGATCATCCATGACGGACTGCGAGTCCTGAGGCTGATCCCCAGACCGATACGCCATCACGGTGGAGGCTCGGGCCTCGTCAACCCAGCTCAAAGATGGAATCGATCTCCTGAAGGGTAGGGGCGTCGAGGGTCACGTCGCCCGCCGCCGCGTTCGACCTGACGTGTGCGGCATTCCTGCTGCCGGCGATTGCCGCGGTCACGCCCTCCTGATGTACCGCCCATGCCAGCGCCAACGAGGAGACCGGGATGCCGAGCCGCTCGGCGACGGACCGGAGGCGCGCCACCCGCTCGAGGTTCCGCTCGAAGGTCCCAGGGGAGAAGGGCCCGACTCCTTCCTCCGTCGATCCCGCGCGCTGGCGGCCCCGCCAGTCCCCCGGGTGGAACGTGGTGTCCGGGCCGAGGGCGCCGCTCAACAGCCCGAACCCCAGGGGGGAATACGCGAGGTAGCCGATGCCCTGGCCAGCCAGCCACGGCAGGAGCTCGGCGCGGTCCTCCAGGTGGATGAGTGAGAACTGATTCTGGACCGACGCGACCGGGTGGATCGGCAAGCACCGCTCGATCCGCTGGCGGTCGAAGTTCGACACCCCGATATGGAGCGCCAGCCCCTCTCGCACCACCTCGGCCATCGCTCCCCACGTGTCCTCAACCGGGATCCGGTCGTCCGGCCAGTGCACCTGGTACAGGTCGACATGGTCGGTCTGCAGGCGGGAGAGCGAGCCGCGGATCGCGGTTCGGATCTCCTCGGGCCGTATCCCCGATCCCTCGTCGTCGGGTGCCACCTTGGTGAAGATCAGCACCTGGTCACGCCGGCCGGCGACGGCCCGAGCCACGAGCTCCTCGGAACGGCCCCGGCCGTACACCTCGGCCGTATCGATCCAGTTGATCCCGACGTCGAAGATCGTCCGCATCGAGTCCACGACTGCGTCGTCCGAGGCGTTCGGCCCCCAGTCGGCGCCGCCGGCCTCCCAGGCCCCGTGGCCGACCACCGAGATCTCCGGGCCGTCCGCGCCGAGCGTTCGTGTCTTCACGGTGTGGCCTCCTTCTCCGTTACCCGCGCATCTCTGGGAACTGCGCGGCCAGCGATGGGAGCACGTGCCGGGCGCCGGCCGAACGCAATTCCTCCATCGAGTACATCCCGCTGGCCACGGCCACCGAGACGGCACCGACGGCCCGGGCGGCTTCTACGTCGAGCGGCGTGTCGCCCACCACGAACACCCGATCCGCCGTGACGTCGTGCCCGTGGAGCGTCGCGGCCTTGTCGATGGCCACCCGGGTAAGCATCGCCCGCTCGTCCGAGTCTGATCCGTACCCGCCGAACACGAAGAACCGGTTGAGGTCGGCTCGGGACAGCTTCACGCGAGCGGCGCCCTCCATCGCTCCCGACACCAGCCCGAGCATCGTCCCGGCGCCTGACAGCATGAACAACAGGTCCTCGACACCCTCCAGCACTCGGTAGCCCTCAGACGTCCGCACCTCCTCCGAGAGCCGCAGCAGGTACACGGCGAACAGGCGTGCCAGCTCGGCCTCCGTCGGCTCCCGTCCCACCGTGGCCTCGAAGGTCTTGCGGGCCACCAGCGGGTCGGTCTCACCAGCCTCGGTGTGCGAGCCGATGTCGGCGGAGATCTCGTACAACGTGTCGAACGCGTGTGCCCAGCTCCGTGCACCCGCCCCTCCGCTGTCGATCAGGGTGCCGTCGACGTCGAACAGGACGACCGTCGGCGTGCCCGCAGCCGAGGTCATGTCCCTTCGATCAGCACCGCGCGAGCCGGGCCGCCGTCGCCGTCAACGATCTTGAGCGGCAGCACGGCCAGGGTGTACTCGCCGGGCTCGACCCGGCCGAGGTCCAGCCCCTCCACGATGACCACCCCGTTCGAGAGCAGCTCGACATGGGTGGGATGGCCCTGAGCTCCCTTCTGCTCGATCGAGAGGAAGTCCACCCCACCAACGTGATGCCCGCCGCCACAACCCACCTCGCTGCCTCGGGGGACAGGCAGACGTACTCATTGGGGAAGGAGGCCGGTAGGTGTCGCCACATCTCCGAGTTGTCGCTCTTCAGAAGGACCCGTGTGGCCCCCGCCGGGATCTTCATTGCATCGAGATCGGCCGGGCCGAGCTGGCCCCGAAGGCCCCGAGCATCCGCGACCACGCAGTCCCCGACCAGCAGGTCCACCGGCACCCGATCCATCCCGGCCGTGCCGGGGAGGAAATGCACCGGCGGGTCCACGTGTGTGCCCGTGTGGGTCCCGATCCGAAGCTCCGAGACGTTGGCGGGGTCACCCTTCGAGATCTGGATGCGGGGAAGGATCTCCACCGGGGGGTCGCCCGGCCACACGAGCAGATCGGGCCCGATGGGGAGCGACACGTCGATGATCCGGTGCATTAGCTTCCTTCCTCGGCCCGCAGCCGTCGGTACCGCCGGATCAACGCGTTGGTCGAGGAATCGTGCCCCGGCTTCGGCTCGCCCACCGCGAGCAGGTCGGGCACGATGCGGTCAGCAAGGACCTTGCCCAGCTCCACCCCCCACTGGTCGAAGGAGTCGACGTTCCAGATGGTCCCCTGCGTGAACACCTTGTGCTCGTACAGCGCGATCAGCTGCCCAAGCACCCTCGGCGTGAGCTTCGAGGCAAGGATGGTGTTCGTGGGGTGGTTGCCCCGGAACGTCCGGTGGGGAACCTGCGCTGAGGGAACGCCCTCCGCCTCCACCTCCTCGCGGGTCTTGCCGAAGGCCAGGGCCTCGGTCTGCGCGAATAGGCTCGCCATGAGCAGATCGTGGTGGTCGCCTACGACATGGCTGGGATGCACGAACCCGAGGAAGTCGCACGGGATCAGCTTCGTTCCCTGGTGGATCAGCTGGAAGTACGCGTGCTGTCCGTTCGTCCCGGGCGTGCCCCATACGACAGGGCCGGTCTGGTAATCGACCGGGTTCCCCTCGAAGTCCACCGACTTTCCATTGGACTCCATGTCGAGCTGCTGGAGAT
This sequence comes from Actinomycetota bacterium, assembly GCA_050692435.1. Classification (GTDB taxonomy): domain Bacteria; phylum Actinomycetota; class UBA4738; order UBA4738; family HRBIN12; genus AC-69. Next base: position 5,102 of record JBOGVG010000029.1, read on the forward strand.
ACGCGGGGAGCTTCTCCAGGTGTTGGCTGTAGGGCAGGACGGCGTGGGTCTCCGCGCCGAAGAAGTTCCCGTACCAGGTCCACAGCAGTCCCAGCAGCACGGGCATGTTCTGTTCGAACCGGGCCGTCATGAAGTGCTCGTCCATCTGCCGGAACCCGGCGAGCATGTCGCGGAAACGCTCGGGCCCGATGGCGACCATCAGCGAGAGCCCGATGGCGGAGTCGACCGAGTACCGACCGCCCACCCAGTCCCAGAACTCGAACATGTTCTCGGGGTCGATGCCGAACTCGGCGACCTTCTCTGCGTTCGTGGAGACAGCTACGAAGTGCTTGGCGATCGCTTTCGGAGCGCCGAGCTTGGAGAGCAACCAGTCCCGGGCGGTCCGGGCGTTCGTCAGGGTCTCCAACGTGGTGAACGTCTTCGAGGACACGATGAACAGCGTTTCCTGCGGATCGAGGTCTCGGGTGGCCTCGAACACGTCGGTGCCGTCCACGTTGGACACGAACCGGAAGGTGAGGGGCCGCTCCGAGAAGTCCTTGAGGGCCTCGTAGGCCATGGCCGGGCCCAGGTCCGAGCCACCGATGCCGATGTTCACGACGTTTCGGATGGGGATGCCGGTGTGGCCCGTCCAGTCGCCGGAGCGGACCCGTTCGGCGAACGAGGCCATCCGGTCGAGCACGGCGTGGACCCACGGAACGACGTTCTCGCCATCCACCTCGATCACGTCGTCCCTCGGTGCCCGGAGCGCGACGTGCAGGGCGGGCCGGTCCTCGGTCACGTTGATCCGCTCCCCGGCGAACATCGCGTCGATCCGTCGACGGAGGCCCGAGCGCTCGGCCAGACCCACCAGGAGCTCGAAGGTCTCCCGGGTGGCCAGGTTCTTCGAATAGTCCAGGTACAGGTCCCCGGCTTCCAGCATCATGGTCTCGCCGCGATCCGGATCCTCGGCGA
>JBOGVG010000030.1:0-3409 GCA_050692435.1 Actinomycetota bacterium
GCTCGACCCGGCTCTCGGCGCAGATCGACGCGGAGCGCTACCGCGAGGTCATCACGTCCTTCTACCAGGCGGTCACCGAGGGGCTGGAGTCGCTCCGGGGTCGCGCATACAACTTCGCCGGCGACGCAGTTGTCGGTGTGTTCGGCATCCCGCACGCCCATGACGACGACGCGATCCGAGCGATCCGGGCGGCCCTGGCCATCGTGAAGCGGGTGCCCGAGCTCGGCGAGAACCTCCTGTTGCCCGCGTCCCTTCAATGCCGGGTCGGGGTGAACACCGGACGCGTGGCCATCGGCACCGAGGGGGCGGAGGCGGGTCTGTTGTACGGGGCGGTGGTGAACGCCGCGGCCCGGCTCCAGCAGGCCGCCGAGCCGGGCACCGTGCTGGCCGGGGAGACGACGTGGCTGCTCACGAAGGACCACGTCCAGTACGGCGAGCGGCTGGAGGTGCGAGCGAAGGGGTTCGAGGAGACCCTTCCGGGCTGGCCGGTCCTGGCCCTCGCGCCCCGCTCGTCCCGCCGGACGATCCCCTTCGTGGACCGTCGGCGTGAGCTTCGCCTGCTCGTCGAGACGTTCGAGCGCGCCCAGGAGGCTCGCCGAGGGCACATGGTCACGTTGCTCGGCGAGCCCGGGATCGGCAAGAGCCGCGTGGTCGAGGAGTTCCTCGCGGGACTTTCGGACACGACCAGGGTCCTGACCGGGCGGGCCAGCCCATTCGAGGAGGACGTCACGTTCGGCCCGGTCGCCCAGATCCTGCTGCAGGAGATCGGGGAACCCCCGGACGCGCCGCCCGAGCAGTTGGAAGAGAGCCTCGAGGAGCTCGTGCGTGACTGTTGCCCCACGGAGCGGACGAAGGAGATCGTCGACCTGCTCCGGCTCGCGCTCGGGCTGGGTGAGGAGTCCCGGGATCGACGCCGGTACCGGGTGGCCGAGATCCGATCGGGGCTGCTCGCGCTCCTCCAGGGCCTGGCGGCTCGCGGTCCGGTCGTGATGGTCGTCGAGGACGCACATCTGGCGCAGCCACCCCTCCTCGACCTCGTAGAGCAGCTCGTGCGGGGGGCACGAACGATCCCCCTGTTCGTGTTGTGCGTGGCCCGCTACGACCTGCTCGACAAGCGTCCGGATTGGGGCGGAGGCCTCGGCGACTCGATGAACCTCCATATCGAGGCCATGTCGCGCTCGGACGCCATCGAGCTGGCGAGAGAAGCGAGCGAGGGGCTCGACGAGGCCTCGGCCGCGCGGATCGCTCGGCATGCAGGGGGGAACCCCTTCTTCATCGTGGAGACCACCGGGATGCTCATGCACGCTGATGCGGAGCTGGCCTCGGACACCGAGCCCCTTCCGCGGGACCTTCTGCCGCCGACGGTGCAGGCGATCATCGCCGCTCGGATCGACCACCTGCCCGAGGAGGCTCGCGACCTGATCCGCAAGGCCTCCGTGTTCGCGCCCGGCACCTTCGACCGACCGTCACTCGCGATCGTGGCAGAACCCGACGACAAGGTTCTTGAGCTTCTGGAGGATGAGGAGTTCCTGGTTCGGGACGAGGACCGCGAAGGATACTGGCGGTTCCGCCACGGGCTGCTCCGCGACGTGGCCTACGACAGCCTGCCGAAGCGGGAGCGGCTCCGGCTCCACCTGCAGGTTGCGACGAAGCTCTCCGAGGACCCGGACATGTCGTCCCGGTACCCGCGGTCGATCGCCTTTCACCTGGAGCAGGCGGCCCGCGCTTCCCTCGACCTGAATCCGGGGGACCGCAGCTTGGCCGAGCGGGCGGTCGAGGCGCTGGTCCGGGCGGGGGATCAGGCCCTCGAGACATCGCAAGCCCGGGCGGCGGCGGACCTGTACGAACGGGCGCTGTCCCTCGCGGGCCCGGAACGCGAGTGGGGGGTGTCGGAGGCCCGGATCCTGGCCGGCCTGGGCGAGGCCCGGTACTGGCTGGGCGAGTTCGAGGCGGCGGTCCCCCCGCTCACCAGGGCTCTGGAGATCGGCGGCATCGATCCCCAGATCCGGGCGGACGCGTCGCGGTTCCTCGGCGACATCGAGCTCTCGATCAGGGGCGATCTGGAACGGGCCGAGGAGTTGCTCCAGCAGGCCTTGGCGGCCGCCCGCGAGCTCGGGGACCCCTGGACGCTCGCTCGAACACTCCTGGTCGCCGGGTGGGCCCCGTACTGGAGGAACGACATGGGGAAGGCACGCGAGATGTTCGAGGAGGCTTTGGCGGTGGCCCGGGCCAACCCCGACGGTGACCCGTGGGCCGAGTCCAGGGCGCTCGGCATGGTCGCGACCCTCGTCGAGAACGAGGGCGACCAGGAGGTGGCGCTTGCCCTCTCGAGCGAGTCCCTGGCCGTCGCGGAGGCGTCGGCCGACCGGTTCTCGGTGGCGGTCGCCCGGGAGAGCGTGGGCAACGCGCTTCGCCGCACCGGCCACCTGAGCGAGGCCGAGCCGCACCTGAACGCTGCCGTCGATGCCTTCCGCGAGCTGGGGGCGCGATGGGAGCTGGCGAGCGCGCTGACCTCCCGGGGGTCCCTCCACCGTTTGGCCGGTCGGATCGACCAGGCCGTGAAGGACCTTCGGGAGGGATACCGCCTGTGCCGCGAGCTCAAGGAGCGGGGGATCGTGACCTGGACGGCGAGCCAGTTGGCGATCTCGCTCGTGCGTACGGGAGAGCTCCAGGCGGCAAGGGAGGTGTTGGAGGAGACCTCCGGCGTCGTCGGCTCGGGCGGGCCAGGGTCGGTCGACTGGCTCCTCGAGGCCGAGGTGGAGATCCTGCTGGCGGAGGGGGACCGGGACGGCGCGTTGGAGAAGGCGCAGGAGCTCCTTCGACTCGAGCGGGCGCAGGAGTCCGCGAAGAACGTCGCGGCGCGGATCTGGTGGATCGGTCGGGTGTTCGGCCCCGATGCCGTGGGAGGCACGGAGGAGATCGAGCGAGCCAGGAACCTCCTGGAAGAGACGCACTGGGAGGCCGCTCTCATGGCGCCCGACCTGGTGAGCGGGTGAGCGGGTGGACTTCGACCTGACCGAGGAGCAACAAGACTTCCAGAAGGCCGTCCGGCAATTCGCTGAGGAGATCGTCGCCCCGTCCGCGGAGGAGCTGGACCGCGAGGAGCGCTTCCCCCTGGAGATCGTGCGCCAGATGGGAGAGCTCGGGCTGTTCGGCCTGCCGTTCCCCGATCGCTACGGCGGCCTGGACGGCGACTTCCTGACGTTCTGCCTGTGCCTGGAGGAGATCGCCCGGGCAGACTCCTCGGTGGCCATCACGCTCGAAGCCGCCGTTGGCCTAGGCGCCAACCCCATCTACCGGTTCGGCACCGAGGAGCAGAAGGAACGGTGGCTCATCCCGATGGCCCGCGGCCAGATCCTGGGGTCCTTCGGTCTGACGGAGGCGGGTGGCGGCTCGGACGCGCAGTCCA
>JBOGVG010000031.1:0-3072 GCA_050692435.1 Actinomycetota bacterium
TGGTGTCCCCGGTCCGGTTGGCCCAGCCGTTCGGGCTCGTGTAGACCATCGGGCGCACGCCGGTGCGGGCCGTGACCTCGCCCAGCCACGCGAGGATCCACGCCGTGAGCTGGGCCTGCGTGAGGTCTCCGGAGCGCTCGAGGTCGAGGACCGGCACGATGTTCCCGGGGCCGAGCTGGGCGGTGTCGACGAAATGGTCGGCCTCGCCCGTCGGGTCAGTGGGATGCAGATCGGGCCGGGCGAAGTGGTACGCGCCGAAGACGAGCCCCGCTGCCGTCGCGCCGGCGCGGTTCGTCGCGTACGTCGGGTCGACGGAGAACAGGCCCTCGGTAGCCTTGGCGATGACGAAACGCTGACCCGAGGCCGCCACCTGTGCCCAGTCGATCGTGCCCTGATGGTGCGACACGTCGATCCCCGGTATCGCCCCGGGCGGTGGCTCCGCGGCGACGTACTGCTGAATCGGGGACTGGATAGACCGGCCAGGGTGCCCCGATCCCTCCGCGGCCGCTGCGGGGACGGCAGAGATTGAAACCACGACAAGGGTCACGACGGCGGCCACGCTGGCCGCCCGGATCATTCGCGGACGTACAGGCTCCGCGCTGCAATCTCGTACTTCAAATGTACCCATCACCGAGCCGTCGACTGTACTCCCCCTGACAACACGACTCATGCCCAGGTGGATGGTGCACGAACACGGAACGACACGTCGGATCACACCGCGGAGAGGGGATCGGAGCCTGTGTACGCTTCGGGGCCGCGCTGCGACCGTTTGACGCGGTCTCGATCGATGGGGTTGACTCACCCGCAAAGCCCGAGGAGAGGCTCACGAGTGGTCGCGTGGTCCTCGACGGACTGTTCGGGAGGTGGACGGTGAGGCCACGAAGAACCCTCCTGCTGGCGCTGGTCCTGACCCTCGCGCTATCGACCGCCGGCCTCATCGGACCGACAGGCCCGGCCGGTGCCGAGCCGGCCACGGTGACGATCGCGGGGAGCTTCCAGGAAGAGCTCGACTGTCCCGGAGACTGGATGCCGGACTGTGCGGTGACCCATCTCCAGTTCGACGCCGACGACGGCGTGTGGCAGGCGACGTTCGCACTCCCTGCCGGCAGCTGGGAGTACAAGGCCGCACTGAACGATGCGTGGGCCGAGAACTACGGTGCAGGTGGGGTGCGTGACGGCCCCAACATCCCGCTCGTCCTCGGCGAAGCCGCGAGCGTCAAGTTCTATTACCACGACGCGAGCCATTGGGTCACGGACAACCGGGGCTCGGTGATCGCTACCGTGCCGGGCAGCTTCCAGAGCGAGCTCGGCTGCCCGGGCGATTGGGACCCGACGTGCCTGCGCTCGTGGCTCCTGAACCCGGACGGGGATGGCATCGGACGGTTCTCGACCTCGGCGTTGCCTCCCGGCTCCTACGAGGCGAAGGTGTCGATCGACGAGTCCTGGGCCGAGAACTACGGGGCCGGCGGCGTCCGCGACGGCGCCAACATCCCGTTCGCCGTGGCCAACACCGGCGACGTCGTCACGTTCACCTACGATCAGGTCAACCACATACTCGACATCGCGGTGATCCCCGCCAGGCCGGTGGACGACGCCGCCCTGGTCCGCCCTGCGGTGCGTCATCCGTTCGAGGACGAGGTCCTGTACTTCGCCATCCCCGACCGGTTCAACGACGGGGATCCCGAGAACAACTGCGGGGACTATGGCGGCGTGTGCTTGGCCGGCGACACGAGGGAGAACGTCCTCCAGCACGGCTACCTTCCCAGCGACAAGGGCTACTACCACGGCGGAGATATCGGGGGTCTGCGACGCAAGCTGCCGTACCTGCAGGACCTCGGGGTGAGCGCCATCTGGGTCGGGCCGATCTACGCGAACAAGACCGTGCAGCCCGACTCGACCAACCTGTACGGCATGTCGTCCGGGTACCACGGCTACTGGATCCTCGACTTCCTCCGGGTCGACCCGCACCTGGGCACGAACGCGGAGTTCGCCCGCCTTGTCGACGAAGCGCATGCCCGCGGGATCAACGTGTTCATGGACATCGTCACGAACCACACCGCGGACGTGATCCAGCTCGAGGGCAACGCCGGGTATCGCAACAAGCGGGACTTCCCGTACCGCGACGTAAACGGCGAGCCCTTCGACGATTCCGACTACGCCTACTCGGGGCAGCCCGACTACACGTTCCCGGAGGTCGACACCACCTCGTTCCCGTACACGCCGGTGGTGCCGCCGGGCGAGGAGGACGCGAAGAACCCGGCCTGGCTCAACGACCCGCTCCTTTACCACAATCGCGGGAACACCAGCTTCACGGGGGAGAACTCGCTCTACGGCGACTTCTTCGGCCTCGACGACCTGTGGACGGAGCGGCGCGAGGTGGTCGAGGGGATGATCGACATCTACTCCTTCTGGATCGAGGAGTTCGGTGTCGACGGCTTCCGCATCGACACCACCAAGCACGTCAACATGGAGTTCTGGCAGAAGTTCGGGCCGGACATCCTCGAGGCCGCCGAGGCGCGCGGCATCGACGACTTCTTCGCGTTCGGCGAGGTCTTCGACCAGCAGTTCGGCTCGCCGTTCATGAGCGAGTTCTCGACGGAGGGGAAGCTGCAGGCCACGATCGACTTCGGTTTCCAGCTCGCCGCACGGGGGTTCGCATCCCAGAGCGCAGGGACCAACGCGCTCCGGGAGTTCTTCGCCTCCGACGACTACTACACCGACGCGGACAGCAACGCCTACGCCCAGCCCACGTTCCTCGGCAACCACGACATGGGGCGCATCGGCTACTTCCTCCAGCGCCTCGACCAGCCGGGTGCGGCTGACGCCGAGCTGCTGGCCCGGTCGAAGCTGGCCCACGCGCTGATGTTCTTCGCTCGGGGCCAGCCCGTCATCTACTACGGGGACGAGCAGGGCTTCACCGGCGACGGCGGCGACAAGGACGCCCGCGAGGACATGTTCGCCAACTTCGTCGCCACGTACGCCGACAACGACCTGATCGGGACGGACGAGACGTCGGCCGACGACAACTTCGATCGCAACCACCCGCTGTTCCGGACGATCGAGGACCTCGCC
>JBOGVG010000032.1:0-5565 GCA_050692435.1 Actinomycetota bacterium
CTTCCTCGGTGACCCCTGCATACTCGGTCTCCAGCAGCCGCTCGTTGGCCTGAGCGGAAGCGGCGGACGCACGCGCCAGGTCGCCGGCGCGCTCGCGCAACCTGGTGAAGAGCTCCAGCCCGAGGAGCTCCGTGAGGATGGCGCGACGGTCCTTGGCATCCCCCACCAGGAACTCGGCGAACCTGCCCTGCGGCAACAGCACCGAGCGGGTGAACGCGTCGTAGTCGAGCCCGACCGCCTCCCGAATCATGGCGTCGGCCTCCCGAACGTGATCCGCTCCCTCGCCGGCCTGCCGCCAGGCGGCGCCCTCCCACCGCTCGAGCATGATCTTGGTGACGCCCTTGGACGGCGTTGTTCGAGTCACGCGGTACCGCTCGTCCCCCACGGCGAACTCGAAGGTCACCGCCATGCGGGGCTGGCCCTGGCTGACCAGCTGCCCCACCTGCTTCCCGACCCGCTCGACGTACCCGTAGAGCGCGTAGGTGATGGCGTCGAGGATCGATGACTTCCCCGACCCGGTCGGGCCGGCGATCGCGAACAGGTCCAGGGCGCCGAAGTCGACGGTCTGCACGTCGCGGAAGGCCGTGAACCCCTTCAACTCCAGGCGGACCGGGCGCATCAGGCCCCCTCGGTCTCGAGTAGCAGGACCTCGTCGAAGGCTTTAAGGACGTTGGGCGGGGGCTCCGCTCCATGGTGCGCCCGGTGGTAGGCCACGAACTGATCGCGCGGGCGAAGCGACGAGACGGGCTCCGCCTCCCGCTCCGGCTCCTGTCGCTCGTAGTCGAGGTGCACGTCGAGGGCGTTCGGCAGGGCCTCGCGCACACGGTCGGCGATGCCGGGGACCGGCCCGTCGGTCTTCACGAACACCCGCAGGTACGCGTCGCCCATATCCTCGGCCGCGGCGACGATCTCGTCGAACGTGCCACGGACGTCGACGAGGGATCGGCCCGCCGTGAGCGGCACCTCCCGGACCCGGGCCGGCTTGCCCGGCGAGGCGTCGACGACCGAAACGGACTTCTTCTGGTCGATCTCACCGAAGTCGAGCTGGATCAGCGAGCCGGCGTAACGGGCCGGAGAGGGCGACCCCTTGACCGACTGCGGCTTGTGCACGTGGCCGAGCGCAACGTACGCGGCGTCGCCGGGCAGCCTGGCCGGCGAGATGGCATACGACATCCCGATCGTGATCTCACGCTCACCGCCTCCGAGCAGCGCGCCATCGGTGAACAGGTGGGCCAGGACGATGTTCACCCGGTCCGGTCGGAAGCCGCGGCCCATGGCGGCGAGCAGCTCGCCCATGCCCTCGGCGTACGACAGGTACCAGCTCTCCGAGGCCTGGAACAGGGCCGCGGCGTCCCCGAACCGGCGCTCCGGGACGAATGGCACGCAGGCCACCCCCGCCACCTCCGAACCGTCGCGGGAAGGGACCTCGACGATCCCGCCCTGGTCCGGCGGCAGCACCCGGGGCGCGACGTCCGCGCCGATCGGCCGAAGCAGCTTGCCCAGGGCTTCCAGCCGCAACGCGGAGTCGTGGTTGCCCGGAATCGCCACCACCCCGATGCCGGCGTCGTGGAGCCGGAGCAGTGCGTCGAAGACGATCGAGTCGGCCTCCGGCGCCGCCGCACGGTGCTCGTACACGTCCCCGGCGAGCAGCACGGTATCGACTCGTTCCTCCCCCGCGATGCCCACGACCTGGTCGAGCGCGGCCGCGAACTCCTCGTACCGCGATCGTCCCCGGATGGCCTTGCCGACATGCCAATCGGCGGTGTGCAGGAACCGCACCCGCTCAGTCCCCCTCGAACGCCTGGAAGGGATCCCCGCCGGAGGACGCGGCCTCGTCGGCCCGGGTGGCCCACGATGGGAAGGGGAAGCGAATCTGGAGCGGCACCGGGATGTGCGGCTGCTGCAGGATCATCGAGCCGGGCTTGAGGATGGAGGCCCGGGAGCGCGTCACCGCCGGCAGGAACCCGTACTCGCTCCGCTGCGCCTCGGCCGTGTCCAGCCGGCCCACCACACGGAACGCGCTGTTCGCGATGATCCGCCGCTCGACCTCGCTGGCGGTCTGCTCCGCGCCAACCAGGATCATCCCGAGCGAACGCCCCCGCTCGGCCACGTCGAGCAGTACCTCCTTGATGGGGCTCCATCCTTCTCGTGGGGCGTACCGGTTCAGCTCGTCGAGCACGATGAACGCCAGCGGCTCTCGCCTGCCCATCCGCTCCTTGTGCTCGAACAGCCGCTTGATCACGACGCCGGTGACGAAGCGCTTCGCGCGGTCGTGGAGGTTGTGGATGTCGACCACCGTCACCTGGTTCGCCTCCCAGTCGATCCGGTGGCGCTCGGGGTGCTCCGCCTGCCGACCCCAGATCAGGTGCCCCATGCGGAACCGGGCCGCGTCCAGGCGCCGGACGAAGGCCGCGACGGTCGCATCCGACAATCGCCCGCGCCACGGCGAGTGGTCGTCCTCCACCTGCTCGCGGACGGTTTCGCAGAGCGATGCGAAGTCCTCGACCGGGTAGCCGCCGAACAGCACCGTGGCGTCGTTCTCCGGGTCGTCCCCGCACTCGCGGTCCAGATACGACTCCACCCGCGCCACCAGGTCGGCGATCTGCGACCGCTCGTCCTCGGCCTCGGCGAACATGAACCGCAGGAACCTCTCTCGGACGAACTCGCGAACCGTCCAGTAGTAGGCGGTGATGCCCTTGGAGCGGCCCTCGACGTGCGGGACGGCCTGCCCGCCCCCGTCGGGCCGGACCGGAGACCACAACCCTACCGACCCGAACGCGCCGGCCGGCAGCCCCAGGCGCCCGTAGTCCTCGCGGTCGGCGTCACGGAGCTTCGCGTTCGGCGTGTCCAGCCACATCAGGTCCTCGCCCTTCACGTTGAACACGATGGCCTTGGTGTTCGCGGCGTAGCGGCCAAGCACGTCCGAGTGGAACAGCGCGTACAGCAGGAACAGCGCGTACGTCGTCTTCGTGGCGACGCCGGAAATGCCGGAGATGTTCACGTGCGCCCCCCGGGAGCCGTCGAGGAAGTCGAGGTCGAGGAACACCGGCTCGCCGTCGCGGGTGAGGCCCGCCGGGACGCGCCGCTCCATCTGGTCGAAGTACAGGGCCTCGTCCCGGTCCTTGCCCCGGGCCCGGTACGCCGGCAGCCCCGGCATGGGCGGCACGAAGATCTCGGGCTCGAACCGCGTGGCGACCACCTGAGCGGCCACGGCGGTGTCGACCGGCAGGACGCCCCGGTCCACCAGGAACACGTCGGTGTCGAACTGCGCGCCCTCGTGCCGGGCCCGGACGTCCTGCACGATGCCCGCGATCCGAAGCGGCCCCCGGCCGGGCACCTCGGTATCCACGACGATCGCGTCGTCGAGCTGGAGGTAGGCCTCGGGGGCGATACCCACCCAGAACGTAAGAGGCGTGGCGTCCTCGGTTCCGAGCACCATCCCCACCCGCTCACTCACGTCGTGCTCGTTCACCGCCGCGCCCCTCCGGCCCTCACGCCGCCCGCTCGGTCAACCACGCCGTGAGCGCCCTTCGGATCAGTCCCCGGTGTCCCATGCGGTGCTGGAGCCACCCCTCGAGGGCCGAGACCGGCGCCAGGTTCTGGGGGAACCGGGGATCGGCCGGCCGCCCGGCGAACCCCGGAAGCACGGCGCTCACACGGTCGGAGAGTTTCATCGCCCCGTCGAGGCCGACGCCGGCGCGGACCTCGCACCGAACGAGCCCGGCGTGGTCGTGCCAGGCCGACCTGCGGGTCACGAGCCGCATGTACCACGCGTAACGGTCGAGCGGTTGCCCCTCGTACACCAGCCCGAACAGTGGTGTTCGCTCCCCCGGGGAAAGCCTTGGCAGAAGCGCGTCCTGCTCCGGATCCAGGTAGGCCCGCACGAACCGCTTCACAACGCCGACCACGGGGCTGCGAGTGGCATCGAGGAACCCAAGGCGCCCATCCGCGAGCACCAGGCCCTCCCCGCCCTCGGCGATGCGCGCGGCGAGCGCCGCCTCAGCCGCCTGCATGGACTTCTGGAGACCGAACAGCGGAACGTCGGGATCGGTCCCCGGCTCGGTGGCCGGCTCGTAGGCCAGGCGGTCGCCGCCGACCTCCACCTCCACCCGATCGGCCCGGAGGCCCCCGCCCACCACCACCGATCGACCCACGGCGTGCTCGGCGAACGCCGCCCGCCCGTCGCACCGCACGGCCCCCACGGCGAACGACCCGAACAGCCCCGGAGCCCGGCGTCCGTCCTCGTCGTCGGCGATCAACCGGAGCTCCACGCGGCGGACGCCGTCCACGAACCACATGGTGCCCGGCTCCGCCGGCGCAGGGACGACGGGGCGGGCCCAGTCATCCGACTCGACGAACGGGTCCGCCCGCGCGGGCGTCTCGTCCACCCGGGCCTGGAACCCAAGGCCGTATTCCGGCGTCCAGGGATCCGCTCGGAGGGCAAGCATGGGCCGAAGCTTACCCACCTCCTCCGACACGGCCCAAAGGGCCGGGGTCGACGCAGGAGAACGGGCCATCCACAGCCGGGCGGGTCGAAGGGCGTAGCCCGGTGACCCCTCGATCGGGGTGGACCGACGGACTGGCCAGTTCGGAGTAATGCGTCATAGGGCGGATGCATCGGAACCACCCCCGTGCCGATACTCAGCGTGCGACCAACGAGCCTCCGGAGGCGTTGTGTTGGGATCCGTTGCCAAGCGTGAGCGACAGTCGCTTTGGGCGTCCCTGTCATTGCTGCTCGCCCTCGGCATCGGCGGCTGCGTGTTCCTCGCGGGGAGCGAGCTGTCACCACGGAGCAGAACCTCCACGGGCTCCAGTCGCGGTTCGAGCGGTCCGGCCCCGGCGCGAGTCCGTTCCGAGCGACCGAGCAGGTGAGGTGAGGATGAGAGACAGGATGGACGTCGAGGCCGGCCCGCTCGAAGGCGACGAGGTTGCCCGGCGCATCGTCGCCGTGGGCTTGGCCGTTGCCGAGGCCGCCGACAAGCTGAAGGAGGCTTCGGAGCGCTTCCTGGCCGAGGAGGAACAGGTCAAGCGTGCCGAGCTCCGCGCCCGGGCGGCCGAGAACCAGGTCAGGCAGGTCAAGCATCGGGCAGGCCGCGGAGGAGCAGGCCAGGCAGGCCGTCGAGCTCCTAGAGGCCGCGGAGGAGGAGGCGAAACAGGCGGAGAACCGGGTCAGGCAGGCCGAGCTCCGCGCGCAGGCCGCGCACGAGCAGGGCGCAAAGCTCGCAGAGCGCCTCGAGGCGGCAGAGGACGAGGCCAGCCAGGCCTCTGCCCACCTGCTGGTCTCCGAGGCTCAGGCGAAACGGGCTGAGCTCCGGATGCCCGCCGCGGAAGAGGAGGTCAGGCAGGCCACCGAGCGCCTGCACGCCGCGAAGGACGAGGCCAACCAGGCCAGCCGCGGATTGCTCGTGGCACAGGCTCAGGTGAAGCAGGCCGAAGTTCGCACGCGGGCGGTGGAGGATCAGTCGGCCAAGACCGCCGCGAAGAACGCGGAGCTCCTCGAGCAGCTCCAACAGGCCCGGGGGGAGTCCGTCGGTGCCGAGGAACGAGCCCGCCTGAGCGAGGAGC
>JBOGVG010000033.1:0-3619 GCA_050692435.1 Actinomycetota bacterium
CTCCGACAGTCGCTCGGCGGCCCGGTCGGGAGTGCCGACGATGCAATCGCTCTCAAGGTCTGCGAGGAAATCATCGAACGAACCCGCATCGGGGTCGAGGCGACGCGCCCGCTCGACCCGTTCCCGGAACGATGCCTCGTCGGCCCCGACGCAGACCCACGTCATGAACGACGTCGTCACGGTGCCCTGGTCCCTGCCGGCCGCGTCCACAGCCTCGCGCACCCGGGCGAATCGGTCGCCGACCTCCTTCGGCGGTCCGCCGTGCGTGTTGAACTCGTCCCCCCACGTGGCCACCAGGCGCGAGATGCGTGGTCCGCCCTTGCCACCCACGATGATCGGCGGGTGCGGACGCTGCACGCCCTTGGGGACGAACCGGCTGTCCTGAAGCGCGTAGTGTGCGCCACGGAACGAGAAGACCTCGTCGGACAGGAGCCCGTGGACGATCTCCAGCTGCTCCTCCAGCATCTGCATCCGCTCATTCGTGGGAGGAAATGGGATGCCGTGGGTCCGGTGCTCCTCCGCCCACCAGCCGGCTCCCATGCCGATCTCCACGCGCCCCCCGGAGATGTGGTCGACGGTCGTGGCCACCTTGGCCAGCACCGTCGGAAGGCGAAACGTCACCGGCGAGACGAGTGTGCCGAGACGGAGGCGCTCGGTTCGGGCGGCCACCGCGGCCAGCGCCGTCCAGGCATCGGATGACCCGCGGCCGGCCGCTCCCATGACCGAGAAGTAGTGGTCGGAGGTGAACAAGCCGTCGAACCCGAACCGCTCGCAGGCCTCGGACAGTGCCAGCCACTGCTTCCAGGTGATCCCTTCCTGGCCTTCGACCATCAGGCAGAAGCGCATCGGTCGGCCCCCCGTCCCCGCGTCGCCCGGAGCCCTCTCGCAGGACGCGGCCGCGGACCTACAATCGTCGCACGAACGCCCCTTCCTCTGACGAGGTGGCTCGAGCGGTGAAGGCCACGGTCCTGGGGATCCTCCTCGGGCTGGCCATGTCCGCGCTGGCCGGCGATCGCCGAAGCCGGCGCTGATCGGGAGCCCTCACCGTCAGCTGGCCCACGCGGCCGCAAGCGCCGGCCTCCCTGGACTAGCCGCCCGCCGAGCGCCGGCCGGCCGCGGACTCGACGGTCCCGAAGAACCGTTGGACGCCCGCCGCGATGGCTGTGGCCAGCAGGCGCCGGGAGACCGGGTCGGTGAGCATGGCCTCCTCCCTCGGATTGGTGAGAAAGCACGGCTCGACCTGAACGGCAGGCATCCTGGTCTCCCTGAGCATGGCCACGGCCAGGCGATGCGTTCGGCCGTCCATCAGCCCCGTCCGAGCCGCCAGCTCCTCCTGGATCACCTCGGCCAGGTGCTGCCCCGCCGGCGAGTACGTCGCCTGGGTGCCGTAGTAGAAACATGTGGCGCCCTCGGCGGTCGGTTCACCGCCGTTCAGGTGGATCGAGATGCACACGGCCGCACCGAGCTCGTTGGCTGCGAGAGCGCGCTCGCTGGAGGAGGGCGCATCGTGTTCGGTCCGCAGGATCGTGGGGTGCGCGCCGCGCGCTCCGAGCTCGGCGGCCAGGTCCGCGGCGATCAGCATCGTGGCCTCCGATTCGGACAGGCCGCTCGGACCGACGATACCGGGGTCGTCGGGGCCATGGCCGGGGTCGATCGCCACACAGGAGCCGACCAACGTCTGCTCCTCCTCGATGCGTCGAACGTCCTCGGCCTCGCGGACCACCGCCCGGCTGGGGCCCTCCAGCGCAGGCCGGAGCCGTTCGATAGAGCCGATCGTGTCCGGGCCGACGATGCCGTCGGAAGCGCTGCCCACGTTGTGCTGGAACTCCGCCACGGCGGCGGCGGTCCGCGAACCGAAGATACCGTCCTCACGTCCCGCATCGAACCCCAGCGCGTTCAGGCGCTTCTGGAGCTCGCGGACGTCGTCTCCCTGGAACGCCAGCGAACGAAGGTACAGGACCCGGTCGCCCAGCCGGTATCCGGCCTCCACCAGCTCTTCCCACGTGTCGACACCGACCATCCCGTCCGAGGGGAGTCCTCGGCGTTGTTGGAAGGCCTTCACCGCCTCTTCGGTCGAGGAGCCGAATCGGCCCTCGAGCTCGCTCGGCTCGATCCGCAGGCCGAAGTCGAGCAGGCGACGCTGGATGTCGCGGACGGCTTCGCCCCGATCCCCTCGACGGAAGATCCTCACGGTGCGAAGTTTACGGGCGGTTGGGGCCGGCCCGTCCTGGAGATCGCGATCGCCGACCCGACTACGCCGCCAGGTGCGGATCGATCTCTCGGAGCAGGGCTTCCTTGCCCCGGGCTCCAACCACGCGGGCCTTCTCCTCCCCGCCCTTGAACAGCATGAGGGTGGGGATGCTCATCACCCCGTACCGCCGGGTGACCTCCGGGTTCTCGTCGATGTTCAGCTTGGCAACCCGCAGGGACTCGCCCTTCTCCTGGCCGATCTCCTCGACCACCGGCGAGACCATGTGGCAGGGCACACACCACTCGGCCCAGAAGTCCACCAGCACCGGCTCGTCCGACTTCAGCACGCGTTCCTCGAAGTCCTGGTCCGTCACGTCACCGATCACTGCCAACTCCGTTCCTTTCGTCTGCCCGCGGCCCGCCCGTTCCCTTGGAACGCGCCGGCCCGGCCTCGGATTCCCCTACCCAGCGCGGCGCTCGTGCGCCTCGGTTACCAGGAACCGCTCGGCGTCCATAGCCGCCTTGCACCCCTGTCCGGCCGCGGTCACCGCCTGACGGTACACCCGGTCGGTGACGTCCCCCGCGGCGAACACGCCGGGAATGTTGGTCGCGGTGCTCGGCTCGTCCACCACGATGTAGCCCTCGTCGGTCAACTCCGCCTGATCCCGGAACAGGGCCGTGTTCGGTGTATGGCCGATGGCCACGAAGACGCCGTCCGTCCCATGACCGGTGACCTCATCGGTCTTGACGTTGCGAAGGCGAACGCCCGTGACGGCGCCGTCGCCCTCGATCTCCTCGACCACCGAATCCCAAATCACCGAGATCTTCGGGTTCGACAGGGCCCGGTCCTGCATGATCTTCGACGCTCGGAACTCGTCCCGGCGGTGCACGATCGAGATGTTCGAGGCGAACTTCGATAGGAACGTGGCCTCTTCCATCGCGGTATCCCCGCCGCCGACCACCACCAGGTCCCGGTCCCGGAAGAAGAACCCGTCGCAGGTCGCGCAGGCTGACACGCCCCGGCCCAGGAGCCGCTGCTCACCCGGCACGCCCAGCCATTTCGCCGATGCGCCGGTGGCGATGACGAGGGTCCGGGCCCGCCACTCCTGGTCCCCGGCCCACACCCCGAACGGGCGGGCGGACAGGTCCACCCGGGTCGCGGACTGATGCAGCATCTCGGCGCCGAAGCGAGATGCCTGCTTCTCCATGGCGTCCATGAGCTCGGGGCCGAGGATGGCACCGGGGAAGCCCGGGTAGTTCTCGACGTCGGTGGTCAGCATCAACTGACCCCCCGCGTCGACACCCTTCAAGACGAGGGGCTCCAGGTCGGCACGACCGGCGTACAGGGCCGCCGTATAGCCGGCAGGCCCCGATCCGAGGACGATCACGTTGCGCTCGTCGGCCACCTTCGACTCCATTCTCCCATAGG
>JBOGVG010000034.1:0-2490 GCA_050692435.1 Actinomycetota bacterium
CCGCCCACGGTGACCCACCGGTCAGCAGATACCAGCGGAGCGCGTCGGCCCCCACACGGTCCATCACGTCCATGGGCTCGATGACGTTGCCGAGGCTCTTCGACATCTTCCTGCCCTCGGCGTCGACAATGAGCCCCAGACAGACGACGTTCCGGTAGCAGGTGGAGTCGAAGTGGAGCACGCCCTCGGCCATCAGCGTGTAGAACCACCCCCGCGTCTGATCGATGGCCTCGGAGATGAAATCGGCGGGGAACCTCCGCGCGAACGTCTCCTGTCCCCGGCGGAGCTCGGGATGGTAACCCCACTGGGCGAAGGGCATGGCCCCCGAGTCGTACCAGGCGTCGATGACCTCGGGGACCCGGTGGGCCTCCTCACCGCATTCGGCGCAGCGCACGGTGACCTCGTCGATCCAGGGGCGGTGGGGGTCGATGCCCGTCACGTCTCGACCGGCCAATCCCGACAGCTCGGTCAACGACCCGATCGCGGTGTCGTGGCCCTTCGAGCAGCGCCAGATGGGGAGGGGCGTGCCCCAGTACCGTTCCCGGGACAGCGCCCAGTCCACATTGTTCTCCAGCCAGTCGCCGTACCGGCCGTGTTTGATGTGGTCCGGGTACCAGTTCACCGAGTCGTTCACCTCGAGGAGCCGGTCCTTCATGGCCGTTGTGCGGATGTGCCACGAGCTTCGAGCCATGTAGATGAGCGGCGTGTTGCACCGCCAGCACAGCGGGTAGGTGTGCTCGATCGTCTCGGCCCGAACGAGGAGTCCGCGGCTCCGGAGGTCCTCGATGATCAGCGGGTCCGCGTCCTTGAAGAATATCCCTCGGACGAATGCCGGCGCGTCGTCGGTGAACCGCCCCTCGCCATCGAGCGGCTTGAACGTCGGCCATCCCTGGCGGCGCCCGATCTCCAGGTCCTCCGGACCGAACGCGGGGGCCAGATGGACCACGCCCGTCCCCTCCTCGAGCGAGACGAAGTCGGCGGCCACCACCCGGTGCGCGCCCTCGACGTTGGGGTACAGCGGGTCGTACAGCGAACCCACCAGACGCTCGCCGAGGAGTGTCCGGGTCACGAGCCAGTCGCGGGCCACGATGGCCCAGCCGGGATCGCCGGCGATCGTACGGAATGCCGCCTCCGCGAGGATCAGCCGGTCCCCCGCTGTGTCGAGTTCGACGTACGCGGCATCGGGCTTGACCGCAACCCCGGTGTTGGAGATCAGCGTCCACGGCGTGGTCGTCCATCCGAGCATCGACGCTCCGATCAGGGACGGATCGGTGGCCTCCTCGATCCTGAACTTCACGTACACGCTCGGGTCCTCGACCTGCTCGTAGCCCATCGCGACCTCGGCATCGGAGAGCGGCGTGCCGCATCGAGGGCAGTACGCGGTGACCCGGTCGGCCTCGAACAGCAGCCCCCGGCCGTGCAGTTGCTTGAGCGACCACCAGACGCTCTCCATGTACTCGGTGTCCATGGTCCAGTAGGCGTCGGAGGTGTCGATCCAGAACCCCAGCCGCTCGGTGAATCGCTCCCAGTCGTCGACGTATCGCGTGACCGACTCGCGGCACAGTCGGTTGAACTCCGCGATGCCGAACGCCTCGATGTCTCGTTTCGTCCGGGTGCCGATCTGCTTCTCCACCTCGAGCTCGACCGGCAGACCGTGGCAGTCCCACCCCGCCTTTCGCCCGACGGAGTGGCCGGTCATCGTCTTGTATCGGGGGTAGAGGTCCTTGAACGCCCGGGCCTCCGTATGGTGGATCCCCGGCTTGCCGTTCGCCGTGGGCGGACCCTCGTAGAACACCCACTCGGGGGCGCCCTGCCTGGCTTTCAGGCTCTTGGCGAAGATGTCCGCCTCGTCCCAGAAGCGCAGGATGCGTCGCTCGAGCTCCGGGAAGCTCACTTTCGGATCGACCGGCTCGAACCGCATCACTCACACCTCACGACAAACGAAACGCCTCGTCCCGTGGCAGGGACGAGGCGGAAAACCCCGCGGTACACCCCGCGTTGCCACACCTCTACGGCGGCCGCTCGGGGAGGATGATGGAAGGGACCGGGCGCCGGGCTTCCACCTTCCCGGCTCGCTCCTGCCTCCGCTTCCCCTCCTTCTCGTTCCCGTCAACGCCTGGTGCGGGCCATGCTACATGCCGGAGCCACCGAGGTCACGGACGCGGTGGTCGCCGGGCGCGAACGGGTCAGCTCGCGGCGGCGATGCCCTGCCGCACAACGACGGGCCCGTGTTTGTCGGTCGCATCGGGCGGTGTTACCGTCCCTGTCCCATGGCTGCGAAGACCGCCTTCACCAAGAAAGAGCTCGACGACCTGCGCGAACGGCTTGTGGAAGAGAAGGAGCAACTGCAGGTCCAGCTGTCAACCATCGAGGAGGCGACCTTCGCCACCTCGCAGTCGGACATGTCGGGGGAGGTCTCCTTCGACGACGAGAACGCCGATGCGGGGACGTTCACCTTCGAGCGGGAGCGGGACCTGTCGATCGAGAACA
>JBOGVG010000035.1:0-13431 GCA_050692435.1 Actinomycetota bacterium
AGGGGGGGGCGCTGTGCGCCCCCGCCCACTGGTCCGATCGTTCGCGACCTACTTCAGGATGGTGTACCGCTTCACGAGCGGGACCTTCTCCCAGTACGTGCCGAGTCCCAGGTATCGGCCGGCACCCACATAGGCGATCCCCGCCAGGACGATCGCGTACACGACGTGGTCGTCCACGAACGGGTTGAACTCGGGCCAGACCGCCGTGGCCGTGTAGAAGATGGCCAACCAAACGATCCCGCCGATGGCCGCCAGGCGGATCCCGATCCCGAAGATCAGGGCCAGCCCGATCAGCAGCATCGACAACATGTAGACCCACTCGACCCAGGCCTGGCCGGCGAGCCCGTCGTACAGGCCCTTGAACGGGCCCTTCAGCGCGTACGTGAGGACGCCGTCCGTGGGCGAGCCGCCGTTGACCCATGCGGCGTCGCCGAAGAAGTCGATCGCCCCGGTCTCGGGGTTCCTGCCGGTGGCGAACCCCAGCGCGAAGGCCTTGTCGAGGAACGCCCACAGGAAGATCCACCCAAGCGCCAGTCGCGCCAGTCCCCAGAAGACGGCCCCTTTGACCTTCTCGATGGGGCTCGCGACCTGACCGTTCGTGGTCTCGACCGCAACCGGTGCGGCCGTGCGGGTGATGGTGTCCATCGCACCCCTCCTTTCGATCTGAGAGCAGGATGCGGTTTCCCACGCACGGGGACAGCGGTCGAGCGGCCTGCTTCGGGTGGGACCTTGGGAACTTCGGCTGGGACCTTCGGCCCCCCTGGCGTAACTAGGCCGGTGTCCCCGGAGTGGTCGTGTGCCTGGCCAGGTAGGCTGCGGCCTCGGCCCGGCGGGCCACCTCCAGCTTGGACAGGATGCTCGAGACGTAGTTCTTGACGGTCTTCTCGGCCAGGTGGAGCTCGTCGCCGATCTCCCTGTTGGTCTTGCCGTCGGCCACGAGGGACAGGATCCTCTCCTCCTGGGGCGACAGCCGGGCCAGCTTCTCGTCCTTCAGCAGGTGCTTGCCCTTTCGCAGGCGGTCCAGGACGGCGCTCGTCACTGCCGGGTCCAGGAGGCTCTCGCCCTTACCCACCGTCCGGATGGCTCGGACCAGCTCGCCGCCCTTCACCTGCTTCAGGACGTAGCCGGCGGCGCCGGCCATGATGGAGGCGAACAAAGCCTCGTCGTCGGCGAACGACGTCAGCATCACCACTGCGGTCTTGGGGTGGCGGGCCCGGATCTCCCGTGTGGCCTCGATGCCGCTCCCGTCCACCAAGCGCACGTCCATGACCACGACGTCGGGCCTGGCCCGGTCGGCCTCGTCGATGGCCTCTCGGACCGAGGAAGCCTCGGCGGTGACGATGATGTCGTCGGTCGCCTGGAGCAAGGCCTTCACGCCGCCCCGGACGACCTCGTGGTCGTCGACCAACAGGACGCGTAGAGGCGGCTCTCCCACGGCACGAATCCTAGCCGGTCACCGGTGTTTCGAACCCGCATGCACGGCAGGGGGGACGGCTACGCCTCCGCCGGGGCTTCAGCACCCAGGGATTGGCCCATCCGGTCCAGGAAGTCCTTGACGGTGGCCTCGGCCACCCGGTGCAGCAGCGCCCGGTCCAGGGCCCGGCCCACGGCGCCGAATGGTGGCCGGTACCGAGCGCTGATCGAGAGCTGCGTCCTGTGGGGACCTACGGCGGCGACCTCGACATCTGCATCGAGTGACGGGAAAAGGCGTCCCGGGCCCGTGGCCCTCCACGTGAGCGGCAGCAGGGTCCTTCCGGGGATCCTGTAGGGAGGGCCCAGCACGATCTCGACTCTCTTGTCGAGGCGATGAGCCTCGTCGAAGGGGAGCCCCACCTCGGCGAGGAGCTGCACGCCCCGGTCGTCGGAGTCCCGGGCCAGGCTGGGCACCCAGGCCTCGGGCGCCGCGAGCAGCCTCGCCTCCACCTCCTCGTAGGAGAGGGGAAGGTCGAGGAAATATCGGATGAACATGCCCGACAGCATGCGGAGCATCCCGACGGCGACCGAGGGTCGATGGTCCCAGGCGCAGGGGGACCTCCGGCACGGCCCCCGCCTTCGGGCCTTCGGCACACTTCCGCCCATGACCGAGGAACGGGGCAGCAGCGGAGCCGTGTTGGTCGTCGAGGCCGATCGAGCGGAGCGGGAGCGGTTCGGCTCGTGGCTCGAGGGGGCCGGGTTCGCCGTCCTGGCCTGTCCCGGCCCCACCGAGCCCGACTACACGTGCGTGGGAGGCCGCGAGGGCGCGTGCCCGCTGGTGACTGAGGCCGACGTGGTCGTCCTCGACATGAGCCTCGACAGCGAGACGCTCATGACGGGAACGGCGGCGGAGGAGCTGCTGGGGCTCTACCTCATGGCGGGCCGGCCCGTCGTGGTCCTGGGGTCGCGGCCCGGCGAGCAGATCGCCGGACAGCTCGTCCGGATGCCGCGGCACCCGTCCCACGAGGATCTCCTTGACGCGGTGCGCTCCCTCGCCCCACCCGCCGAGTGGGCAACGGGCGAAGGAGGTACGAGGAGATGACGAGTTGGTTCCGCCAGGGTGCCCTGGCAGCTGCGGCCGTTGCGCTCGCGCTGACGGCGGCGGCGTGCGGTAACTCCGGCGCCCAGGGCTCATTGGCCGGCGGTAGCGGAACCGTGGACGTGATCCTCCAGGAGTTCTCGATCACGCCTGCCCAGATCGAGGTTCCGGCCGGGCGACCCCTCACGTTCAACGTCCAGAACCGGGGGGCGACCCCCCACACGTTCGCCGTCGAGACGGGATCAAGGACGTACGAGACGCCGATGATCGATGGGGACGCATCGACCACGCTCCAGGTCGATGCCCTGGGTCCCGGCACCTACCGGATCTCCTGCACAATGGCCGGGCACGCCGACCTGGGGATGGTGGGGCAGCTCGTGGTAGGGGAGGCCGACGGCGCGGCAGGCGCCTCCGGCGAAACCGGTGGCGGGATGGGCTCGATGATGGGCGGGGGCATGACCGCCGAGGAGATGGCCCGGGGCCACCAGGAGGGCGTGGAGGCCTTCCCCGCGGAGACGCGGGGCCGAGGCAATGTGCCCCTTCGGCCCACGATCCAAGGCGGGGTCAAGGTCTTCGAGCTCACCGCCACGGAGACGAAGTGGGAGACGGAGCCCGGAACGTTCGTGGACGCCATGGCCTACAACGGCCAGATCCCCGGACCCGAGATCCGCGTCCACCCCGGAGACCGGGTCCGCGTCGTGCTCAACAACCAGATGTCACAGCCCACCACGGTGCACATGCACGGACTGACGGTGCCGAACGGGGCCGACGGGGTTCCGTACATCACCCAGGACCCCGTCATGCCGGGCGGATACTACGTCTACGCGTTCAGGGTCACGGACTCCCCGGGCATGTACGTGTACCACTCGCACTTCAACTCGACGGAGCAGGTGGGCAAGGGCCTGTACGGCGCGTTCATCGTTGAGCCGAGGGGAGGGTTCGACTACGAGGTGGAGGCCACGGTCTTCCTGGGGGACGGGCCCACCGGGTACGTCCTGAACGGCAAGGGGTTCCCGGCCACCCAGCCCATCGTGGCGAACAGAGGAGACGACGTGCTGATCCACCTGGCGAACGACGGCGCGATGATCCACCCGATGCACATGCATGGGTACCACTTCGAGGTGATCTCCCAGGACGGCTTCCCGCTGGCGCAGCCGTACATGGCGGACACCCTGATGATCGCGCCGGGCCAGCGATACGACGTGGTCGTGAGGGCGAACTACCCCGGCGCGTGGGCGTTCCACTGCCACATCCTTCCTCACGTGGAAGGGCCGGGCGGCATGTTCGGCATGGTGACGGCCCTCGTGGTGCAGTAGCTACAGCGGCAGCTCGATCTTGATGGTCGCGCCTTGGGCGGGAGCGCTTTCGATGGAGAGCGACCCGCTCAGAGCCTCCACCCGCGTCTGCAGGTTGGCCAGGCCGTCGCCTCGCTTCGCAGAGAGGGGGTCGAAGCCCTTGCCGTCGTCGTCGATCTCCAGCACCGCCCGGTCGTCGTCGCGGTACAAGGACACGCGGCAGGTCGAGGCCGCGGCGTGGCGCCCCACGTTCGACAGGGACTCCCGGGTCAGCTGGAGCACGTCGGCGGCCATCGAGGTGAGCTCCGCCGCCACCTCGGGGTCCACGTCGACCAGGGTGACCACGCCGCTCCTCTGCTGGAACTCCTCGCCCAGGTGACGGAGCGCCTGGTCGAGCTGCCGGTCGGCCAGGATCCCCGGTCGGAGCCCGAAGATGTAGTTGCGAAGGTCCCGGATCACCCTGTCGATCTCGGACACCGCGCCCTCGATCCGTCGGGCCAGCTCCTCGTCCGAGCTCATCAGGGCGGCGCCCTGGAGGCCCATGCCAACCGCGAACAGAGCCTGGATCACGCCGTCGTGGAGCTCCTTCGCGATCCGCTCCCGGTCCTCCAGGACAGCCAAACGGTGGACCTCCTCGTACAGGCGCGCGTTCTCGATGGCCACGCTGGCCTGGGTGGCGAGCACCACGAGTGCGCGCTCGTCGTCTTCGTCGAACTGGAGCGCGCCTCGCTTCTCGGTGAGGTAGATGTTGCCGAAGACCTCGCCCCGGAACTTGATGGGGGCCCCCAGAAAGGACTTCATGTTCGGGTGGTTGGGCGGGAACCCGACCGAGCGGGGGGCGGCGGAGATGTCGGGGAGCCGAAGGGGCTTCCCCTCCTCGATCAGCGCACCGAGGATGCCGCGGCCCACGGGAGGAACGCCGATGGCCGCCCGCTCCTCTGCGGTCACGCCGGTCGTAACGAACTCGGTCAGCCGACCTCCGGGTCCGATCACGCCGAGCGCACCGTAGCGGGCCTCGGTGATCTCGACGGCCAGCTCAATGATGCGCTGCAGGACGGCCGAGAAAGACAGCTCCGACGAGAGAGCGAGTCCGGCCTCGATCAGCTTGTCGCGACGGTCCATCCGGACCCGAGCCTACCGCCGACGGTTCGGACCCACCCTCTGTCGGGAGCTGGGTGCGAGACGCCCGGCCCGCAGGAGGCGACGCGGCGTCGCGAAACCCCGGGGCACGAGGCGGGGCATCACGACCAGGAACACCTGTGCCGTGGTGAGGGCGTCGTCGAGCGCGTGGTGCGGGCGCTCCACGGGTACGCCGTACCGTGCCGCCGCCGCCGAGAGCCCGTAATCGCCATTTCGGCCAGCCGCCCCGTCAAGGTGGTCGGCCAGCACGGCGAGCCTGAGGACGTCCACGATCCGCCGGCGCCACCCGGCCGGCCGGCCTCCGAACACCGTCGCGAGGAAGGCGGCCTCGACGTCCGCGGCCCACGCGAGGAGGAAGCGCCGCTCGAGCGCGACTCGGAGGGCGTCCCGGGGGGCGTCCAAGCCGGGCGCACCCTCGAGATCCATGGGCCGCAGGCCGTGCACGACGATCGACGACGACTTCAGGGGCGCGGCCGGCGCCACCTCCCGGTACACGCTCTCGCCCAGGATCACGCGTCCCCGTCGAACCGGCACGACGCCGAACGACACGACGGCGTCGCGCTTCGGGTCGAGTCCGGTGGTCTCGAAGTCCAGCGACGCGAACTCCACCTCCGTCCACGAACGGTGGCGGAGGCGCCGCGACGGCGCGGGCACCCCGGAGCTCACCGGATACGGAAGCCCATCGCGCTCGCCAGGGCGCGTTGTGCCCGCTGGATGAGCCGGAAAGCCTCCTTCAGCCCACGGCGCGTGAGCGGTCCGAGCGATCGCGGATCCACCGCGTCGTCCGGCGGTATTCCGGCTCGAACCTGGGCCGCCTGATGCTCGAGGCGCACCCGCCAGAGAAGCCGGAAGGCTTCATCCAAGCCGGCTCCGAGCTCGGCATCCAAAGCGCCCGCCGCCACCACGTCCCGAAGCCGCCGCAGGGTCCGGTTGTTGGTCAGGCCGGCTCCCACCGCGTGCGCCCTGGCCAGGTTGGTGATCGGCGTGATGCCCCTGTGCTTCACATCGAGGGTGCCGGCGTGCGAGCCCTTGGCCTCGACGACGAAGTCACGGAAGAACCCGGTTGGGGGGCGTAACTCGATCGCCGTGTGGGCGAGACGCCGGGGGAACGCCGGGTCGTGCGAGGCCCGCCGGATCAGATCATCCAGCGTGGACTCCACGTCCAGGGGGCCTGCCACCCGCCGGTAGTCCAGGGCGATGTTGGTGAACGCCTTTCCTCCAAGGCCCGGGTCCTTCAGGCGCGCCCGGAACTCGTCGGTCCACTCGGCCACAGGGCGGCGCCAGGGCGGGTTCGTCGCCATCAGGCCGCCGTCGCAGCGGGGGACGCCGGCCGCCTCGAGCCCTCGGGTCACCCGCTCCGCGAGCGCCGCGAAATACCGGTCCGCTTCATCCGGCGGGCTTTCGATCGGGTCGTACACCAGCGCGTGGTCCTGGTCGGTCCGGAGGGATTGCTCGTGCCTGGCCTCGCTCCCCAGGGCGAGCCACGCCCACGGGCCCGGAGGGTCGCCCACCTCCTGCACGACGAGGTCGATGAACTGCCGCGTGGCCGCGTCGATCGTGGCCGCGATGACGTGCCCCACGTCCACCGGGTCCGCCTCGGCCTCCACGAGGGCCACGACGACGTCCGGCAGCCTCGCCACCTCCTCGGCCACCCCCTGGTCGGTGGTCGCTCGCTCGATGCCCCGATGAACCGAGAACGGCCCGGTGCGCTCCAACCCCAGCAGGTCCGTATCGGAGACCACCCCCACGATGTTGCCCTCGCCATCGTTGATGGGGACGTGGTGGAACCCGTGCTCCAGCATCACTAGGAGGACTTCCTCCGCGGTCGCCTCGTCGGACGCCGTGACCACGGGGAACGACATCACCTCCTTCACGAAGACGTCCGGCGCCTTCCCGGCTGCCAGGACGCGGGAGCGGAGGTCGCGATCGGTCACGATCCCGAACTCGGCGCCCATCCGGACGAGCACCGAGGAGATCCGTTCCCCGGCCATCAGCTCCGCGGCCTCCCGGACCGTGGTCTCGGGGGCGCAGGTCACGGGGGCGCGGTGCATCAGGGTGCGGACACGAACCCGTCCTACGTTCACGCGCTCGGCCTCGCGAGCGTGGACGGCCCGGCGTTCCCGTCGCAGCAGGCTTGCCGAGAGGAAGGCGAGGCCCGACGGCGTGCCGATGACCTTTTCGGCGATCTCCGGCTCCACCAGGTAGCACAAGGTGTCCTCGTGGGCGCGGACGTCGAACGTCGGGCCGAGGTGAGATAGCAGCGAGGGATGGCCGAAGGCCTCTCCTTCGCTCAGGAGATCGAGCACCCAGCCCTCATCCAGCAACTCGACGGCCCCGGCCCGAACCACGTACAGGAACCCGGCCGGCTCGCCGGCTTGCCGGAGGATCGTCGTGCCGGCTGGGAAGAACTCGATCTGCACCGACCGGGCGACCCGCTCGAGCGCCTCAGGGTCCAGGGCGTCGAACGGCGGGTAGCGGGCCAGGAACGCCTCGACCTGCATCACGGGCGGAGTATGCCACCCTGGTCTCGCCGCGGAGTCGCCGCCGGATCGGAAGGACCTTGCTCGGTGTTCCTACCCGTCTCGGACCGCGACGGATTTGATCGCTACCCGTGGCCCGCGCGGATTTGATCGCTACCCGTGGCCCGCGCGGGTCTGATCGCTATCCGGTGGCCCGCGCGGCGAGAGGCTTCGCCGGCGGCGCCTCCTGCACCCGGATTCGGGCGTCCACGATCGGCGCCCCGTTCGGCAGGACCATGACGGGGTTGCAGTCCATCTCGGCCACCGACGGATGGGCCTCGACCAGCGCGCTCACGCGCAGGATGACGTCCTCGAGAGCGGTTACGTCGGCCTCGGGGGCGCCCCGGAACCCGTCGAGGAGGGGGAACGTCTTCAGCGACCGCACCATCTCGTCCGCGTCCAGGTCGGTGATCGGTGAGACTCGGACCGACACGTCGCGGAGGAGCTCGACCGCCGTCCCGCCCGCGCTGCACGCGATGACCGGGCCGAACAACGGGTCCTGGGCCACGCCGACCAACATCTCCACGCCGCCCTCGACCATCTCCTGCACCAGGAACCCGTCGAGGGTGAGGCCGGCGGCTCGGACCCGATCGGCCATGTCCCTGGCCGCGTCGGCGACGGCCTTCTGGCCCTTCAGGCCGAGGCGCACCGCGCCCACCTCGGTCTTGTGCACGATGGTCGGCCCCATCGCCTTCAGTGCGACCGGCACGCCGAGGTTGGCCGCGGCGGCGCCCGCCTCCTCAGGCGTGGCGGCGCGGACCGAACGGGCGAGCGGGAGCCCGTAGCACTCGAGCAGCCGCTCGGTCTCCTCCGCCGTGAGCCACCCCCCGTCCCGGCCGAGCGAGCCGGCGACGATCGCGTGCGCCTGGTCCGGGTCCGTGTCGGGGAACCGAGGGACCGTGCCCTCCGGCCGGGACCGCCACCTCCCGTACGCGCACGCTCGCGCCACGGCGATGGCCGCCTGCTCCGGGAAGGCGAACGACGGGATGCGCATGCCGTCCGCCTGGAGCTCGTCCGGAAGGCCCTTGGCCGACATGAACGTGGTGGCCACGGGGATGCGGCCCCCGACGTCCCGGATGGCCCGCACGATGGAGTGGGCCACCTCCGAGGCCTTCATGGCCCGGGGCGGGATGTAGATGACGATCAGCGCATCCACGTCGGGGTCCTCGCCCACGGTGCGGATGGCCCGCCCGTATTCCTCGGCCGTGGCCGAGGCGATCATGTCCACCGGGTTCGCCACCGAGGCCTCGGCCGGGAGGAACTCCAGCAGCTTTGCCGTGGTCGCGTTGGACAGGGCGGGCACCGTGAGCCCGTTCGCCTCGCACGTATCCGCACAGAGGATCCCCAGTCCGCCGGCGTTCGTGACGATCGCGACCCGGTCACCCTTCGGCGCGGGCTGGTTCGCCAGGAGCGTCGCCACGTCGAACATCTCCTCCAGCGTGTCGGTTCGGATCACGCCGGACTGCCGAAACAGCGCGTCCACCGTCACGTCGGAGGCGGCGAGCAGGGCGCCGGTGTGTGACGCTGCCGCTCGGGCCCCGGCCGCGCTCCGGCCGGACTTCACGGCGACGATCGGCTTTCGCCGGCCGACCTCCCGGGCCAGGCGGGCGAACCGCCGGGGGTTCCCGAAAGATTCGAGGTATAGGAGGATCACGTCGGTTCGGGGGTCCTCGTTCCAGTAGGCGACGAGGTCGTTGCCGGAGACATCAGCCTTGTTCCCCACAGAGACGAACGAGGAGAGGCCGAGGCCGAGGTCGGTCGCGTGCTGCATCACGGCCAGTCCCAGCGCCCCGCTCTGCGAGAGGAAGCCGACCCGTCCCGGCGGGGGATAGACCGTGGCGAAGGTGCCGTTCAGGCGGATCTCCGGGTCGGTGTTCACGATCCCCATGCAGTTCGGCCCGATGATCCGCATGCCGAAGGCACGGCAGACGTCGATGAGCTCCTGCTGCCTCGCCGGTCCCTCTCCGCCGACCTCGGCGAACCCCGACGAGATCACGACCAGCCCGCGCACGCCCTTCTCACCGCATTCCCGAGCCACCTCGGCGACGAGGGGGGCGGGTACGGCGACGAACGCGACGTCGACCGGGCCGGGCACCTTGAGGATGGACGCGTATGCCGGAACGCTGTGGACAACGTCGGCCTTCGGGTTCACCGGATACGCGGGCCCGTGGAACTCCGTGGTGAGCAGGTTGCGGAAGAGCTGGCCGCCGATGCTGGTGGTGTCCCTGGAGGCGCCGATCACGGCGACCGACCTCGGGGCCAGGAACGTCTGCACCGCGTTCACCGCGGCCTCGGTCTCCCGCCGCTCGAAGTGCGCGACGGCGTCCTCCGTCAGCGAGATGGGGAACTCCACCTCGATGCTGCCGGGCGTTGCCCGGATCGAGACGGGGAACCCGCTCGCCCGGAAGAGGTTGATCATCGTGTGGTTCTCGGGCAGGACCTCCGCCACGAAGATCGCGATGCCCTGCGCCACAGCGGCCTGCGCGAGCTGTCCGAGGAGGATAGAGCCGATGCCCTTGGCTTGCCACTCGTCGCCGACGGACAGGCCGATCTCGGCCCGGCCCCCATCCATCCGCGAGTACTGGGCCCCGCCGATCATCGTTCCCTCGTCGCCGCCGTGAAGAACGAGGAGCGTGAGGTGATCCTCGTAGTCGACGTCGACGATCCTCGCCGCGAGCTCGGTCACGTTCACGGCGGCGCTCCAGAAGCGGAGGCGCCGCGTCTTCGGCGACAGGCTCACCAGGTAGTCCTCGACCCTCGGGGCGTCCGAGCGCCGGGCCGCGCGGACGCGCACGGTCGAGCCGTCGCGCAGGACGACGTCCGACTCGAGGTGCGCCGGATACGGGACGGTGCTCACGCAGCCATCCTATCGACGCCTCTTGGACCCCTCGCCGGGGTACCCGGGCGAACGGGCCCCCCGTGGCGCTGCTACACGGTGGTGAGGTCCGCGGTGAGGATCGGCTCCGTGGTGGGCTCGTTGGGGCACGTCTCGGCCTCCACCGTGACCGCCATGGTCTGCGTGGTCCCGAGCTCGGCCTGGACGAAGGTGAACACCGACCCGTCGGGCAGCGGCCGGAAGCACGTCGCGGGCACCGGCGTCCCGTCCTCGATCATCCAGACCTCGTACGTCTCGAAGACGGCCAGCGGCTCGAACTCCGATCCGAACAGGAAGACGCCCGCCTCGCCGGGCTGATAAGCGATCGCCAGGTTCCCTCCGTCCCCCTCGAAGGACACGATCGATGCCCGGGACGGGTCGAGCCCGGGCGTCCCTCCGCCCGTGGTCGCCGTGTGGGCCAACCATCCCCCGACGAACAGCACCGCGGCCGCGGCCACGGCGACCAGCGGTCGAAGCCGGACCCGGAGGCCCTCTCGGACCTCCTCGCTCACGTCCTCGCGGAGCCGCTCGGTCCGGCCGCGGCGCCTGAAGGCCCATGTGTCCGACGGTGGCTCCTCTTGGATGGGCGCCGACGACCCCAGAGCCAGGGCGAGCGTCTCCTCCTCAAGGCCCTCGCGCACCGGCGCGGGGTCGAGCGCGAACGCGAGCCTTCCCCCGACCTCCTCGTACTCGTGGTGGAGCCTCAGGCATTCCGCGCAGTCGGGGCCGTGCGCGTCCATCTCGGCGATGAGGGCCGCCTGGTCCTTCGGGTCGAGCCCGTCCAGGGCCTGCGCGCTGAGGAGGTCCTCGATAGACGTGTGGTCGCGGGTCATCCTCGTTCCATCCCCGCCAGCGCCACCCGGAGCTTTCGCATCCCGAGGAGCGTCCGCGATTTCACGGTGCCGAGCGGCAGCGACAGCCGTTCGGCGATCCTCGTCTGCGACAGCCCGTCGAAGTACATGAGCTCGATGATCTCCCGCTGCTCAGGCGGCAGGTCCTCGAGCGCGGCCCGCACCGCCTTCCTCTCCTCCGGCAGCCCGACCTCCTCCACCACCTGCTGGGCCGGGTCCTCGGGAACCACCACCGTCCAATCCGGTGGAGTTACCTCGGCCCGACGGTGGTGGGACTCCTCCCGGCGGACCAGGTCCACGGCCCGGTGGTGGACCATGCCCATCAGCCAGGCCCTCACCGACCCCCGCTCCTCGTCGTACCCGTCGGGGTTGCGCCACAGGGCCAGGAACGCCTCCTGGACGATCTCCTCGGCCAGGAATTGCTGACCCACTACCCGGCGGGCGAGCGCCATCGCGCTCGGCGCGTACCGGCGGAACAGGCCCCGGAAGGCCTCGTCGTCGCCCCCGGCCACCTGGCGGACCAGGTCCCGGTCCCTGGACTCGGTCAGGTCAACGGCCACAGGGCTCCCGCCGCCCGGTCCGGCGGTCCGTCCCTCCAACAGCAGCTCACTGCCCATCGCTTCCTTGAGATTCGCCCTGGAACGACGGACGGATCAGCGCAGCAGGGGCCGGTGGACGCTGACCGCTCACGTCGAGCCGCTCCCCGCAGCCCGCTCGCGCATCCGGCCGTCGGCCTCCCGGATCAGGTCGGCCAGGACCGACCGGCTCTTCGGCTCGTACGTCGCCGCTCCCACGGATAACGACAGGCGGTAAGGCAGTCCGCTCCTCGCGTTGTGGGTGGCCACCACCCCGACCAGCCTGGACAGCACGAGGGCCTCGGCCCCCAAGGCGTCCCCGGTGAGCAGCACGCTGAAGGTGTCGGCGCCGAGTCGAGCCGCGATGTCGACCTCGCGCACCGCAGTTTGGAGCACCGCGGCGGTGTCGGCCAGGAGCCGGGAGCCCTCAGTCGTGCCGTGCGTCTCGCTCACCTCGGGCAGGTCCTCCAACCGGACGAGCAGGAGGACGACCGGCTGCCCGGTACGGTCCGCCAACCGGAGGTAACGCGTGGCGAGCTGCTCGAACCCCTGGGCGTTGAACAGGCCCGTGAGCTCGTCGATCACGGTGCGCCGGCTCAGCTCGGCTTGGAGCCGGTGGCGCTCCAGCGCGTACCGGATCGTCCGCCGAAGGACCTCGCCATCGAGGTCGGCCTCCGTGACGAAGTCCACCGCGCCCGCGGCCAAGGCGGCAGCGGCGCCGCGGTCGTCGTCCGTTCGCACGACCGCAACGACCGGTAGGTCGGAAGGCCGGTCCCGCAGCGCGGCGATTGTTTCGGAGCCCTTCCCATCCGGGAGGTCCAGGGCGAACAGAACCACGTCGACCCCACCCGCGTCCAGGAGGCGCAACCCTCCCTCGAGATGGTCGGCGGCCTCGACCACGAACCGGACCTCCTCCGACCCGGCGAGGGCCGCGCGCGCCCGCTTCACCCGCGCGTCGTCGGCGTCCAGAGCGAGGACGGTCAGGGCGGTGCTTGCTCCCTCCGACATCGGCCATAGCTTAAGCGGAAGGGTGCGGCGTTCAGCCCACCTGGCGCGCGATGACTTCGATGGCCGAGGGGTTCTCCAGGCTCGACAGGTCGCCGGGGTCCTCGCGGGCGACGGTGGCTCGGATCGCCCGGCGGAGGATCTTCGCCGAGCGCGTCTTGGGAAGCTCCGGGACGAATACGATCCGCGACGGCTTGAACGCCTTCCCGAGGGCCTGGGCGACGAGGCCCGAGAGCTCGTCGGCGAGGGAGTCGCCGGTGTCGGCGCCGGGCTTGGTCACCACGAAGCACCAGATGGCCTCGCCCTTGATCGGGTCGGGGATGCCCACAACCGCGGACTCGGCCACCGCCGGGTGCCCGGCCAGGATGTTCTCCACCTCCGCCGGACCGAGCCGCTTGCCGGCCACGCTCATCGTGTCGTCGGACCGCCCGTGGAGGAACCAGAACCCGTCCTCGTCGATCGAGGCCCAATCGCCGTGGACCCACACGTCCGGCCATCTCGACCAGTAGGTCTGGAGGTACCGGTCCGGATCCCGCCACACGCCGCGGGTCATGGCCGGCCATGGCTTCGTGCACACGAGCTCGCCGACCTCGCCACGGGGCACCGGCTTCCCGTCCGGGCCCCACACGTCGACGGCCATGCCCAGGGCCGGACCCCGC
>JBOGVG010000036.1:0-6825 GCA_050692435.1 Actinomycetota bacterium
TTCGCGCTCTCCCTGGGAGCCCTGTGGCACTTCGTCCAGGGTGGGGAGGCGTACGAGTCATCCGTGACGTGGTTCACCGTCGGCCCTCTGCACCTGGAGCTCGGCCAGTATGTCGATGGCCTCACCGCGGTGATGTTGATCGTGGTGACGGCGGTGTCGCTCGCGGTGCACGTGTACTCCATCGGGTACATGAGTGGCGACGTCCGGTTCACCTGGTTCTACGTGGTCCTGTCGCTCTTCACGTCGGCCATGCTGAACGTGGTCATCGCCAATGACCTGTTCCAGCTGTTGGTGGGGTGGGAGGTCATGGGCCTGTGCTCCTACCTGCTGATCGGGCACTGGTGGGAGGAGAAGATCAATTCGGACGCCGCGGTCAAAGCCTTCATCACCACTCGCATCGGCGACGTCCCCTTCCTGTTCGGGATCTTCGTGCTGGTTGTGGCGACCGGCACGACGAACATCCCCGAGATCGGCGAGGTGGTGGGGGGCGGCGACGTCTCGCGGGGGCTGATCTCGGCGGCTGCGTTGCTGCTGTTCGGCGGCACCATCGGGAAGTCCGCCCAGTTCCCGCTGCACGTATGGCTCCCCGACGCGATGCAGGGACCCACGCCCGTCTCCGCTCTGATCCACGCCGCGACGATGGTCGCGGCGGGCGTCTACCTGGTGGGCCGGATGTACTCCGTGTTCATCCACGCCGACCCGTGGGTGTTGCTGGTCGTGGGCGTCATCGGCGGGATCACCATGTTCGGGGCAGCGCTGCTCGGCCTGGTGCAGGACGACATCAAGCGGGTGCTGGCCTACTCCACGGTGTCCCAGCTCGCGTACATGGTGACCATCATGTCGGCCGGCCCCGCCGGGCGCGACGCCGCGTTCTTCCACCTGTTCACCCATGCCTTCTTCAAGGCCCTGTTGTTCCTGGGGGCCGGTTCGGTGATCCACGCCGTGCACTCGAACGACATGAGCGACATGGGCGGGCTCTGGCGGAGGATGCCCGTTACGTTTTGGACCTTCCTGATCGGCTCGGCGGCCCTGGCCGGGCTGCCGCCGCTCGCCGGGTTCTGGTCGAAGGACGAGATGCTGGTGGCGGCTTCGCACGGCCACCAGGTCGTGTTCGCCGTCATGCTGGTGACGGCCGTCGTCACCGCGTTCTACACGACGCGGATGGTCGTGCAGACGTTCTTCGGCGAGTACCGGGGGCACGGTCAGCCCCGCGAGTCGCCGGCCGTGATCACCGGCCCGCTGGTCGTCTTGGCGGCCGCCACCGTGACGGTCGGGTTCCTGGGGGCGGCGCCGGCCGGGGCGGTCTTCTTCCAGTGGGTGTTCTTCGAGGAAGTGGAGACGGTGACGCTCGTCCCGTGGGTGGCGACCGTGTCGATCCTGGCGGCGGGGCTCGGCGTCCTGGCCGGGTGGCGGGTGTACCGGGAGCGCCGGGAGCCCGATCCGACGCTCGCGCTCGGGACGTTCTCCACCGTCCTGGCCGAGAAGTACTACCTGGATCGCGTATACCTGAGAGGGATCGTGTTCCCGGTCCGTGACAGGTTGTCGG
Source organism: Actinomycetota bacterium (assembly GCA_050692435.1). GTDB lineage: Bacteria > Actinomycetota > UBA4738 > UBA4738 > HRBIN12 > AC-69. Next base: position 1,547 of record JBOGVG010000036.1, read on the forward strand.
CTGCCGTCTCCTGGCTCGACCGAACCGTGATCGACGGGATCGTGAACGGCGTGGCCAGGCTGACCCGGGGCATCTCCGACGGCGTGGACGGGTTCGACCTCACCGTGATCGACGGGGCCGTGAACGGCATCGCGCAGACCGCCGGGTTCACCGGCGGGATCCTGCGGTACATCCAGTCGGGAAACGTCCAGCGCTACGCGGCCTTCCTGTTCGCGGGGGTCGTGGTCATGGCCATCGTGATCACGAGGATCTGACCGAGATGCCGGCAGAGAGGGAGAAGGGATGAACAGCGGGTGGGAGGACTGGGCCATCACGATCGCCACGTTCCTGCCGCTGGCGGGTGCGGTGGTGATCGTCTTCATGCCGAGGGACCGGGACCGGCAGATCCGGGGCCTCGGCATCCTGGTCACCGGTGGGGCGCTCCTCGCGGCGGTGGCCGTCGCCGCGGGGTTCGACTACGGGGCCGGCGGGGGGCTCCAGTTCGAGGTCGACACCAGGTGGATCCCGGTCATCGGAGCCCGATATCACGTGGGGATCGACGGCATCAGCATGCCGCTGTACCTGCTGACCTTCGCCCTGTCGTTCCTGTGCGCCGTGTATACCTGGCGGTTCGTCCCCGAGCCGGGAAGGACGAAGGCCTTCATCGCGCTCCAGCTGGTGCTCGAGACCGGCATGGCCGGCACGTTCATCGCGTTCGACCTCATGCTGTTCTTCATCTTCTGGGAGCTGGTCCTGGTCCCCATGTACTTCCTGATCGGAATCTGGGGGAGCGCCAACCGCGAGTACGCGGCCATCAAGTTCTTCCTGTACACGCTGTTCGGGAGCGTGTTCATGCTCCTGGCCTTCCTGGGGATGTACTTCCGCTCCGACCCCCACACGTTCGACATCCTGAGGCTCCAGGAGTTCGGAGCCGCAGGCGGCTTCAGCCGAACCTTCCAGCTGGTGGCGTTCACCGGGGTGTTCCTGGGGTTCGCGATCAAGGTGCCGATGTGGCCGTTCCACACCTGGCTGCCCGACGCGCACACCGAGGCTCCCACGGTCGGGTCGGTCCTGCTGGCGGGGATCCTGCTGAAGATGGGAACGTATGGGTTCGTCCGGATCGCGCTCCCGGTCCTCCCGGATGCCGCCAGGGAGTGGGCCCCGTGGATCGGCGGCCTGGCGGCCATCGCCATCGTGTATGCGGCGCTCGCGTGCCTGGCGCAGAAAGACCTGAAGCGGCTGATCGCGTTCTCCTCGGTCGGGCACATGGGCTTCGTGATGCTCGGCATCGCCACCCTCACGCCGATCGGCATCAACGCGGCAATCTTCGGGATGGTGGCGCACGGCGTGATCACCGGGATGCTGTTCTTCTGCGTGGGATCGATCTACGACCGGTACCACACGCGGATGATCGCGGACCTCGGCGGCGGGCTCATGCAGAAGCTGCCGTACCTCGGCGGGGTCTTCGCCTTCGTGGCCATCGCCTCCCTCGGCCTTCCCGGGTTGGCCGGGTTCTGGGGCGAGGTCATGGCCCTCCTGTCCTCGTATCAGCCGGCCGACGTCCTTTCGGACAACCTCGCCATGTTCCGGGCGTTCATGGTGGCCGGCGGGGTAGGGACCATCCTTACGGCGGGCTACTTCCTGTGGATGCTCCAGCGGGTGAATATGGGCACGCTTCCCGATCGGTGGAAGGAGGCGGCCCTCCCCGACATCGCACCCGTGGAGTGGGTCTCGTGGGCGCCGCTCCTGATGGCCATCGTGGCCCTCGGCATCTTCCCCCGGCTGGTGTTCGGGGTCACCGATGGAGCCGTCTCCGGCCTGATGCGCCTGTTCGGCGGGTAGCGGAGGCGGACGAGGCCCGATGAGGATCGACTACCACGCCATCCTCCCGGAGTTGATCCTGTCCGGGACGCTCCTCTTGGTGCTGGTTGCCGACGCGTTCGCCCGTCCCAGGCGGGCGTGGATGGCGATGCCCCTGTCCTTCCTGGGGGTGGTGGCCGCGCTGATCGCCACCCTGACCCTGATCGGTTCGGATCGGACGACGTTTGCCGGGATGTTCGTCGTCGACAACTTCGCCCTGCTGCTGAAGATCTTCTTCCTGTCGGTGGCCCTCGTCGTGCTGCTGGTCTCCCTGCGCTACTTCCGGGAAGGCCGATGGTACCAGGGCGAGTACTACTTCTTGTTGCTCACGTCGTTCCTCGGTTGTCTCCTGATGCCGTCCTCCCGGGACCTGCTGATGCTGTTCATCTCCCTCGAGCTGGTCTCGGCGCCCGGCTTCATGATCGCGGCGTTCCGGAAGACCGACCCTCGGTCCAATGAGGCCGGCATCAAGTTCTTCCTGATCGGCGTGCTGTCCTCGGCGGTGATGCTGTACGGGATGAGCCTGATCTACGGGGTGACCGGGGAGACGAACCTCTCGGCCATCGGGGAGGCGCTGGCCGGGGGCCTTCCCGACGGGCAGGAGGCCATCGTCCTGGCCTCCATCTTGTTCATCGTGGCCGGGTTCGCGTTCAAGGTCTCGGCGTTCCCGTTCCAGTTCTGGGCGCCGGACACCTACGAGGGGGCGCCCGTCCCGGTGGCGGCGTTCCTGGCCACGGCGTCCAAGGCCGCCGGGTTCGCCGGGTTGCTCCAGCTCATGTTCGTGTCCTTCCCTGCGCAGTGGGAGTTCTGGACCCCGATCTTCGCGGCCATGTCCGTGTTCACGATGACCATCGGGAACCTGGTGGCTCTCCAGCAACGCCAGATCGTCCGGCTGCTCGCCTACTCCAGCATCGCGCAGGCCGGGTACATGCTGCTGCCATTCGCCCTCGTCTCGGCGAACGCGGGGGTGAACCGGAGCGCCTTCGCCGCCGCCACGACGTACATCCTGATCTACGCCGTCATGAACCTTGGGGCCTTCGCCGTGGTGATCGCGATGTCCCGGGAGTTCCCCGGCCTCCAGATCGCCGATTTCGCCGGGCTGGCCCGCCGGGCGCCGGTGCTGGCCATCGCCATGATCACGTTCATGGTCTCGCTGGCCGGGATCCCGCCGACCGGCGGGTTCTGGGCGAAGTTCTTCATCTTCACCGCGGCCATCGAGCGCGGCGGGCTGGGGCCGTGGCTGGCCGTGATCATGGTCCTGAACTCGGTGGCCAGCCTGTACTACTACGTGGCCGTGGCCAGGGAGATGGTGCTCGTCGAGCCAGCGGTGGACCGGCCCCTGGCTTTCCCCCCCCTGGTCAGCGGGGTGGTCGTGCTGGCCACGGTGACCATCTTGGCCATCGGGGTGTATCCGCAGCCGTTCGCCCACTTCCCATCGCTCTCCACGCTGGTCGGGCGGTAGCGCGGGCGTTCGCCCGAACCTGCCGTAAGCTCGTGGCGAAGGACGGACGAGGGGCCTCGCAGCCCCAAGGAGTGTGAACACACGTGATCGGGATCAACCGGGCCAAGACCTGGATCCTCATCGCAGCGCTGGGGGGCCTGTTCGCGCTGATCGGCTACGCCGTCCTGGGGCCGCGGGGTGGGTGGACGTTCCTGTTCATCGCGCTCGGCATCAACTTCGCCCTCTACTGGTTCTCGGACAGGATCGCCATCGCGTCGACCCGGTCGAAGCCGGTTACCGAACAGGAGTACCCGCGGCTGTACGCGATCGTCCGCGAGTTGATCCAGGCCGAGAACATGCCGATGCCGAAGATCCACGTCTCGGACATGCTCCAGCCGAACGCGTTCGCCACCGGGAGGAACCCGGAGCACGCGTCGGTCGCGGTCACCAAGGGGATCCTTCAGGTCCTCGACGAGCGCGAGCTCCGGGGGGTGCTCGCCCACGAGCTCTCGCACGTGGCGAACCGCGACATCCTCATCAACTCCATCGCGGCCGGGATCGGGATGGCCATCACCCTGCTCGCCCGGTTCGCGTTCTTCTTCGGCGGGAGCGACGAGCGGAACAACCCGCTCGGGCCGTTCGCCTTCCTCATCGCGTGGATCTTGGCGCCGATCGCGGCCGTCATCATTCAGCTCGCGGTGTCGCGGTCGCGGGAGTACCAGGCCGACGAATCGGGGGCCCTCCTGTCGCGCGACCCGGATGCCCTGGCCTCCGCCCTGCGAAAGCTGGAGGCGGCGTCGAGGCGGGTCCCGGCGCCGGCCACGGTCAGCCCGGCGCAGGCGCACATGTTCATCGTGAACCCCCTCCGGGGGCCGGGCGCCGCCCGGTCGCTGGCGAGCTTGTTCTCCACCCACCCGCCTACGGAGGCCCGGGTGGCCCGACTGGAGGAGATCCGCAGGAACGCGGGCCTCGGGTAGTGCCCGGGGCGCGACGCGTGGCCAGGTTCCGGCGAACCGCGCGTCAGGCCAGGAGCTCGCCCAGGTCGTGGATGACCGGATGGCCGTCGGCCCGGGGCACCTCGCCCTGGTCCATCGCTCGCCGGATCAGGAACGTCCGCATCCCCAGGGCGGCGGCCCCATCGCAGTAGGTGGCCTGGTCGTCCACGAAGACGGTCTCGGCAGGCTGGGCGGCCAGCCGGTCCAGCGCGGCAAGGTAGATGGCGGGGTCGGGCTTGGCCGCCCCCACCTCGAAGGACAGGACGACGGCGTCCACCTCGCGTTCCAGGCCGAGCCGGTCCACGACCGGCCGGGTGGACCGCGAGCAGTTGCTGACCACCGCGGTCCGCACCCCCCGGGCACGAAGGGCTCGAAGGACGGGGATCGAATCGTCGTACAGGTGAACGGTCGCGGATAGCAAGCTCCCCTCGATGTCCAGGAGCTCTCCGACCAGGCCGGGGTCGGGGTCCACGCCGCAGGCCGTCAGGATCTCCGCCAGGTCCTCCTCGGCCCCGGCGAACGCGCCGACCCCGCGGGCCGGTCGGGTCCGGTCGAAGGCCGCCTGGAGGTCCCGGCTGGGGACCCCAATCCGCTCGGCCATGGCTTCCCTGAGCCGGGGCCACTCACCCCAGGCCAGGGTGTCGTACAGGTCGAGCAGGATGACGGACCGTGCGTTCATGGGCATGAGGCTATCGAACGAGGCTCGTCGGAGGCCTACGTCACCAACGCTGCGCAGAACTCCGAGAACCCCTCGACGTAGCGCTGGATGTCCTCCTCGGTGTGCTGCACCGAGATGGTCCACTGCTCCTCGTCGCCCGGAGTCATGAGGATGCCTCGGTTGATCATCCACGAGAACGAGGCGTAGAAGAGCTCGGGAACGGTCTCAAGGAAGTCCCGGTAGTTGGTCAACGGCTCCGTGCGGTACGACACACAGCCCTTGGCCCCCAGGTCCACGGTGTGCGCGGGGACGCCGGTGTCGTCGATCGCCCGATCGCATCCTTCGG
>JBOGVG010000037.1:0-2609 GCA_050692435.1 Actinomycetota bacterium
GGGCGAGAGACCGCGGCTCGACGGTCCATCTTGTCGTCGTGCTCGAGGAGGTGTCGCCTGGCATGGGTGGCGATCACCGCCCCGTTGTGCGTGACGTGCAGCAGGCCGTCGCGCGACTCCACCGCGACCTGCTCTCCGGCGAGGTAGCGGCCCACGTGGTAGCGGTGCTTCAGGATGCTGATGCGTCCGGCCTGATCGACCCGACGGGCTACGACCTTCCGACGCTCCTGCGGCACCTGCTGGATCTCGACCTCCCCGTCCACGACGTCGAGGAACCTGTTCTCGGCGAGCTCGAAGCGGCGGATCGGGGCGACGTCGCCGATCGCCTGGTGCTCCCGGTGGTGGTTGTAGTGGGCGACCCACCGGTCCAGGTGTCCTTGGGCCTGCTCGATCGAGGCGAAGCTCGCTCCGGCGAAGAGCTCCTTTCGCATCGTCTTGTGCAGCCGCTCGATCTTGCCGGTGGTGGTGGGCGAGTACGGCGCGGTGAGGAGGTGGCGGATCCCGTTGTTCAGGCAGATCCGGTCGAAGGCCACGTTGGCGGGCTTTCTGGCGAGCTTACCGGTGAACACCTTGCCGTTGTCGGTGAGGATCTGCTCGGGCACGCCGTGGCGGGACAGGCCCTCGAGCAGAGCGTCGCTAACCGGCCGGGCCGTGGCCCGAGGGACCACCTTGGCGATCACGCAGAACCTCGAGTGGTCGTCGATCCCGGTGACCACCGACAGCTGGGTCCCGTCGGTGAGGCGCACGCCCCCCATGGCGTCGATCTGCCACAGCTCCATCGGCCGGTGCCGCTCCCACCGCTTGTAGTCCTCCCGCCTCCTCCTGCGGGGCTTCGGGGCGATGAGCCGGTGACGCACCAGGCACCGGTAGATCGCCGAGCGGGAGGGAGGTGTTCTCCAGCTCGCGGCGGAGCCTGCTCAAGATGGTACGGGGACCCCATCCGGGGTTGGACCGCCTGAGGGCCACGATCCGGGCCTCCACCTCGGGCGAGATCTGGTGGGGGCAGCGATCGGGCTTGGAGCTTCGATCTGCGAGCGCGCCGAGGCCACCGGCGGCGTAGCGGACCAGCCAGCGGTGGACGGTCCTTCGGTCGACCCCGTAGCGGCGAGCGATGTCGGTGATCGTGGCTCCTGAGTCGAGGGCCTCCCGCACGGCCAGGTAGCGCTGCTCAACCACCGAAAGCTCCACCAGCATGCCGGGATCCTCCTTGGCTCGGTTGAGGGCAAGTGAAGATCGGGGGCGGCCCGGAAGTGGGAGTTTCGGTGGGACACAGGTCCCGAAGCCACTGTCGCCGAGGAACCGGAGCCGGGTCGGAAAGTGAGACATAGGTGCCGGAGACGATGTGGGACAGACGTGCCGAACCTTCACACTTGTTCCTGTGACCGTCGCGGGGCAGATGCGGGGCAGATCGGCGTCACGGAACCGAGGCAGTGGCGAGATATGGCCGCTGACCAGGGCTTTTCCTCGTGGGGCGGGGAGGACTCGAACCTCCGACCGGCGGATTATGAGTTTGATCTAGCGCGTCGCGGCGACCAGGCGAAATCGGCTAGGAGCCCCCCTGACCAGCAGTTTTGACTACCCACCAGCGCCCGACCTTTCGCAACGTTTCGCAGTCCATCGCGGGACACATGCGGGACACATCTCTCCCTGAACATCCATGGAGAGGCGGTTTTGAGTTGCCATAAATTCGCGCAATTGACTTTGCCGTGCGACTCCATGCGGAGGCCCGGTGCGCACCTATGGCCGAGGTCTTCGGCCTCCGGCGTTCCCCGTCCTTGAACTCGGGGTACGCGCGCCCCGCCAGAGAGTCGATACGGGCCTCGTGGCGATCAGGTGATCAGGCGGTCGGGGCTGCGCCGTGACGTCCCATCTGGCCCGCCCTGAGGGCCACGCCGAGGACGTGCGGACGGACAAGCCGGGGCACGGGCTCGAAGTCGAACTTCTCCAGTTCCGTCACCTCGAAGCCGGCAGAGGAGATCGCCGCCACGGTCTCCCGGTTGGGATGGCAGCCAGCGCCCACCCAGCCCCACGGGCGCTCGAGCCGGTCCTGCCACAGGGACCGGCGAGGCTCGTCGGCGCGGACGTGCTCGTAGAAGCGCAGTGTCCCGCCGGGGCGCAGGACACGATGGGCCTCCGCCAAGGCTCGGCCGGGGTCAGACACCGAGCACAGCACCAGGCTCGCAACCACCGTGTCGAACGCCGCGTCCGGGAAGGGCAGCTTCTCGGCCTTTCCCTCGATGACCTCGACCGGTGTCGGCGCGAACCGCGCCCTCTCCTCGGCCCGGGCCACCATCGCGGGATTCGGATCCATGGCCACCACCCGGGTCGCCTTCCGGTACAGGGGCAGGTTCCTCCCCGTCCCCGCACCGATCTCGAGCACTTCGCCCTCGGCCTCTCCCACCAACCGCCGGCGGAGGTCTGCCCCGCCCCGGCGATCGATCCGGTCAGCGACCAGGTCGTAGGTGCGAGCAAACAACCGCTGGTAAAGAGTCGAGCCGCTCTTCATCCCGGTCACTCCATTGCAACCCAGGAGACCCTCGAGACGATCGAGCTCGGATCCCTACTCGTGTCCTGGCTCCGACGCGTAGTGCCTGGGATCGGCCCTGAAC
>JBOGVG010000038.1:0-3765 GCA_050692435.1 Actinomycetota bacterium
TCGGCCGGGACGGCCTGCGCCGCCGAGCGTCCGCCGCTGGTTCCGTGCTCACCGGTGCTCGCGGGCAATCCGTTCGTCTGGAGCAGCGAGAGGAGCTCGCCCGAAGCCGGCCAGTACCCGGGAACCAACCCGAAGCACCGGCCCGCGCCCGGAGGGGTAAAGACCTGCAGTCCCCCCGGAGCCTCCGGGTACAGCGTCTGCGTGTACCTGACGACCTTGTCGTTCCAGCAACGCATCCGGACCGCCGCGCGGTACGCCGTGCCGAGCTCCGCGTTGGGCGTGAGGTCGCCTCCGAGATTTGGCACATCCCATTTGGCCTGGAACGCCCCGGATCGTTCGACGAAGAGGAAGGCGTCCTCACCGTTCAGCCGGATGGGCTCGGCAAGCCCGGGACCCCGGATCGCCACCTTGGCGTGCTCCTCGAGCCCCTTCGACTGGGCGGGCCACGGGAGGAGGCATGTGGCCGCCAGGGCGATCGTCGTCACGGTCAGGATCCGTCGCATGAGGATCTCTTTCTCCAGGAGGATGCTCCCACTACACCGTGGGTTGGTGAAGGGTTCCCCAGCTCTTCAGGGCCCCACGGGCGCCCACCGAGACTGCGAGACTTGATCGAAGGGATGGCTTCGAGAGGATTCGCCCCGGCGCTGTTGTTGCTCGTCCTCCTGGCCGCATCGGCGTGTGGGAGTTCGAGCGGCTCGACCTCCCGGACATCGGCGCCCGAGGAGCTGAGTTCAGGACGGGTCGACGTCGGCGGCTACCAGCTCGACTGGATCTGTCGAGGCGTGGGATCGCCGGCGGTCGTGGCCGAAGCAGGGTACGACTCGCCCGGGACGGACACATGGGTCGATCTCCTCGGCTCGGTCTCGGAGATATCCCGGATATGCACGTATGACCGTGCCGGTACAGGGACGAGCGACCCGCGCCCCGACGGCCTCCACGTGACGAGCATGCTCCAGGCCGAAGAGCTCCACCGGCTCCTCGAGGGTGCCGGCATCGAACCGCCGTACGTGGTCGTCGGCCACTCCTACGGCGGGTTCGTGAGCCGGCTCTTCGCGGCGAGGTACGCGGCCGAAACGGCGGGCCTGGTCCTCATCGACTCGAGCCATGAGGACGAGATCGAGCCATACCGTCGCTATTACGGCGACTCCCCCGAGGGGGACTGGGTCGATGGCGGCGACCACATCGATATCGACGCTACCGCCGCGGCGCTGCGGCGTACCGCACGTGACTTTGGCGACCTGCCACTGGCAGTTGTAAAGGCCGGAAGATACGAGGACGTGCTCACGGTCCGGCTCTGGAACCGCACACAGGCCGACCTCGCCACCCTGTCCTCGAACTCGCTGTTCGCAGGCAACTGGCGGTCACTTCGTGATGAACGACGATCCGCAGGTCGTGCTCGTGGCGATAGGAGCCGTCGTCGCGAGCGCGCGCTCGAGCGAACCGCTTCCCACCTGCGAGCGGCTCATCGAAGGCACCGACGGTACATGCCCTTAGCGTGTTGACGGACCAGGAGCGGTAACGACAGACAGCCTGGATTGCCTGTGTCCGATTCGACTAGCTCCAACTCCCCCAGGCGGGAACGCGTTGACCCGGAGCTTGTTCCTCTTCGTCGAGCTCGATAAGGAGCGACCGCTCGGACGCAGGCTCGCGGTTGGCCTCGTCTGGGAGAGCGGCAAGCTCGGCCAACGCCGCCAACCGGTCACCCAACGCCGCGATGGCCTCGGTGAGGGGTTCGACGGCTTCGTCCACCCTCTCCCCGATCCCAGCCGCCCGCTCCTTTGCGTCCTCGATCGTTGACTGGACCACGCCAACGAGGGGAGCCAGGCGATCACGCCACGCCGCCAGCCGCTCGATCTCCGCCATGGTCTCGCGGCGGGTCCGCTCGGCCTCCCGAAGCTCTTCCGTCGCACGGGTCCGGGCACCGTCCATGATCCGGGCCATGGTCCGTCCTGCGACCTCCAAGACGGCGGACGGCTCCTCCGCCCCGGCCGGGGAGATCGGCACGGGGCGGCGTGCGGCGGCTTCCTCCACGGCCGCGTGCGCGGCCTCGAGCTCGGATGTGGCGGCGCTGAGCCCGCCATCGAGCTCGGCGCGCACCGACCGGAGTTCGGCCTCCAGCTCCTCGATCCTGGCCTCGGCGCGCGTGGCCCGATGGCTCTGGATCAGGAAGTACCGGCGCGCCAAGCCCAGCTCCTTCCGGAGGACATCGATCTCGCCGTTCCGAGTCCCCCCCATCTCCTCCGGGGCTTGGCGCCGCTCCTGCCGGTCCAATTCGTCTCGGGCGGTCTCGATCTCGTGTCGGGTGGTTTCCAGATCCCGCCGGACGGTCTCCAGTTCGCCTTTGGTGGCGGTCAGCTCGAGCCCCAGGCGGGCCGCGTCCGCCACCGCATGCTCGAGATCCCCACGAGTGGCGTTTCGGTCGGCCCTCAGGTCGGCTGCCTCGGCCTCCAGCGCGCGGAGCTTCTCGGCCTGTTCGGCGCGCTGCCTCTTCAAGATCTCCGCCCCGGAGCGCAACCCGAGCACCACAGCGTCGGTCGCCCTGGCTTGCTCCGAGGTCCTCGCGTCGCGATCGGCGAGGATCAGATGCACGCTCTTGGACGTGTAGCCGAACAGGCCTCGCTTGAGCTGGGGTGCTTGCATGGGTGTCCCCCTTTGGCGCCTCGAGAGCCGCGCCGCGATTGTGTCGCCAAGGGTGAGGCAGTTCAATCACCCGAAGGGACCTCTCTACTGGATTGGGCCCGGGCGGATGCTCACTTCATCGCGGTTCGAAGGCACGCCGATCGCTTCAGCTACCCTCGGGCAGAAGGGGCTCCGGGTTGTTCGCCGCGAAACGCGCCTGTCGCCACCCTTCCTTGAAATCATCGGATCTGTTCTGAGGCGGAGGACCAGGATCCTCACCCCGTGACTTGAACTTGTCTCTGTACGCCTGGTGCCCCTTGATCAGCTCGTCCATACGCATGTCCTCGTCACCTCCAAGCACGTCCCGCACCATGCCGAAGAACTCCGGATAGTCGAACCCACCCGGATCCCAGTGGTCGTCGCCGGGGAGCTCGATATGCCCGTACACACCAGGGACCTCGGGCCAGATCCCCGCCGATCGCCGGTAATAGTCGAACACGGCGGCCGGCAGGTGGTCCACGGCGATGGGCCAGTCGTCGTCGGCCTCGACAGTCCCGTCTTGATGAGCCTTCGTTTATGAAGGAACGCCACCAGCGCGCCGAGCGGCTGCAGGGCGTGGCGGAAGGGAAGCCAGCGGGCGATGTTCGAGAACCCCGTGATCTCGATCTGCATCGCCCGGGCGTCCTGCGCCTTGGAGGACTTCCCCTGGGCCCAGACCGGGAAGAGCTGGACGATTCGGTGATCCCCCACGCCGAACTGCGGCGGAAAGTCCCAGGTCTTGTATCGCTCCTTCAGGTCGGGGGCCTGCGTGGTGTGCAGGACGAGGTTCGGTCTGGGGATGGCCAGGCGGACGAAGGAGAAGTCATGGCGTGGCTCCGCCTCGACCCGATACGTTCGCCCCTTCGGTCCTTGGAGCTCCCCCTGGATCCAGCCATCCCGAACCCGAGCCGTCACTGGCCGTCTCCACGCACTGCCCTGGCGCCCGCCATCGTTGACGAAGACCAGGATAGTTCCGTCTGTGGTGTCCGCGCTGTTGATTAGGCGCCTGCCATGGAGACATCATCTGTGCCAAACTCGGTAGACATGGGGACGTAGCTCAGTCGGTAGAGCACCTGCTTTGCAAGCAGGGGGTCGGCGGTTCGAGTC
>JBOGVG010000039.1:0-3929 GCA_050692435.1 Actinomycetota bacterium
CTACGGCCCGTTCAAGACGGTCTCGCTGGAAGAGCCTGGTTTCCTTGTCGCTGAACCCAGGAAAGCGGCGGCCCCAGATGGAGCGGGCGTTCTGCTCCAGGGTGCGGGTGTAGACGAAGACGTGGCCACCCGGCCGAACCTGTCGGGTCGAGGCCTCGAAGAACGCATCGAGGTGGAGATGGTGGACGGCATTGAAGCAGGCAACGAAGTCGAGCACGCCCTCGGGAAAGGGGAGCGCGGCGACATCCCCACAGACGAGCCGGATCGCAGCGTTGGGCCTCACGGTGCGGCGTAGAACCTGGATCATCTCGAAACACGCGTCGACGCCCACGATCGATGAGCCGGCCGCCAGATGCTCGAGGAGGAGTTCTGTGTAGCGTCCCGTGCCGCACCCCACCTCCAGGCCTCGAAGCGCGCCGGCGGGGAGCAACGTCACGAGGTCGCGCACCGGTTCGACATCGGTCGTCCGCACCGCTCCGTACACTCCGGCCACCTGCGCGAAGTGCCGACGGACAGCGCCAAGTCCATACTGCGTCGGAGTCATCGCCACATAGGGTTTCGGTTCGAGGCCCGCCCGATCCTGCACGCTGGTCGAAGTGCGGGGGCTTGCTCCGGGCGTGTTCGGCTCGGGCGCCCACCGGGGTCGAAGTCGTGCAGCGAGGGTGGGTAGAGGATGCCAAGCGACCGCCGGGGCGGCTGACCGTAACCGTCCGCACTGCCCGTCGTGTGAACCGCGGGATCCCCACTCCGGCGGCCGGTTCCTTCCGCGGCCCTCGGAAGCGGCCACCTCTGCGACGCCGCTGGGTCGGGTTACGAGGCTCGAACGTCGAACACGACGACGTCATCGTGTTCGATGGCTGAGCCGTTCAGGACGGTGGCGAGGGTCGCTGCCGACTCTGAAGGGAAGGATCACGAGCGAGGAGTCCCCGTGAAGAGCGACTTCCTCACGGATCGTCCCCGTCGCCGACGCCACGTCCTTCGCGACTTGGTCGAGGACGTTCTGAAGGTCGGACTCGTTCACGCTCCGTGTCCGCAGCCGGCGCCAGGTGAACCGGTAAGCCTTCTTGCGGAGCAGGCGTCGGGCGAGCCCGCGGACGTGCGAAGGGGCCACCAGCATTGGCGGTGCTAGCCGAGTGGCCGGCGGACCTCGCAAGACCGTCCGAGCATCCCATGGAGGGGATCCCGCCGTCAGGCAGCAGCCAGCGAGGAACCCGGCTCGCGGCGGGCCCGCTGGTCGCTCCTCGGCGCCGCCGGGCTCCGGTGGGCCGAGGTGCTTCGCTCACCGGCCGGCCCTATCGAGCTGCCGACTGAGCCTTTCCATGAGGCGATCGAAGCCCGCAAGCTCGGCGGCGGCGCGGGGCATCCCACCGGGCGTGCTCCGGTACGCCGGGACGCCGACCGAGGTCACCAGCATGCAAGCGGCTGGGTTGGCGAAGAACCGGGACACCTCGTCGTCGAAGAACGTGAGGCCGGTGGCGCCGTAGCCGAGGGTGAAGGCGGCCAGCGCCAGGCGCCCGGCCACCACCCCTGCCTCGAGCTGGGCGACCCGGTAGCCCCGGGAACCGAGGGTGTCGAGCAGGGAGTCGAGGTCGGAGCAGTGGAAGGTCGTGTAGGCGGAGTCGCCGCCCAGGGGCTGGTTCAGGCACAGCTGCTGGGCCGCCTCCCGGAAGTCCCCACGACGCCCGGGCTCGAGCCGACCCGCTTGCCATCGGTAGGTGCCGGGCTCGACATCGGCCACGGCGTGGACCGAAAGACAGTGCTCGAGCACGCTGGCCTCCCCGGGGGCGAAGTCCCCGGGGAGTGGCCGGGAGGCCACCGCCATCCCCCACCGGAGCAGTTCCGCCGGCCCCGCCACCCGCCGCATGACCCGGGTGGAGCCTCGCCGGAGGATGACCTCCTCGATCGAGAAGCGCTCTGCCGTCTCGGGGACGTCGATCGGGCTGGCCGGCTCGCCGCCACGGCCCGCGGCCGCTCGCCAGGCCACCACGGCTTGCCGATCGCGCAGTGCCCCGGCCTCCTGGGCCTCGGTGATGAGCGGGAAGGTGAGGGGGCGGGGAGAGAGCGGGGCGACCTCGACGTCGAGGGGCTCGATCCGTTCCGGGCCCCGCGCGGCGGCGGGCTCCTCGGCGGAGCCGAGGACGACCAGGGCGAGGGGGAACTCCTCGACCGCGTCGACACCGACCAGCCGGGCCACCTCGGAGTCGGCGAAGCCCAGGACCACCCGAGCGGGGAGGCCGTGGGCCTCCGCCACTGCGAGGAGGTTGGCCAGCAGGGTCCCCACGTCCCAGTACAGGTGGCGGTACCCCCGCTCCCCGTACTTCCACGCCGTCCGCCAGGGGATCCCGGTGAGCACGAGGGTGCAGGGTGCGGTGGCCACGGCCGGCTCGGCCGCCCTCACAGCGAGCGCCCGGCGCCAGTCCCCGGACCGCAGGGCGGTGAGGCCGAACTCTCGGGGTGTGAAGTGGTGCACCCCGGCGTCGACCCCAGGGAGGTCCCCGCACGTCACGTAAAGCTCGACCGGGTGCAGGTTCCCCGCCGACATTGCCGCCCGGAAGTAGCTGCGGCCTCCGACGGCCGTGCGGGTGACGCCAGCCGAGAAGAAGAGGAGCCGGGCCAGGACCGTGCCGTCGATCTGGGACGGAGGCGACTTGGCGCGCCCGGAGAGGACATCGGTGGCTGCGATGCCCGTCCCGCCGATGTCCACGGGCAGCGGCCGCGTCTCCAGCCGCGGGAAGCGCTTGAACGGCGCCGGTCGGTTGGAAGGGTCCAACGGCTGAAAATCGACGAGGCGCGACCGGTCCGGGATGGGGGAGCCGTGCTTGGTGAGCTGATGGAGGACGAAGGCCGCCTCGGGATTCCTCACCCTGCCAGCCTCGCCGAAGAGCTGCCGGCCGTGCCACACCCCGGTACCGTGGGCACATGGCCCGAAGTGGGATCGCTACCAACGGTTGCGCCGCTGGCGAGGAGGCTTCATGGCCGTCAAGGCATATGTGCTCATCCAGACCGAGGTGGGCAAGTCGGCTCATGTGTCCATCCAGGCTGCCCGGCTCGACGGGGTCATCTCCGCCGCGGACGTCACCGGCCCCTATGACGTGATCGTCCAGGTCGAGGCCGACAGCATCGACGACCTGGGCAAGATGGTGGTCTTCCGACTGCAGCTCACGGACGGGGTCACCCGCACGTTGACCTGCCCCATCGTCAAGCTCTGAGCCGCTGGAGAAGGCGCCCGCTCGGCCCGCGAAAGAGGCGAAGCCGTTGCGGTCCGAGCAACCGTAGGAATGACGGGGCGGAGTTGGCCCCGCCGCGATGGCCTCGGCTGCCCCCCGGCCACGGTAGGTGAGCAGGAGGCGCGGTGCCCTGACGTGCCGATCGAATATGAGCGGGTAGCGATGACGACCGCCGCGCCCGTTCCCGAGGATTCCCGGTGACCCGCTGCCGCGGGTCAGCCCGGCTGACCGGGCCCAGGCAACCCGGTGTCGCCCTCCCCGGCGAGCACCTGCAGGACCCGCAGCGCGTCGGGTACGTCCGCGAACATCCCTGCCGTCTCTGGGCGAGCCCTGATGATGTGAAGGACCAGCCCGGCCAGGAACTCGCGGAACCGGTCGAGGTCGCCCTCGTGGCGGTCCCACGACACAACCCATACGTCCTTGACCTCGTGGGGCAGATCCGCCGGCGCCGCAGCCAGCCTGGCCCGCTCCCGTTCCGTCAGCTCCACCGTCGGCCCCTCCGCCGTGGCCCTGGGAGGCCCCGTGATGCGAGCCACGCTACCGCGGCTGGAATGGGCTCTCACCCGGCCCGGGCTCGGCGCGGTCGCCGTGCGCGGATCGCCATATCCGTAAGGGGGT
This sequence comes from Actinomycetota bacterium, assembly GCA_050692435.1. Lineage (GTDB taxonomy): Bacteria > Actinomycetota > UBA4738 > UBA4738 > HRBIN12 > AC-69. The sequence continues at coordinate 3,846 of JBOGVG010000039.1, forward strand.
GAAGTCGCCGGCGAACACGTCGCCGTTCTCCTGCGCCCACCGAGCGCTCGATGAGGGCTGAATCGGGTCGTCAGCCGCCCGCGA
>JBOGVG010000040.1:0-2016 GCA_050692435.1 Actinomycetota bacterium
GCGTTCTCGACGGGCTGCGACGGCATCATGGTCATGCGCGCGAACGGCACCGGCGTCCGGAGTGTCGTCCCAAGCGACGGGAACGACTGTCCGGTGTCACCAACCTGGTCGGCCGATGGCACGTCCCTGGTGTTCCAGAACGACGGGGAGTTGTTCGTGGTCGGCGTCGACGGCACGGATCTCCGGAACCTCACGAAGACCATCGAGGCCTACGAGGCCAGCCCGGCCTGGTCGCCGGACGGTGACCGCATCGCGTTCGTGCGCGCGGTGGATGGGGACGGTTCGTCGGAGATCTGGACGATGTCGCCGACGGGGGCGGACCTCACGCTCGTGGCCGGCGGGGAGCTCAGCCCGCTCTTCTCGGCGGCGTGGTCGCCGGATGGGCAGTACCTACTCATCGAACACGACGAGGCAGTGTTTCGCGCTCGTCCCGACGGCAGTGACTTCCGGCGACTCTTCGCCGGCTTCGAACCGGCTTGGCAGCCGCTCCCCGAAGGCGCCTCGGTCGTTCCGTCTCCGTCGCCGACCGAGAGCCCGTTGCCCCAAGCTGGCCAGGACATCGGGCTCGGCTTTCCCGTGTGCAACGTTACGTCGGTACAGGGACACTTCGGAGACCCACAGACGGTGGGGACGGCCTACGTCGCCACCAAACGCGGTGACGTCGGCCCGTGCCCGGATGCGAGCGAGGCGGACAACATCGTGGCCGTCGACCTCATTGGCGATGGTCAGGCCGATGCGTCCTACGGACCGATCGGGTGCGAGGTGATATGTATGGCGTTTGCCGCGCCGGACGTCGACGGCGACGGGATCGACGAGCTGCTCGTGCAGGACGTCGCGTTCAGCATCGCCGGCCTCAGGCTGTTCAAGATCGGGCTGGCTGACTCGCCGGCCATCGTTCCAGTCACGGTGGCACCGCCGGGCGATCCGGCGGGGGGGTTCGAACCTGGGAAGGAAGTCCGGTTGTGGCTCGGCGGCGACGCGTTCGACTCCACCGCGCTGCGGTGTGAGACCGGCCCGGACGGCCGGGTGCTCGTGGCGACGTCGGCGGAGTCGAGGCCCCACGACTCGGTGGACGCCGTCTGGTACGCGCACGAGACCACATTCATCCTGCGACAGGACGGTGCGCTCGAGTTGATCGAAACGCGCGACTTCGAGGAACCGACGACCTCCGGGTCCCCGTCGTTCGCGACGCGCGGCGGCCTCTGCGGCGCGAGACTCCCGTCTTTCTACTCGGGTGGCTAACTGGTGAGGGCCAGGACGAGCTCGTTCAACAGCAGCATCCCCCGCTCGGTCGGCACGAGGTGGCCGTCCAGACGGCGGAGCAGTCCCTGCTCCAGGAAGCGCGAGGCCACGTCGCCGGCGACCGATGTGACCGGGACCCCCTCGAGGATGCGGAGCTTCAGGAAGACATCCTCCAACCGCTCGTCCTGCTGCGTGAGGTGCTCTTCGCCGCCGACCGGGCGCACGCCGCGCTCCACGACGTCCAGGTACTCGGCCGGCGGGCGGAGATTCCACCACCTACGCCCGTCACGATACGAGTGGGCCCCGGCCCCCAGCCCGAGATACGGCCGCTTCCGCCAGTAGCCCAGGTTGTGCCGGCACTCGAACCCGGAGAGCGCCCAGTTCGACACCTCGTAGTGGCCGTAGCCGGCCTCGCCGAGCAGCTCGCACGCGAGGTCGAACATGTCGGCCTGCAGGTCCGGCTCGGGCCCTGGCACCAGCCCCGCCTGGACCTTGCGGCCGAGTGGCGTGGCCGGCTCGATCGTGAGCGCGTACGCGGACACGTGTTCCGGTCCGAGGGCGATGGTCTCCTCCAGGGTCCGGCGCCACGACGCGAGCGTCTCCCCGTTCGCCCCGTAGATCAGGTCCAGGTTCACGTTCGTGTGGCCCGCGGTCCGGGCGACGGCGAACGCGCGCCGCACGGACGCGGGCCGGTGCACCCGCTCCAGCGCATCGAGGACGCGCTGATCGAACGACTGCGCGCCCATCGAAAGCCGCGTGTACCCGGCCTCAAGC
>JBOGVG010000041.1:0-3952 GCA_050692435.1 Actinomycetota bacterium
TTGGCGGTGAGCGCAGCATCGGTGCGGGGCCGATTGGGCAGGGCAACCTGACGGGAAGCAACGGCGTCGGCATCGGCCTCTGGGGCTCCGCCCAAGGCAACTTCGTCGAGGGGAACCTGATCGGCACGGAGGCGGACGGAACCGAGCCGCTCGGCAACCGCGCCCACGGCGTGTGGGTCACGGGAGGGGCGACGGGGAACGTTCTCGGGCCCGGCAACGTCATCGCCCACAACGGTCAGAGCGGCGTCGCGCTGGAGGATGGCGCCGAAGGAAACACGGTCGGTCCCGAGAACGTGATCGCGGACAACGGTGAGAACGGGGTCTGGGTCGACAACCCACGTTCGGTCTCCAACACCGTCACCCGAAACAGCATCCGCGACAACGCCGCGGCGGCGATCTACCTGTCAAGCGACGGCAACACGGGACTGATCGCCCCCGCCCTGCTCGATCTCGACCTGGAGGCCGGAACGGTCGTCGGGACGGCGTGCGCGCGCTGCACGGTCGAGGTCTTCTCCGATGACGACGGTGAGGCGCGGGCCTTCGAAGGCAAGAGCATGGCGGACGAACGGGGCGTGTTCGCCCTCAAGATCGGTCGACCGTTCACGCATCCCCACCTGACGGCCGTCGCGATCGATGCCGCCGGCAACAGCAGCCAGCTCTCGCCCCCGACCTCAGACCCCGTCCGAGCCAGGATTCTGCAGGGAGGGAACGACCTGCCGAAAACGACGATCGCAATCGAGGAATACGCGGACCTGACGGGCGGCCACATCGGAGACATGTGGGGCATGGATCGTCCGCAACCTCCGTGTTCGTCTCCCGAGGAGCACTGGTACGTGAGGCACGTGCTGAACTACGGGTTCAGCTGGGTCCGGCTCTCACTCGATCCCCGCGAGTGGTGGTATGGCAACGACGTCGGCGGCCCACGCTACGACGGCCCCTTCTCGAGCTTCGAGATCAACCGGTGTCAGGACGAAGTCATCACCGAGCTGGCCGAACGCGGCATCACGATCCTCCTCACCGTCGTCTACTGGGACGAACGCCTGCATGCCGACAGGCCGCCGGACTACGGGAACGAGCAGGAGGTGCGCCAGTACCTCGATTACGTCAGGCTGCTCGCGCGCCACTTCGGCGATCGGGTTCGGTACTTCGAGATCCTGAACGAGCCCGTCTTCTTCGTCGATCTGCCCGACTACTTGAACCTGATCCGTCGGGTGGTCCCGATCATCCGTCGAGAGGCTCCGAAGGTCCGCATCGTAGCCGGCGGCGGCGCCTATCTGCTCGACGCTCACAGCCACGAGTACCTGTTCGGTCTCCTGAGGTCGGACGTGGTGTCTTCGCTCGATGCGATCGAGCTGCATCCGATGTATGGGACGTCGCCCGAGTACGAGGACACGCGGCGGTACTACTACAGCTACCCGGGGCTCGTTGGAAAGATCAGAAAGGTCGCAAGGGCCCACGGCTTCTCGGGCGAGATCCTCGCCGAGGAGATGTTGTGGAGGACGCCCCGCAACGCCGGCGCGGGGCAGCCCTGGGTGTACACGCCGATCACCGCCGCCAAATACCTCCTACGAGCCATCGTGATGAACCGAGGGTTGGGCGTCTGGGCGGGGATCGACACGCCCACCGACAACCTCGGGATCCGGGGCGGGTCGACGATCCCATCGTTCTTCCAGACCGGGCCGAGGCTGACGACCATCATGGACGGTACCGAACCCGCAGATCTAGCGTTACACATCGACAGCGAGTCGGACGACATCGCGAGCTACGGCTTCACCCTTGCGAACGGCGACGCGCTGCTCGCGCTGTGGACGGACGGCGAGGCGGTCGACGACCTCTCCAGCGTGACGGCCGACATCACGTTCCAACGATCGGCCGACGCCGTGGTGGGTCTCGACGCGCTCGCCGGCTTCCAGCAGGAGCTGATCGCGAGCCGGACCGACGGGACGCTGGTCCTCTACGACGTCGTCGTGCCCGACTACCCGATCTTCCTGCGCCTGAGCGGGTGGCGGAGCCAGTCGAGCGCAACCGCGGCGAGCGCGTTCGGGACGGTTTCCTCGGACTGACCGGCGTTCAGGCGGCCTCGATCCTCCCTTCATCGACGACGAGGAACGACGAACGGATCAAGCCCAAGATCGTCCGCCCGTCCCGCCCAGCATCTCTCGGTCCGGGTGGCGTCGTCGGAAGGCCCGTTCCGGGCGGGAGCGCCGAGGCCCTGGCCTCCGCCTCGGTCACCGAGGGAGGCGACGTGTTTCCCGGCTCCGACTTCAAGACGATCCAGATCATCCAGGCCTGATCGGTAGGGCCCCCCGGATCAGGAGGTCATCCGGGAGGCGTGCGACAGGCCGATCCCGATGCCGGCCAGTCTTCCGGGGACCTCGGCGATTCCCAGCGTCTCGGACACGGCCCCGGTCGACAACGGGTGTCCGTGAAGGGACGCGAGAACCAGAGAAGGGGGACCTGGGGGAAAGTGGGTCCTGTCGGGGTCCCGTGAACGACCGCGTAACGACGCCCCAGCTCACGGGTTGGGGGGAGGCGTCGCCGCAGGTCAAATCTCGCCCGGGGGTCGTACGCCTATCGCTTCGCGGAGGCCGAGGGAACAGCGCTCGAACCACAGAACCACAGGTCAGCGCGTGGGGGTGAGCGCTCGCGATTGGGGTCGGGTCGCGTGAGAGTCCAGATTGGCTCGACCCGTAGAAGATACCGGCCCCGCCGCAGGCTGAACCGCCCGGAGGTGAAGATCGGGATGAAGACTCCCTGGGTTCCCCCTGTGGCCGGCCTTACCCGGTCAAGTGGGCTTCATGGGCTCCCGATCAAGGAGATATGAGCGATTCGGGGAGAGGAGACGCACCGGTCAGCCGGGCCTATCGATGGACGACGAGAGCCATCCGGGCTCAAGGAGCCTCATCCCCCGGCCGGGGCGTTGCCATCGTGGCGGTGCTCCTCGGTCTCTCATGGCTGGTCAGCTACGTTCTCGGCGGCGCCGGCCGCGTTCCACCCCACTGGTTCTATATTCCGATCCTCCTTGCCGCGGCGCGGTTCGGCCTGGCCGGAGCAGCCGCCACCGCCGTGGTCGCGGGCCTTGTGGCCGGCCCCCTCCTGCCCCTTGACGTGGCTACGGGTACGCAGCAGCACCTCTTGGACTGGTCGGCCCGACTCGGTTTCTTCCTCGGAATCGGACTGGTGATGGGCGCAGTCATCGTTCGCCTGAAGGGCTCGCTGGAGCGCGAGATATCCCTTGCCCGGGAAGACCGAGATCACGCTCTTCGAGAGAGCGAGGCCACGCTGCGTGCCGTGTTCGCCGCCTCCCCCGACATGATCACGATGGTGGAAGCCGACGGGGAGCTTGGGCCTCCCAGCCCCGCCGTCCGCGACATCTTGGGTTATGAACCCGGGGAGTACGCGCAGATGGACAGGATGTACCTGATCCACCCCGACGACCGGGCGCGTGTCAACGAAACGCTTCGATCTCTCCTCCAAGGAGGGCCGCCGGTCGAGCTCAGGTTCAGGATGCCCCATGCCGACGGCCGCTGGGTGGTCCTCGAGTCCCACGCCCGGGGAATGACCGACGCCGAGGGCCGGCCCAGCGGCCTGGTCGCGGTCTCGCGTGACGTCACCGAGAAGGTCGCCCTTGAGGAGGCGCTCACATCCTCCAAGAAACAGGCTGAGCGAGCGCGGGAGGATGCCGAGCGGGCCAACCGGGCGAAGAGCGAGTTCCTCTCCCGCATGAGTCACGAACTGCGCACGCCCCTCAACGCGATCCTGGGGTTCGGACAGCTCCTGAAGATGGATGGCCTAGAGCCTGGGCATCAGGAGAGCGTGGAACACATCCTGAAGGGCGGGAAGCACCTCCTCGATCTGATCAACGAGGTGCTCGACATCGCCCGGATCGAGTCCGGGAGGATCACCCTGTCCCTGGAGCCGGTCGTGCTGGCCGATGCGCTGTCGGAGGCCA